>CAYGAN010000015.1:27671-41985 GCA_964347585.1 uncultured Planctomycetales bacterium | reverse complement strand
GTGGTGACCTCCGACAAGTGCGACAAGATGGTGCGTGTGGCGCTGGACTACACGACGAAGCATCTCAAGTACGGCAAGTACGTCCGTCGTCGGATGGTCGTGCACGCGCATGATGAAAGTAATGAGGCGCGCGTGGGCGACACGGTGGAGGTCATGGAGTGTCGTCCGATGTCGAAGATAAAGAACTGGCGTCTCGTACGTATAGTGGCTAAGGGCGCCAGCGAGTTGCCGCCTCAGGCGGCGGAATCGGGTTAGCTGCGAGATGCTGCAACTGCAAACGATGGTTGACGTGGCGGATAACACGGGGGCCAAACAGGCTCAGGTGATCCGCGTCTTGCGAGGCAGCACGAGCAGGTCTGGAAGGCGCTCGTTGAAGACGGCCGGCGTAGGCGACGTTGTGGTCTGCGCCGTGAAGAAGGCCTTGCCCAAGAGTGATTTCATGAAGCCCGGGAACAAGGGGGCCAGGGTGGCGCGAGCGGTGGTGGTGCGGACGAAGCATCCCACGCGGCGGAGCGACGGCAGCTACGTACGGTTCGATCGAAATGCGGTGGTGCTCATCGACGCGAATAACGAGCCGAGGGGAACGCGGATTTTTGGTGCTGTGGCTCGCGAGTTGCGAGAGCGCGGATTCATGAAGATCATCTCGCTGGCGGAAGAGGTCGTGTGAGCCCCCGGCGGCAGCCGCGAGTATTTCGGGCAGCAGAGAGACCGAGCAATGGCTTGCCACATTCGTCGCGATGATATGGTTGAGGTAATGGCGGGTGACCACAAGGGCGAACGCGGGAAGGTGCTGCGCGTTGATCCTGGCAAGGGGGTCGTGGTGGTGGAGGGCGTGAACATGGTGTACCGGCACGTTCGCCCGAGTCGTCGTAACCCCCAGGGCGGGCGGCTGCAGAAAGAAGCGCCCATCCACATCTCGAACGTGTTGCCGGTCGATCCGAAGACCGGTCGCGGGGCGCGGGTGCGGTTCGAAGTTCAGTGGGACGCTGTGGGAAAAATCGTCGGCAAGCAACGCGTGACCGTGAACGGGACGGTTCTCGGCGAGGTGAGCCGGGCGCAGAGGGAGGCGTGAGGTGCCCCATGGATCGGCTGACCGAGCGGTACAACAAGGAGATTGCCCCGGCTCTGCAGCGCGAGTTGGGGATAGAGAACCGCATGGCGGTGCCTCGACTGGAGAAAGTGGTTGTTTCGATGGGAGTGGGCGCGGCGGCCCAGGACAAGAAGCGCATCGAAACGGCGTCACGAGAGCTGGCGCAGATCACGGGGCAGAAGCCGGCGCCGTGTAGGGCGCGGAAGAGCGTGTCGAACTTCAAGCTACGTAAGGGGATGGAAGTCGGGTTGAAAGTGACGCTGCGGGGACGCCGGATGTATGAGTTCCTGGATCGGCTGGTGAACGTCGCGGTGCCTCGAGTACGTGATTTCCGAGGTTTGAGCCCACAGAGCTTCGACGGACGTGGGAATTACTCGATGGGGCTGGGCGAGCAAACGGTGTTCCCTGAAGTTGATGTGGACAAGGTGGAGTTCCAGCAGGGGATGAACATTACGATCATGACGACCGCGACGAGCGACGCAGCGGGCCGACGGCTGCTGGCGTTGCTTGGCGTGCCCTTCCGGCGCGAACCGGGTCCGAGCGGGCAGGCAGAGTAACGCGCGAGAGACGGCGAGCTTGTAAGTATGGCGACGAAAGCGTGGGTGAACAGGGCGAAGCGACGGCCTAAGTATGGGAGCCGGCTCGTGCGTCGTTGCGAGAGGTGTGGACGGTCGCGAGCAGTGTACCGGAAGTTCAGGCTGTGCCGGATTTGCTTCCGCGCGCTGGCGAGTCAAGGGCTGGTTCCCGGCGTGAAGAAGGCGAGCTGGTGAGCAGTTGGAAAGGCCGAGTAGATGTGGAGCGACCGGATTGCAGACATGTTGACGCGGATCCGTAACGCGATCCGGATGCATCAGCCGCAGGCCAAGATCCCGTCGTCGAAGCTCAAGACAGCGATTGCACAGGCTCTGCTGGATGAGGGATACATTCAAGGTTTCGATGTGATTGAGGACGGCAAACAGGGAATCCTGAGGATCGATTTGAAGTACGACGAGCAGGGAGGGGGCGTGATACAGTCGATCAAACGCGTTTCCCGGCCGGGGAAACGTGTTTATCGCGCCGTGGGTGATCTGCCGCGAGTGCTCAATGGTCTGGGGATCACAATCGTTTCTACGAGCGAAGGCGTGATGAGCGACCGCCGCTGTAGGGAAAAGAAGGTCGGCGGGGAACTGCTCTGCATGGTGTACTGAGCGAGCGCCACGACTGCTCTGATTTGTGCCGGGCTCTGTGGCAGGCAAGAGGAACGATTAGCCGGGGCATGTGGGACGGTAAGAGATGTCTCGCATCGGCAAGAAAGCTATACCGGTACCGAGCGGCGTGAAGGTCGAGGTCAAGGATCACCAAGTGCGGGTATCGGGGCCGAAGGGCAATCTTGAGTGGGAGTACCCGGGCGGTGTGGGTGTTGAGTATGACAGCAAGGACCAATTGGTTCGGGTGACTCGCTCGAGTGATACCAAGGAGCACCGTGCGTTGCACGGCCTGACTCGCGCGCTGATCGCGAACATGGTGCAGGGCGTGACGGCGGGATTCGAGAAGCGTCTGGAACTCTACGGCGCCGGATATGGCTGTAACGTGCAGGGCAGGAAGCTGCACTTGAACATCGGATACATGGGTCGGGGACACAACCGTCCGGCCCAGTTCATGATCGACATACCTGACGGATTGGAAGTAAAGGTCGAGGTTGCAGCGGCCCGCGGCGACACCGAACCGGCGCGTCTGACGATACAGGGAGCCGACAAACAGAAGGTCGGTGCGTTGGCAGCCGAGATTCGTGCCCTACGCAAGGCCGAGCCTTACAAGGGAAAGGGCGTGCGCTATGCGGGCGAGCACATCCGCCGGAAGCCAGGCAAGGCCTTTGCGGGCGGCGCGGGTTAACGGGATATGAGCGACCGAGGCAGGAGGCCCAGGAGGGTCGATGGATCGGACGCGGAGAAAGTTCAAGCGTCGGCAGCGGCGCGTCAGGCGGGTCCGAAGCAAAGTTTTCGGAACGCCGGAACGGCCCCGGCTGGCCGTGTCTCGCAGTCTCAAGAATGTTTACGCCCAGCTGATCGACGATGTGGCAGGTTGCACCCTGTGCCATGCGAGCAGTCGAGACAGGGAGCTGCGCGACAGTATCGGGTACGGCGGGAACAAGGCGGCTGCAACAGCAGTGGGCACGGCCCTGGCCCAACGCGCACGATTGAAGGGGATCACGCAGGTAGCGTTTGATCGGCGTGGCTACAAGTTCCATGGTCGGGTCAAAGCCCTGGCGGAAGCCGCACGTGAGACGGGGCTGAAGTTCTAGGAATCCCAGATAGGCTTGCAGGCGAGTGAGCTGATGGCACGCGAGCAGGAACAATCGCAGGTGTTTCAAGAGGAGCAACCGCTGGAGGAAACGGTTGTCAAGGTGTACCGCTGCGCTACAGTGGTGAGGGGAGGACGTCGGTTCAGCTTCGCAGCACTCGTCGTGGTCGGAGATCGCAACGGGCAGGTCGGCGTCGGCTACGGCAAGGCGAACGAGGTGCCGCCGGCGGTGGAAAAGGGTATCAGCATCGCGCGAAAGTCGTTGGGCGCGATTCAACTGAAGGGGCGGACGATCCCGCACCAGGTGACTGGCAGATACGGAGCAAGCAAAATTGTGTTGGTCCCGGCCAGTGAGGGGACGGGCGTGATTGCGGGCGCGAGCGCCAGGGCCGTACTGGAGTTGGCGGGTGTCCATGATGTGCTGACGAAGAGCTATGGCTCGAACAACCCGAAAAACCTGGTCAAGGCGACGTTTAACGGCCTGTTGCGGCTGCGCAGAGCTGAAGGGGTGGAGAAAGTCCGCGGTGTAAGATTGGCCCCCAGGCGCGCGGGATAGGGATAGTCCCTGCCCGCGGGCTGACAGGATTGGTCTTTGGTCTTGGCGGACGTGCGTACCGGAACGAGCGTTCAGCAAACGTCGGGCTCGGCCGGAACAAGGGTCGCACGTGCCCGTGGGCGAAGCGGCGAGTCGGTGAGCTGATGGATCTGACAGAGGCGGCAAGACGGGGGCGTGGCAATAGGCGGCGCAGGCGCGTCGGCCGCGGCCGCGCCAGCGGCAAGGGCAAGACCTGCGGTCGCGGGCACAAGGGTTGCGGGGCGCGCGCCGGGGGCGGGCCGCTGTTGCTCAGCGAGGGTGGACAGATGCCGTTGTTTCGCCGCATGCCCAAGACGGGCTTCAACAACGCGCGATTCCGCAGCCAGTACACACCGGTGAACATCGGCGACTTGGATGAATGCTTTGATGACGGCGCCCACGTGACGGTTAAGGAGATGATCAGAGTCGGACTGGTGCGTGACATGAAACGGCCGGTCAAGGTGCTCGGGGACGGCGCGTTGACCAAGAGGCTGCTTGTGGAGGCCGACAAGTTCAGCCTGCGAGCAGCCGAGCGAATTGCCGCAGCCGGTGGGGAGGCAACGGTCATCGAGCCCGGGAGGCGAGCTTGATGGGGGAAGTGGGAGCACTCGCCGCTGGCGGGCCGGTCTGTTCTTGCGGGTTGCCACCGCGGGCGAAGGCGCAGCGGCTGGCGAGGAGTAGGCTGGTAGCACGATTGTCGGTGGCGCCTGCGGGAGTATGAGGCGAAGCATGTTCGGAACGTTCGTCAATGTGTTCAAGATCCCGGAACTGCGCAAGAAGCTGCTGTTTACGCTTGCGCTGCTGGCGATTTACCGGGTTGGCTTTCACGTGCCGCTGCCCGGGGTGAACCAGGACGCAATGGCGCGAAGCGCTCAGCGTACGGAAGGTACCGGCTTCGGGCGGCTGACGGAGTTCTTCGCGCTGTTCACGGGAGGTGACCTGCAGCGTAGCAGCATGTTCGGGCTCGGGATCATGCCGTACATATCGGCGGCGATCATCTTTCAGCTGCTGGTCACGGTGGTTCCGGCGTTGGAGAAGCTGCAGAAAGAGGGGGAGTCCGGACGGAAGAAGATACAGGAATACACGCGGTACGCAACAGTGGGGCTGTGTCTGATCCAGTCCGTGTTCTGGGTGAATCTGATGCTGCGACAGCAATACGTGTACCCGGAATACGAGGGGACGATGACCTTCTGGCTCATGTCCCTTCTTGGACTGACTACGGGCACAATCTTTCTGATGTGGCTGGGTGAGCAGATCGATGAGTACGGTATAGGCAACGGGATTAGCTTGATCATCATGGCGGGGATCATCGCGCGGATGCCGAACGCGATTATCCTGGTCGTCCAGAACGCGGACTTCAAGTTGGGCGCGGCGGCGGGCGGGGCGACGATGGGTCCGGAGAAGATTCTGTTCCTGATTGTTGCGTTCGTGGCCGTAGTGGCCGGCGCAATCCTCATCACTCAGGGCCAGCGCCGCATCCCCATCCAGCAGGCCAAGCACACCCGGGGGCGGCGGGTCTATGGCGGCCAGCGTCAGTACCTGCCACTGCGAGTCAATCACGGGGGCGTGATGCCGATCATCTTCGCCAGCTCGCTGCTGATCTTTCCGAGCATCATCTTCGATTGGCTGACGGCGACATTCAGCTGGGGTGGATGGCGGTTCCTGCGAGACTCGTTCAGCTTGGGTAACTACGTCTATACGGTCTCGTACATCGGGCTGGTCTATTTCTTCGCGTACTTCTGGACGACGGTTCAGTTCCAACCGAAGGAGATGGCCAACCAGCTCCGGGACTACGGCAGCTTCATTCCGGGCTTGCGGCCGGGCAAGCGAACGGCGGACTATTTGGAAAAGGTCATGGAGCGGATCACGTACGTCGGGGCGGCGTTCCTGGCTGTGATCGCGGTCATCCCTGAGGTGGTCGCGGTCTCGCTCAAGATACCCTTCGGGGTGTCGGCGTTCCTGGGCGGGACGGGTTTGCTGATCGTCGTCAGCGTTGCGCTCGACCTCGTGCAGAGGATCGAGGCGAATCTGATCATGCGGAATTACAAAGGCTTCCTCGGCGACGAAGGAGGGCCCATCCGGGGGTCGAGATGAACGTGATTCTGCTGGGTCCGCCTGGTGCGGGCAAGGGTACACAGGCACAACGACTCGTTGAGGAGTTCGACCTGAGGTACCTGGCCAGCGGCGATTTGCTGCGGTCGGAACGTGCGCGGGGAACGGAGCTCGGGAGGCGCGTGGCTGAGTATATGGACGCGGGACACCTCGTGCCGGATTCGATCATCACCGAGGTGATTCTCGCACGGCTTCGGGGGACGGACGGACCAGCGGGGCTTCTGCTAGACGGGTTCCCGCGGACGGTAGGACAAGCGGAGAGCTTGGCCAAGGCGTTGGCCGAGACTGAGCGTCGCGTGGACGTGGTGGTTAGTTTGGAGGTGGCTGACGAAGTCCTCATCCGTCGGATCAGCGGGCGGCGCGTATGCCCCGCGTGTGGCGCCGTTTACCAGGAGCTGACGGATCCGCCGCGACAAGCAGGACGCTGCGACAAGGACGGCGCTGAGCTGGTTCAGCGGCCCGACGATCAAGAATCAGTGGTGGCTCAGCGGCTGGAGGCGTATCACCGCCAGACAAAGCCCCTGATTGCCTATTATCACCGGAAGAGCTTGCTGTGCCCGGTGAACGGAGACGCGGACCCGGAAGAGGTGGCGCAGTCTCTTCGTCGGCTGCTCGTGAAGCATCGCAGGGCGTCATGATCGAACGGCGGCGACGGACGGCGATTCTCAAGAGTGCGCGAGAGATCGAACTGATGCGTGATGCCGGGGGGGTGGTGTTTCGCGTCCTGACGCGAGTAAGCGAGATGGTAGCTGTGGGTGTCACGACGGGGCAGCTCGATGCGGCGGCTCGTGAGGTCATAGCCGAGGCTGGCGGGGAGGCGCTGTTCATCGGACAGAAGACGCCGCAGGCGAAGCTCCCGTTCCCGGCGGCGTTATGTACGAGCGTGAATGATGAGGTTGTCCACGGAGTGCCCGGTTCGCGGAAGTTGGCAGATGGTGATATTGTCAGCGTTGACTGTGGGGTCAGGCTCCGCGGCTACTGTGGGGATGCGGCCACGACGCTGGGCGTGGGCAGGTTGGACCCGGAAGCGCAAAGGCTCTTGGCGGCAGCTCACACGGCGCTTCAGATTGCGATCGATGAATCGCGCGACGGCGTCCGGTGGAGCACTGTGGCGCGTCAGATTCAGGCGTTCGTCGAGGGTGAGGGGTTTTCGGTTGTGCGTGACTTCGTCGGGCACGGCATTGGGCAGGAGATGCACGAAGAGCCCAAGGTGCCTAACTACTGCGACCGTGAGCAACTGAAGCACGACATCGAGCTGCGTCCGGGACTGACGATCGCAGTGGAGCCGATGGTCAATGCCGGGACGCCGAAAGTCTCGTACGCCGACCCGACGGGCTGGACGGTGGTGACACAAGACGGGAAACTGTCGGCCCACTTCGAGCACACGATCGCGGTGACGAAGGGCCGGGCCGACGTGTTGACCGACGGCGGGTGAGGAACGGGGTCGTGCGGGAAGGTGTTCTGTGTTGGGCTGAGAGGACGGGCGGGCCCGGCTTTTCTGCTCGGTGAAGTCGGAAGCGGCGCTGTTGTGGGCGAAGGCCCTGCGGACCATTGTAGGCGGCTAGAGACGTATGGCTAAATCTGACGCGCTTCGGATGGATGCGATTGTCAAGGCGGCCCTGCCGAACGCCATGTTCCGGGTCGAGGTGGAGATGGGCCAGAAGAAGCACGAGGTCCTGGCGCACGTGTCGGGAAAAATGCGGATGTATTTCATTAAGATTCTGCCGGGCGACAAGGTGGTGGTCGAAATGTCCCCGTACGATTTGACTCGGGGCCGCATTGTGATGAGGACTTGAACGTGCAACGGCATGGGGCATGACGGCGTGTCAGCGCGCCGGTGATGTGCGGGGCGCGGGAGGTGTGTTAGTGAAGGTCCGCAGCAGCGTTCGGCGGATATGTGAGAGCTGCAAGATTGTCAAGCGGAAGGGTGTGATTCGGGTGATCTGCACGAACCCGCGTCATAAGCAGAGACAGAGTTAAGGCATTTCGCATCGTCGATGGCGGAAGAGGAACGGCCGGGCGTGTGAGGCAATGCCCAACTTACAAAAGGAGGAAACCGGTGCCTCGTGTGGCTGGTGTAGATATTCCGGCGGATAAACCCGTCGTCATCTCACTGCAGTACATTTACGGGATCGGGCCGCACCGCAGTCGAGAGATTCTCAAGGAAGCAAACATCGACGGGGTCATGCGTGCCAAGGGCTTGAGCGAAGACGAGATCAGTCGGATTGGCAGCGTCATCGATCGGGGTCACGCGATCGAAGGACAACTGCGGCGTCAGATCCAGCAGAACATCGCGCGGCTGCGCGACATCGGCTGCTATCGTGGCCTGCGGCACCGTCGGGGTTTGCCGGCGCGTGGTCAGCGAACGCGTTCAAATGCGCGCACGCGCAAGGGCCCACGAAAGACCGTGGCCGGCAAGAAGGGCGTCAAGGAGATGCATCGTGGCTAGGCTGTCGCGTCGGCGGACCCGCCGGAATGTGGCTCGGGCGATCGCTCATATCCGAGCGACGTTCAACAATACGATGATCACGATTACAGATCCGAACGGGGAGACGCTGTGCTGGGCTTCGGCGGGCACGGTGGGTTTCAAGGGCACCCGCAAGAGCACGCCGTTCGCTGCTCAGCGTGCGGCGGAGACGGTAGCGGCCGCTGCCAAGAGGTTCGGGGTGGTCGAGATTGAGATCCGAGTCAAGGGGCCGGGCTCCGGCCGCGAATCTGCGATCACGGCGCTTCAGGGAGCGGGGCTGCGCGTGCACTCGATTGAGGACGTAACCCCGCTGCCGCACAACGGCTGCCGCCCGGCGAAAAAGAGGAGGGTCTAGCAATCCAGGTCCGGGCGGCCTGCGGGCCTGCGTTGTCGGGCGGGTCCGGGCGAAAGTGCAGGGAGTTCCATGGGACGGTACGTCGGAGCAGTTTGCCGACTGTGTCGGCGGGAAGGGATCAAACTGATGCTGAAAGGCACTCGCTGCGAAACGGCGAAGTGCCCGATGGAGCGTCAGTGGCGTAACTTACCGCCAGGCACGCACGGGTGGCGTCGCTCGCGGAGTAGCAACTACAGCGTGCGACTGCGAGAAAAGCAGAAGGTCAAACGTTACTACGGTGTGCTAGAGCAGCAGTTCATGCTCTATTTCCGTCGTGCAGAGCGCGTGCGCGAGAATACCGGTGTGGCGTTGTTGTGCTTGCTCGAGCGACGACTGGACAACGTGACTTGTAAGCTGGGGCTTGCGATGTCTCGCAGGTCGGCCCGCCAGACGATTGTGCACGGTCATGTTTACGTCAATGGTCGCAAGGTCGATCGGCCAAGTTACCTGGTGCGACAGGGCGATGTCGTATCTGTCAAGCCGGCCGACCGGAGTCAGAAGCTGATCCGGACGCGACTCGAGGTCGCGGGAGCGCCCGCGATTCAACCCTGGTTGCAGTTCGATCCGGAGCGACTGGCGGCGAGGGTGGTGAACCTGCCGACTCGCGAAGACGTGCAGATCCCTGTCGAGGAGCAGTTGATCGTGGAGATGTGCAGCCGGTAAGAGGCGCCCGGTTGCGTGATTCTGCCCGACGGACTGCGGGAGCGCCGTCGCGATCGGATTCTTCGGTCGGGCGCCGGCTGGAGAGGCTAGGCGGCGGAGGCTTCCGGGAGGACAAGCAGATGCGAATCAGGTGGCGCGGTCTTGAGTTGCCGACGGAAGTGGTGAAGGATGAACAGGTCAGCACGGGGATGTACGGCCGGTTCATCATCGAGCCCTTCGAGCGAGGCTTCGGCACGACCATAGGCAACAGCCTCAGGCGCATTTTGTTGTCAAGCCTGGCGGGATCAGCGGTCACGAGCGTCCGGATAGCCGGCGCCGAACACGAGTTTGTGAGTTTGCCCGGCGTACTCGAAGACGTGGCCGACATTGTTCTAAACGTCAAAGCCTTGGTAGTGCGGCTGGACGCCGCCGAACCGAAGACGATGCGCGTCGAACAGAGCACGAAGGGGCCGGTCACTGCTGGAAGCATCCAGGCCGATCCGGCAATCGAAGTGGTCAACAAGGAGCTTGTTCTCGCAACGCTGACGGATGACGTGCCGTTCTCGGTGGAGATGGTGGTGGCGACCGGGCGTGGCTACCGCACAGCGGAGGAGAATACAGCGCCCGAGCCGGAGATCGGTGTCATCCCGGTTGATTCCGTGTTCTCGCCCGTGACGCGCGTCCGCTACAAGACGGAGGATACCCGCGTCGGTCAGCGGACCAACTATGACCGGCTGCTGATGGAGATCTGGACGAACGGGACCATCCGGGCGGAGGATGCGTTGGTTGAGGCAGCGAAGATCCTGCGCAAACACTTGAACCCGTTCGTGCAGTACCGTGATCTGGGCGCTGAGGTGGCGGTCGAGGGCGCTGCGGAGGCGGAGGCTGTGGGGTTAGACGCGGAGCTCCAGCAGAAGCTTTGCATGCCCATAGGGGAGCTGGACCTGTCCGTGCGGGCGAGTAACTGTCTGGAGTCGGCGAAGATCTCGAACGTCGGCGGGTTGGTTCGCAGGACAGAGAGTGACCTGCTGCAAATGCGCAGTTTCGGGAAGACCTCTTTGCGTGAGGTAAAGCGTAAGCTGGCTGACATCGGGCTGTCTCTGGGAATGGAGCTGCCGGAGGGTTCGGATACGCAAGAAGCGACGGAACCCAAGGATGGTGCGGCCGCCTAGCCTGGTGGCGTACGTGCGATACAGGCTGGTGGACCGGCCTGGCCGCGGGATTCGGTACTGCCTGGGGGCGCGGCCGGCGAAGGTAAGGCTGGGACATCATCATGAGACACCGTTTGGCACATCGAAAACTCGGGCGAACGACGGCGCATCGCCGTGCATTGCGCCGTAATCTCGCGCAGAGCCTATTCGAGCATGGACAGGTCACGACGACATTTGCCAAGGCCAAGGAGATTCGGCGGTTCGCCGAGAAGCTCATCACGTTGGCCAAGAAGGCCCGCGAGGGGGATCTGTCGTGTCGGCGGCGCATCGTGCGGCTGCTGGGCGATCGCGCTATGATCGGCGGCGACAACCGGGAGCAATACGAGTTGATGTCGGACGCGGAGCGTGCCAAAGTGCTGCGGGCACGGAGCGGCCGGCGGCATCGTAGGGGGGATGCGCGAGCCGGCATGAAGTTCACGGCTGAGTCAATTGCCGAGCGCTTAATAGAGACCGTAGCAGCGCGTTTTGAGGATCGTCCGGGCGGGTACACGCGTCTGATCCGTCTGGGACGGACGCGCATCGGTGACAACGGGGCCCAGGCGGTCGTGCAGTTGGTCGGCGAGGAGGAATCACCGGGGACGACGACGCGGCCGGAGAGGAGCGCGCGACGGCGGCGTGCGGAGCGCCGTAGGGAGGCGTCCGGCGGCGGCCGCCCGGAGGCCGATGCTAGGCGCCGCGCTCCGAAATCGCAGTCTGAAGCATCAGAGGAGGCGCCAGCAGAAGCTGAGGACCGGACGGAGGAAGGGCAGGACGCAGCGGAGCAGTGAGACCGGGTGTATCCAGCGAAAGTGGGGGGAGCAATCAGGCAATTGCATCATCGGCTGTACCCGTCAACCGAGAAACCCGAATTAGATATCGAACAGCACCGTTACTTCGAACGCGCCTGGGGACCGAGTGATCGTCAAACCGTGGTACGTGACGGCTTTGATCTCGCGGCTTAGGTCGCTGCGAGCGACGTCGAGGCTCGAAACAGCTCCGTGAACGCGCAGGCAGCGATCGTCCAACCGGTCGAACGTAACATCGCTAATCACCTCATGACGTGCGTCAAAGCGAAAGAGCAGCTCGGCCAGCCAGTCGTGCAAGAGTTGTTCGGCGCCGTCGGCGTCAAGGGCGATGTTGATCCGGCGGGCGTCCGACGCGGTGCGTACGTTGCCGATTACGGTGTACATCCCGGCCGCTGCTTGCCGGAAGAGCTCTTCCAGGCTCGCGGTGCGTACGCGGATCGCGACGTCAGCGGTGTGATCGATGATCTCTACGCCCGGCGCATCCATCTTGATCCGACCAGTCAGAAGCCGGCAAAAGCGCTCGCAGGGCCGACTCCGACCGAGTAGCATCTCAGCGAATCGCGGCAGTGTAAAGCCCCATCATACACGCCTGATGCAGAGGGGTCGGTGCTAGAACACGTGCTCATCGTGGGGACGTGACGATAGACGGTGAGGATCTTGTCATGCGAAACACTGTTTGTGCAGGTTTGATCTGTTGGATGTGTTGGGTGCAGACATTATGCGGGGCGAAGGCAGCTACGCCTGAGACGACTCAAGCCGATGCGCCCAAGAAGGTGTATTTCCTCAGGACGATGGCGGCGCCCGAGCGTGGGGTCGAGGGCCTAGAAACCGAGCTCGCGAGGGTCACCGTGGACTCTGGCCGAGTGGTGGGTCCGATGCCGCCGATTCAGGGCGATCTGTCGCAAGGTGCGGAGACCGGCGACCCGCTTTTCTTCGAGGAGATGGAATCGTTGCTGGCGGAGCTTCGGCCGCAGTTGATCCGCGTGGCGCCGTTTGCGGCCATTGGTCAGGCACTGAGCGTCGATAGAGACGGGAACTTGCAGATCGACTTCGCTCAAGCGGACCGGATTGTGGACAGCCTGCGTCGGGCTGGCGCGAGGATCTGTTGGAACTGTGCGTCTTGGCCGAAGGAGTGGACGGACGGGTATCCGAAGGATATGAAGTTGTGGGAGCAATACGTCCGCAAGGCGACGGAGCACTTCAACGGCCAAGGGGAGCGGAAGATCGAATACTTCGAGTTCTGGAACGAGCCGGGCGGCTTCGACGCCAAGACGTACGACGTTTTCGCGCGAACGATCGCGAGCGTCGATCCCGGGGCAAAGGTCGGCGCGCCGGCGGTGATGGATCTGGCACTGGGAAAGATCGAAGCCGCGCTGAAGCACTGTTCGGATCACGGCACGCCCCTGCATTTCATCTCATTTCACTTGTACTACAAGCCGCCTTGGGAGTGGCCTGAGCTAATCGGCAAGGCGCAGAAGCTGCTCAATCGGTTTCCCGGGTACGAGGATCTTGAGATGCTCGTGACCGAGTGGGGGATCGATGCAGGGGAATCGGGCACGTGCGACACGCGCTTCAACGCAGCCTATTACTCGTCCGTGCTCGAGGCCATGATCCCGTATTGGCCGCGTGTTAGGCCGTGCCATTTCGAGCTGCGCGAGGGGTGGGACTGGAAGGGGCCCAGTCGCGACCTCTTCGGCCGATGGGGGATGCTCACGTACTCGAACCTGCTGCCCAAGCCTGTCTTCCAGGCGGCGAGGATGTGGGCCAAGCTGGCTTCCGAGCGTGTGCGGATTGTCAGTTCGGATGATCGGATCCGGGTGGTGGCTACCCGAGGTCCGGATCGGGTCGCCGTGCTGATCTGGAGTTATCCGCGCAAGTACCAACGCCTGCAGGCGCCGGACCCGGAGCACGGCCCATCGGTGCTGGATATCCCGGTACAGCTGGACGTGCGAAACATACCGTTTGACTCTCCGGGCTTGAGCTACGAGCGGTACGTGCTGGATCACGTTCACAGCAACGTGTTTCGCCACCCCGGCCGGACACGGCTAGAGAAGGTTCACGAAGTTGTGACGGCCCGGCACACGCCGGACGACGAATTCCGCGTGCAGCTCGTGATGCCTTTGCATGGCACAACACTGATCGTTCTTAGGCCGGCTGAGCGAGCCCCCGCCGACGTTCAGGTGGAGCCGGATCGCTACCAGATCTGGACCGGGGAGAGTGCCGAAGTCGTGATTCGGCCGCGATTCGGGGAGACGTTCCCGCTGGAGGTTCTGCGCGATGAGGTGCCGACGGGCGATTGGCAGGTCGAACAGCTGTCAGACCGGCCGTTGAAGCTGCGATTGACCCCCTCTGGGGGGTTGCTACGGGGGCAGCGCTATTTCACGGCGTGGCTGCGGCGGACGGACTGGGGGGCATTGAGCCGAGCGCTGGTCGAGTTCCGTACAGATAGTCCCATCGTCGCAGCGCGCGAGTCGTGGCGGGTGGACTTGCCCGCGGCAGACCGGCGGGCCTCGGTGCACATTCCGCTGATCAACAAGACCGGCCAGAAGCTGATCCTGGAAGCCGGGTGGGAGGCGTCGGCGCCGCTTTCGGTCGAACCGCCGAAGACCGCCGTGAGCATTGCGGCGCGCGCCGAAGTAGCCGCGCGGGCCGAAGTGAGCCTGGGCCCGGAAGTCGAGCCCGGCCGGTTCGCGCTCAAGACAACCTTGGCGCGAAACGTTCGCGTGGCCGAGCTCACCACGACGGTGTACTTGCCGATG
>CAYGAN010000015.1:19804-27661 GCA_964347585.1 uncultured Planctomycetales bacterium | reverse complement strand
AGGAATGGCGAGAGCTGCCACCGTTGGTCATCATGGGCGCGGACAACTGGGGCGGACACCATAGCACGCGGTGGGGCGGGCCGGCGGATCTGAGCGGCAAGGCGTGGAGTCAATGGGACGAGCAGAACCTGTACTTCGCCTTCGAGGTGACTGACGACGTTCACTACGCGCCCGTGGCCAACGCTCACATGCACAAATACGACTGCGTTCACATCGGCTTTGACCTACGGCGCGACGCGCTTGACGTGACTCAGTTCTTTGCGGAGGACGATTGCGACTACGGCTTTGCGTACACGGATCGAGGCGTAGCCTACAGGTTCTGGGGGGCGAGGCGTCCCGAAGAGGTGCCAAAGCAGGTCGTGTGTGCAGCAATTCAGCAGGGCAGGGTCACCACGTACGAGATTGCATTGCCGTTTAAGAGCGAGTTCGAGCCTTACACGGTGCCTCGGGCGGGAACCGTGATCGGGTTGACCATTCTGCTGCGTGACATCGATCCACCTGAAGAGCAGGGGTTCCTGCGATGGGGGCAAGGCCTTCGATGGTTCCAGAAGCGCCCGGCGCGGTTCTACAGTCTCCAGTTGATGAAGTAGAGCTTGCATCGCAGGCAAGCCGATGTCCGATTGTACGCTAAGGGGAACTAGGGCGCGGACTGCCCGGCGACTCGTGACATTGACAGGCCGGTCCGATGTCGCTAACTTTATATTGTGGCAGCTTTTAATCGCTGAGGCGCGCGGTTGGCGGGGGGGCGAGGGGGACCAGAGCTGTGCACGACGGGGTAATTGCGCGGCTGAAGATATGGCCGAGCGCGATGACATTTTCGTCGAGACGGTGCGGCATTTCCTCAGGCCGGTGGGGGATGCGCTGGAAGATCCATCGGTCTCCGAAGTGATGATCAACGGGCCGGATGCGATCTACGTGGAGCGCGACGGTCGTCTGAGCAAAGTCGATGCAAGCTTCGCTTCCGAAGAATCGCTGATGGCGGCCATTCGCAACGTGCTGCAATTCGCGGGCAAGCGCATAACCCCTGAGAGCCTGCTGATCGACGCTCGTCTGCCGGACGGCAGCCGGGTGCATGTCGTGCTGCCGCCGTCAAGTCTTCAGGGCCCCTGCATGGCGATTCGCAAATTCGAGAAGTCCCTGTTCAACATGCAGGCGTTGATCGGGATTGGCGCCCTGACGCCGATGGCCGCGGAGTTCTTGCAGCTATGTGTGCTGGCCGAGAAGAACATCATGGTGGCGGGTGGCACGAGTAGCGGCAAGACGTCGCTGCTGAATGCGCTGTCAGCGTATATTCCTGAAGGCCTGCGGATCGTCGTGATCGAGGACTCTTCGGAGTTGCAGCTCCAGCAGGAGCATGTGCTCCGTATGGAGTGCCGTCCTCCCGATCGGTACGGGCGGGGGGAGATTACCATCCGGGACCTCTTTCGCAGTTGCCTGCGGTTGCGGCCGGACCGGATCGTAATCGGCGAGGTGCGCGGTGCGGAGGCCCTGGACCTGATTCAGGCAATGACGTCGGGCCACGGCGGCAGCATGAGCACTATGCACGCCAACACGCCCGCGGACGCGCTGAATCGTTTGGAAACGCTGGCGATGATGGCGAATGTGGAGTTGCCGCTCTACGCGCTTCGAGCCCAGGTGGCCTCGGCAATCGATGTTCTTGTCCAGGTATCGCGCTTTGCCGATGGCAGCCGGGGCCTGACACATATCAGCGAGGTGCTCGGCGTGGAGGGAGGGTCCTATAAGATCCAGGACGTTTTCTCGTACGTGGTGGATCCTGTGGTTGGTGACAAACGGGGCAAAGGCACGATAAAATGGACAGGAGGCATGCCGATGTTCCGGCATGAGCCAGCCCTCCGGCGTCTGGGCGATAAGGTACAGCTATGCAATGAGTTATTCGCGGACGTAGCTATGGCTGGCTCGAGGGCGGAGGGCCCTTCGTGATGAGAACGGGCGGCTGCGAGCACTCGCGGGGTCGGGCGTTACGCCGGGCTGGTGCTTTCCACGGTGACCAGGCGGGGCTGGTGACCCTGGAACACGCGCTGATCATGGCCGCCTTTGTGATCCCGATGTACTTGGTCCTGGCAACGCTGCTGGACACGCTGGGGACGTACTTCAGCATGTTGATGTTCTTCAACTCGCTGCCGTTCTTTTGATAGCCGGTTCACGAAAGGGGCCTGCGCAAGGCAGTTGGATTGAGGTGCGAGCCATGTTGCTGAGCAGATGCATGAGACGGATTGGTGCGCCGAGCGGGTGGTTGCGGGCGCTCCGGGCGTTTCACGGTGACGAGCGCGGGGCCGAGGGGCTGGAAAAGCTCCTCATCCTCGCAGCCGTTGCGCTGCCCCTTCTGGGGCTGCTGATCGCCTTTCGCAACAACATCCGCGTGTGGGTTGAGGGTATCTGGGAAGACGTGAGAGCCGAAGGCGAAGAGGAGTGGGAGCCCCCTGATGACGACTTCTAACAGGGTCTGTTCCCAATGGGTTCGGCTCGGCGCGCTGGCTGTCAGTCACGGGATTGCTTGGGGCGGATCCGGCTGGGTCTGGATGGTCTGTTCGGGGCGGCTGGGTGTTGGTGTCTGAGGCAAGGATGCGTGGCTCGCCGGCGAGGTTCAGTTGGATAGCGAGGTGCAGCGCCAGCCTGTGATCGTCGGCGCCTTGCTGCTGTTGCTCGTAGCGGCGTCGATCTCGGACATCCTTACGCGGAAGATCTACAACGTGCTGACATATCCGGCGATAGTGGCCGGGTTTGTCTTGAACGGCACGTTCGGCGGGTGGGGCGGTCTGGAACATTCCTTACTGGGCTTCGCGATGGGCTTCGGCCCGCTCTTTGTTGCGTACCTACTGGGTGGCTACGGCGGGGGTGACGCGAAACTGATGGGCGGCGTCGGCGCGCTCGGGGGATTCGACCTGGCCCTTGGGGCGCTGTTCTACGCGTTGATCGTCGCGGTCGGGATGGGGCTCGTGGCGATGATATGGCGGCGGGAGGTGTTGGCTACGTTCGGGCGGGTCGGTCGGACGTTGTGGCTGCTTCTGGCGCGCGCCAAGCCGGTTGATCCGACCCCGCGGGGAGGGATAAGAGTCAGATTCGGTCTGGCCATTTGCGTGGGCGCGTGTTGGTACTTGCTGGAGGAGCGGCTGGCAAGCAGCTTGTTTGACGCAGCGGCCGGCTGGATCGGCTAGCGGCGGACCGAGGAGAGATCGTTGGTGGCTGCATGTCTGCGGAGCGAACTAGACGCGTGCGACGGCTGGCGGTGATCAGGCTTTCGGCCGTGTCGGCGGCGCTGGTTCTTGCGATCGTCTTGCTGCTGTGGCCGAGGCTGGTGGCGGGCGCGGTGTTCGCCTGCTTCGAGCCTTCGGCCGGGGCGTGGTGGTGGCAGGTCGTGTTCGGGCGGACCGGCTTGCAGGTTGCCGGGGTGATCGTCGGCAGTCTCTTGGCGTTGTGGCTTGCGGCGGGTCTCGCACGGCTCATGGCGCCTGTCACCAGGCCGAGGCTGCCGCGGATTCATGCGGATCAGAGCGGCACGGCGATGTTGGAGTTCGTGTTGCTGCTGCCGTGGGCGCTGTTCATCTTCCTGATCCTCATTCAAGCCGGGTTGATGTACAACGCGAACTTTCATGTGGGTTACGGGGCGTTCTGCGCGGCGCGCAGCGCAATGGTCTGGGCGTGGCCGGTGCCGGAGACGCGGGAGCAGAAGGCGGCCGTCGTCAGATACCCGCTCCAGGCGTCGGAGGGGTCTGAGGTGCCGGTTTTCGAGGTGAGCAAGCTGCCGGAGTTGCGGACGCGCCCGCGGTCGGCGGCGATATTCGCCTGCTTGCCTATCGCGGGCATCGGGAAGGCGGGGGTGCCGTTCTGGCAATGTGCTTGCGGCGACGTTCACGAGGGCCCTAACCCGCCCGGGCAATGCCCGAATTGCGGCGCCGGCAGTCAACTGTTTTCACAGATATCCACCGACACAGTGGGCAGCAGCCATTATGACGCGTGGAAATCGCTTCTGGGAACGACGAAGCCCGACTGGCTTGGCGAGGCAAGGCTCTCCCGCAAGTATGGGTATGCCAGCGGATGGGCGCATTCGCAGAGGTTGGGGCCTGTGCTTTTGACGCAGGTTGACGTGAAGGTCCAGCCACGGCCCGCACCGTTAGGCCGGGAGGACCCAGGGTGGAAGTATTTTTACGATCCCGGCTGCGAAAGCTGGCGTGCCCAGTTGGACAAGCCGCGCAGCTGCGGGGGCGGATCGGGTTGGCATCGCTGCCACGGTACCGAGACGATCGAGGGGGAGTATCCCTGGGAGTCGCAGGTGGTCGTGGATTTCACGAAGCCGCCTTTGGAAAAGTTGGCCGAGGATCCCCGCGAGGTCCGCGTGCCCTTGACCGTGCGGCTGACTCACCGTTTTCAGCTGCGCGTCCCGTACGCCAGCCGCATTCTACGCGACGGGGTGATGACGTATCCGAAGGGCAGGAACCGGTTTTCCTATGTGGAGATGAGCGCGGCCTATACAGTGCTAACCGAGGGTCAGCACGAGCACAAGTGGGATTATCAGTAGGCTTATGACGGTCAGGCGACGAGACGCAGGTGGTATGATTTGGTGGGGAGAATGCTGTCTGATTGACAGTGGTGAGATCTGATGGACGAAAGGGCGGCGAACAAGAAAACTCAGCGGCCAGCGGTTTTGCCGGCTGTTCTGCCGCCGGGTATGAAACTCGGCAAGTACGAGATTCTGGCGCATATCGGCACGGGGGGAATGGCGATCATCTACAAAGCGCGGGACACGCTGCTGGATCGGCATGTGTCCATCAAGCAGATTGCGAGTAACTACGCGGCCGACCCGAAGTGGTGCGAGCGCTTTCGCAGGGAGGCGCAGATGGTTGCGCAGCTCGGAAGCGTGCGCAATGTAGTCACTGTGTACGAGCTTCTGGAGAACGAGTCGGGGCTGTTCCTGATCATGGAGTATGTGGAGGGCGAGTCGCTTGAGACGCTGATCAAGGGCGGGGCGCTGCCGATCCAGGAGGCCCTTGAAATCCTTTGGGCCATCTGTCTGGGGCTGCGGCGGGTGCACGCCGCCGGCATCATTCACCGCGACCTGAAGCCGGGCAACGTTCTCGTGCCGCTGGATCGGAAGGCGAAGATTGCGGACTTCGGCGTGGCGGCGCACAGGGGCGGCGAGACATCGATGGCGCTGGGGACGACGAAGTACATGGCCCCAGAGCTGTTCTCCGGTCAACAGGTGGACGGCCGATGCGACGTGTACTCGCTGGGGTTCATCGGCTTTGAGATGCTGGCGGGGCCGGAGCGGTTCGGGCAGTTGTTTCGCGACGTGTTGCGTGATGCTCGGTCGGCATCTCTGCGGTGGATGAACTGGCACGCGCGAATGGATGCCAAGCTCCCCCCGTTGCACGAGCTAAACCCGGACGTGCCGAGGCCGCTATCGAAGATCATCGCCCGCATGACGGCCAAGAAGCTCGAAGAGCGATTTCAGTCGATCCAGGAAGTCATCGAGGAGATCAAGAAGCATTTCACGGCAGCGGGTGGATCTGCCACGCGGAGGTTGCCGGCGCATGCACCATCTTCGCGTGGTGCCCCGGCAGCGGCTGGTACGGAACGTCGGGCAGACGAGGGCGCGATTACTCCGGCCAAGCCAATGCGGACCCGCATCCTGCTGCAAGCGGATGCCGCGGACCAGGACGAGTCGCCAACCGCCGAATTGCCGGGCGAGCCCAGCGTGTTGGCTCGTCATCGCGGCCTGTTTATCTATGGGGGCGCGGCCCTGGGTGCGGTCGTCGCGGTGCTGGTCGTCCTGCTCGTGCTCGCGCGGGCGGACGTTTTCACACCGAAGCGTTTGCGAACGGCTGCTAAGCTTGCCCGGGAGGGGATCGGCGCGTTTGAAGGTCGCAAGTACGCGCAGGCGGCGGATCAATGGGCGCGCGTTCTGGAGCTTGACGCAGCTCAGGAAACGGAAGCAGGCGCATACGCATACAAGTGGCTGCCTGTAGCGCAAGCCAAGCAGAAGATGGCCGAGCACCAGTGGGATGACGCCGTTCAGCTGTTTGAGGAGGCGAAGAAGCGCGGCGCCAGCGAAGCTAAGGTCAACAAGTATATCGCCGAGGCGGATACGGCCAGGACGGTCGAAGGCGCCAAGGCGGCGTATCGGGCCTTCCTCGGTGCAGACGAGTTCGAACTGGCCCGGGACCAGATTGCGGTAATCGAGGAGGCTGACCCTGAAAACCCTGACCTGCCCACGCTACGCGAGGAGGTAGTCGAAGCCGAGGATGAGCACAAGTACCAGGGACACCTGGCGCGGGCGGAGGAGTTTCTGCGTGCGAAGAAATACGACGCGGCGCGCGCTGCGTACAGGGATGCTCGGATGGTCAAGGACACCGCGCAGGTGCGCGAGCTACTGGCGGCGGTCGATACACGAGAGGAATTTGATGAGGAGTACAAGTCAGCCCAAAATGCAATGGGGCTCAATGACTTCCGCACAGCGGCTCGGCACTTCGCAAACGCCAAGGCGCTCATTCCGTCGGACGACCTGGACAGGAAGTTCAAGGACGCGATGGCCCAAGCGCTGTTGCAGGAAGCCCGAGAGTTGAAGCGCCAGGGCAAGATGACCCTGGCAATTGCCAAGTTCCGTGAATCCCTCAAGTATGCCCAGACGGCCGAGGCCAAGGCGGAAGTGGATCGCGACAAGGAGCTGAAGAAATGGCGCGAACTTGTGCGGGCTGGCAGGGAGGCGCAGAGGCGCAAGGACTGGAAGACCGCGCTGGCCAACTACCGTCAGGCTGAAGCGATCGAGAAGACGGACGTGCTTTCGGTGAGCATTAACGAATGCCGCTACCACCTGAAGCTGGATGAAGGCGATTTGCTGGCGAATGAGGAGAAGTGGGAGGAGGCCCGAACGGCCTACGAGGAGGCGCGCGGCCTGGGCGATCCGACGGTGGTTGACGCCAGGCTCAAGGAGCTTCAGAGCCTGCGGGGATACGCGCAGAAGCTCAAAGAGGGCGACACGTTGCGGGCGGCAGGGCAGTTCGCCGAGGCGCGGCGTGCATACAAGGAAGCCCAGCGACTGAGGAAGACGGTCGAGGTCCAGGCGCGGCTGGACGAGCTGGCTTACATCGAGTTCTTGACACGGGGCAAGCAGGCCATGGCCGCGAGGGAGTATCGCGCCGCCGTGGCTTGGCTTAAGCGGGCCATCGATGTGAAGGCGACGGAGGAGGCCAAGGGGCTGCTCGCCGAGGCGGAGCGGAAGGCATGGGAAGCGGAGCGATGAAGCGATTGGCGCTGCGAACGGCGGGGCAGCGGGTGCGGGGGCTGCACCGCGCCGCCGACGGACAGGTCACCTTCATCATGCTCTTCGGGATGCTGCTGCTGGCCGGGCTGATCTTCTTCATCTTCAACACGGGGGTGCTGATCAACCAATCGATCAAGACGCAAAACGCCGCCGACGCCTCGGCGGTGGGCGGGGCGCTCTGGTTGGCGCGTGGATACAACCTGATCGCGGCGAACAATGTGGCGACGGCCAAGCTGGCCGCGGCTGCGGCAGTTCTGGAATCGATCGTCCCGGCGGTGGAATTGTCCAGGCCGAACGTCGATGCGATTGAGCCGGTCTTGCGGCGGTACGCGTCGGGCTCGCTGGGCTCGTCGATTACCGAGCAGATGCTGGCTACGTACCAACACTTGCACGAGGAGGCGGTGCATTGCCAGGATATCCTGGCCGAGCTGAGCGATCTGCTTGAAGGATTGGACGAGGAATACGACGGGTTTCCCGAGCATTTCACGGCCTTTGAGGACGGGGCTTTCTGGGTGGTGATGCGCGGACTGCAGGACTTCAGCCAGGCGATGGTCGAACTCGCACCGATCTTCGCGCAG
>CAYGAN010000015.1:7120-19794 GCA_964347585.1 uncultured Planctomycetales bacterium | reverse complement strand
GGAGTCTCGCGCTTCGCCGTGGGCGACCGCGTCGCACCGATCTTCGCGCAGGACCGTGCGATGACGATGGCCCGGCGAAACGGAGCCGACCGCGGCGTGCTTGTGCCGATCCATCCGGAGTTCCCCGTGATTGACGGGAGATGGGCGGACTTTGAGCAACCGATCCGCGGGCAGTGGAACGGTCTGAGCGGGAGCGTCTTTTCAGGGACTTGGCATGAACTGCGGCTGAGCGGGCTCCCGTGGATCATGAAGCGTGTTGGTGAGCAGAAGCTCAACGCGATCCTGGGCAAGAGCGTGGAGCCGGTCTATCTCCCGCGGTGGGAGACCGACTGGGACGAGGCGCAGGAGAAGAAATCGGAGTTGGCGAAGAGCCAGACGGTGGTGATGTCTCTGTGGCCGTACACGCAGCGCCGGCGTCCCTACGTGAGCCGCGATCGCGAGTTCGGCCCGAGGGGCGAATCACCGTTCATCTCCGACGAGGGACTCCCACTCTTGCGTGACCGTGGGGTGTGGGGCCGCTGGATCGGCTCTCCTGCACGGCAGCGGGCGCCCGGACGCGATCTTGCCGGGCCGCACCATCAGGTGCTGCAGCGCGAGGATTGGCAGCAGGCGGCGAACTGGGTCTGGCGATTCCAGGACCAACAGCGAACGCCGAATCCGTTCCATATCGATGGCTTAGCGGGTTCGCAACCCGACGGGGAGGACGCCAACGGCAAGCCGTTCTGGGACTACTGGCAGTGGCAGACGTGGTCTTTCGGCGGGGCGCTGATTGATGAGGATCAGTACTCGCCCGAGGAGAACGAACGGCTGGCCGGCGACAAGAGCGAGTACTTCCCGCTGCTGCTGGATGATCCGGCGGCGGGGGTTCATACTCGCTGGGGTGCTGCGGCCTGGAGGATTTGGGAGGTGCTGGGCTTCGCGTGGAAGTCACCGAAGGCGCGTGTGTGGTCGAGAGTGTTCAGCAACCCGAACCCGACGAAGGCGTCCATGTCGTATGCTCAGGTGCGGATTTACAATCCCGCAGGGTGGAACCTGTGGAGCCAGCACTGGCGTGTCAAGCTCGTGCCGGCGACGCACCTGTTGGACGTCGATGTGGGGCGGTTCGATGGCGACTACGAGAAGTACGCGGCTCTGGGTCGGCAGCTGTCGCCGGAGGATTTCCGGCCGGTGCGACGACTCTACGAGCGGCTGCCCACGGAAGGCCGGGCCGGTGGGCTTTTTAACTATGCCGACAGCAAGTCCCCGTGGGTGAATAGACCGGTGGTGAATCACTGAGAAGCTGCACATGACCAGACCAACAGGCACGAATGAGGCAAGAGCCCGCGTGGGCGACCGAGCCGCTTGCCGCCAGCGGGGTAACGCTTTGGCGGAGTTCGTGCTCGTTCTGCCGATCCTGCTATTCGTGATGGTCACCACCTTCGTGATCGGGCGCGGGCTGGCCCGCAAGCAGCGCACGATTGCGGCTTCGCGCTACGCAACGCACGCGACGCTCTTAGGCGTAGGCGATACCGTCGAGAACCCGCAGGACGGCCAACAGTACCCCGACCCGCATCCCTGGCGCGGGCTGCTTCATCCTTATGCATTTCATGACCGGTACTTCTCCTACTTGCCCCTCGATTGGTCGGGCCTCGAGCGTCGCTTCGGCGGGGACGGCTCCGACGCGCTGCGCGGGCGCGTCAATGAGCTGGACGTGGATGATGAGATCCTGGCCACGGAGGTGATTTCTTCGTTCTGGGAGACCCACGGTCCGGGGCTGGACATCCTTTACCGGGAGCGCGGTGATGGGTTCAACGGCCACTGGGGTCCGCACGGGATGCGCGTCTGGGTCAAGTACGAACCGCGCGGGCTGGAAGAGACGCTTGGCGGGCCTTTTGCGGACCGGTTCCTGCAGGACGACGGCTCCGGTCGGACGGTCAGACGATGGGATGCAAGGTGGGAACGATTCGGGTTCCCGCGCGTCGCAGCGCAGACGTGGGAGTGGCGTCACCCGGACGTTTGGCGGCAGCTCTTCTGGACGCCGGCTCTGCAGTTTGACAAGCTCAAGGACGATCTGATCGAGTTTGATCGGATCGTTCACCGATTCACATATGATCCGTACGATCCGGCATCGTTCGAAAGATGGTTCTATTACTCCTGGCCGCGGCGCCAGCCGTAGCTGGGCGTAGTTTCCCGGCCACGTTGGATCGATAGGCGTAGCGATGTCCCGACGAGCCGCGAGCAGGAGCGCAGGTGAGGGGGTTCGCGATGCGGCCGAGTCGCTTCGAGAAAGGCAGTCCGGCTCAATGATCGTTCGGTGGCCGGGGGTGATCGCTCGATTGATTGCGACGGTGGTTGTCGTATTAGGGCTGGCATGGCTGGCCAGGACGGTGGGTCGCGGATCACTCAGGACAGCCTGGGAGGATGAGCCCGCTCCGCTGCTGCCTGGTACGCAGGTGGCTCAGCCCCAGCCGGCCCCGCCGATTGCGGGCGCCGAGACGCCCGACTCGCCGGAGTTGAAAGCGAAGCTCCGGCGGATGGTGGACTTGGCGAACGAACTGCGGGGTCTCGCGGCCGTGTGCGGGGGGGCGAGCGCATCGATGCAGGCTGACGAAGTCGAGATTCTGGCCGGTTTGATTGGCGGTGCGGCCGCCGCCCCGCTCGGCGCCGATCTTGCGGGGGTCCGCTTGCCCGAATCAGCGACGCGCTTGTACGGTGTCAGTGAGCCGTCGGGGTCGGGCGGCTCTTGCGTGGCCGTCTATCGCGTCAGTGGCGGCGTTGATGAGACGGCCCAGCAGTTGCGCAGGTCGTTGTCTGGGGACGGTTGGCAGGGGGTCCGCGTGCCGCGGCAACAGACCGACAACGGCCGCATCGTGCGGTATCGGAAGAAAAAGCAGGATATCATAGTATATGTACGTGCGGATCGGCTCTCGGGTGAGACGATGATGATGGTGAACCTGAGTGCGGATCGATGATCGGCGGGGGGGACAGGGCTCGGGTTGGCCGTCGTGGCCTGGTATCGGCGGCCGGGGTTGACGGCATTTCGGCTTCGCCCGATCGGCGAGCCAGCTTGCCAGAGAGCGGACGGTTTTGAGGAACCTATTGCCATGGCCGAGCAGCACGGCGGAAGGGTCGTACAGAACAGGACCTTGATGATCATCTCTGTCAGTCTGGGCGTTGCAGCTGTGGTCCTGGTCAATCTCTACATCTCAGCGGTCAAAGGTGAGCAGCGCGCGACGATTCGGCTGCTGAGGGCGGCTGAGGACCTTGATCCCTCGATGGTCCTTAAGGAAGAACACCTCGAGGCCTTTGATTTCCCCAAGATGGTCAAGACGGCGCTGCCCGATGCAGTACCGGCGGACCAGTCGAGCAACGTCAAGGGCGAACGTCTGGACCGGACGGTGCGGCAGGGCGAGTTGCTCCTATGGTCGTATTTGTACGGCCGCACCAGAGAGTCCCTGGCCAGCAAGCTCCTCCGCGGGACGTGCGGGGTGCAGATTCGCGTGAGGGGCTCGTGGGCGGACATACAAAAGGGAGACTTTGTTGACCTTCATGGTAGTGTGAAGCTGGTGCGGGATGGCGAGCCCATGGACGCCCTTGTATTGCGGTGCGTGAAGGTCCTGCGCTCGGATGGGGACAGGTTGGTTATTGAGCTGAGACCTGACGAGGTGGACAAGTTTCGCGCTATCGAGGGGCGGCTGACGCAAGGCGGGCTTAGACCTTCCTTGCGGAATCCGCAGGATATAGACGATTACAGGAGAAAAGACCGGTTCGGCGGGGAGCTAGCCCCGTTGTTGGAGCAGATTGAGGAGCGGCGCAAGGCCGCTAGCCGCAGGTAGCTCGCCCGGCTATGAACGGCAAAGGCGACATGGCTACGGAGATCTGGATCTACAACCAGTTCAACGATCGAAAACACGTGGTTCCGGTCAAAGTTGATGTTGTTACGATCGGCCGGGATCAGACGAACACGGTCTGCTTGCAGAGTCCGTTCATCTCGCGGGAGCACGCACGGTTGATCCGCGAGGATGACCGGTGGCTCGTGGAGAACATCGGTCTTAACGGGACGATGGTGGCCAACGAGGTTGTGGCCGATGGGACGCGCGTGCAGGTACGCGAGGGCGAAGAGGTGCGGTTGGGGGAGTTCTCGCTGTACCTGGTCGATCGTGACAGGCGTGTGCCCGCGGGCGAGAAGGCGCGCAGGGATCCGGCCAGGCGGGCGCTTGAGGTCGAAAGGGGGATTCACGGACAGCTTCTTGAGCGGCTTAATCTTCGGCGATTCAGCGCGGATGCAAAGAGCAACGAGGCCTACGTACAGCAGATCAAGATGCACCTGGAGGATCTGATCGACAAGGCCATGCCCAAGGTGGATCGGGCGACAGCACGGCACTTGGTGGAAGGCTACCTGCGGCGGCGCGTGCTGGGTGCGGTGGCGCGGCTGGCGACGGGCAAGTTGTCGTACGAGTACGGGTTTGACGAGTCGGACGTGCTGGTGGACAAGTACGAACAGGCTCTGTCCCAGTTGGTTCAGAGCATGATCGACGACTTCGAGCTGTCGTTTCGACCGGACGCCGTCAAGGAGGATCTCTGGAAGATCGAGCGCGAGTTTGAGCGTGTCGCGCGCGTGTACATGCAGCAGTTTACTCCGGGCCTGACGCAGTATGTCGTTCGACGGACAATTGCCAAGGATATAGCCGACATCGTGTTGGGATACGGCCCGCTCCAGGACCTACTGGAGATGCCCAACGTAACCGAGATCATGGTGATCGGGGCGGACCGTATATACGTCGAGAAGAATGGGGTCATCACGGCGGCCGGACGGAGCTTTTTCTCTGACGAGATCGTGTACTCGATCATCGAGCGGATTATCACCCCGGCCGGCAGGAAGATCGATCAGTCCACGCCGCTGGTGGATTCGCGCTTGCCGGACGGGTCGCGCGTGAACGCGATCATCTCGCCGTTGTCGCTGTCCGGGCCGTGTCTGACGATCCGCAAGTTCAGCAAGGTGCCGTTCACGATTGATGATCTGATCGAGTTAGGGACGTTGAACGAGCGGGCAGCAGCATTTCTTCGAGCCGCGGTGATGGGCAAATTGAACGCTGTGATCAGCGGAGGGTCCGGGTCCGGTAAGACGACGCTGCTGAACGTTCTGTCGAGCTTCTGCGCGCGCGAGGAGCGGATCGTCACGGTAGAGGACTCCGCGGAGCTGCAGCTACCGCAGCGGCATGTTGTCAGCCTCGAGACGCGACCGGCGAATATCGAAGGGCGTGGGGAATATGCCATTCGCGATCTGGTGCGCAATGCGCTGCGGATGCGTCCGGACAGGATCATCGTGGGCGAATGCCGCGGGGCAGAGGCGCTGGACATGCTTCAGGCCATGAATACCGGTCACGATGGGTCGTTGACGACGGTGCACGCGAACTCGCCTTACGATGCGCTCTCACGGATCGAGACGATGGTGTTGATGGCTGTTGACATGCCGATACGTGCGATTCGCGAGCAGATCGTCGGGGCGCTGGACTTGGTGGTCCACATAGCTCGGCTCGCCGACGGCCGGCGGCGCATCACGGGCATCTCCGAGGTCACGGGCGTGGACGACGAAATCGGCCAGATCATCATGGAGGACGTCTTCAGACTGCGCAGTCGGAGCGGTCGAAGGGAGACGTTGGCCGAGGACGCGGAATTGACGCACACGGGTTACATTCCCGAGTTCGCCTCACAGCTGATTGCCGACGGCCACCTGACGATAGAGTCGTTCATGTAGCCAGGCGGAGGGGAGTGGGCCAAGAGCGGAGCGCGTACCGCTGCGCCGAGCGGCGGCTCGCGCGGCGACGATAACGTACGGACGGCCGCCTGGAGCAGGCGCATAGGGACCTGAATAGGAGATTGACCGCGGTGGCTGACGTTGCAATGCGGGCTGTCATCTCGCTGGTCGTATTCGGCGCTGCCGGGCTGTTTGTCTGGTCTCTGTTCAACGGGGTCGTTGCATGGTTGCATCGCAAGGAGGAGGAGTTCGCCCGGCGCCTAAACGAGATGTTCTTTTTTGATTTTTCGCCACGTCTGGCCGCTCAGCTGTCAGTGGCCAGCATCTTAAGCGTTGCGCTTTTCTCGTGGCTGGTGTTCCAGAGCCTGTTCGTCGCGATTCTCGGCGGGTTGCTGGGGTTCTTCTTGCCGAACTTGGTGATGCGGTACCTGCTCTTTCGGCGGAAGCGGAAGCTGGACAGCCAGTTGAGTGACGGGATTCTGACCATCGCCAGCGGCGTGCGTGCGAGCCTGAATCTGGTGCAGTCTCTGCAGCTGGTGGAAGCGAATCATCCGGCACCGATCTCTCAGGAAGTGGGCTTGATCTTGCGTGAATACGAACACGGTCTTGGGATCGAGGATGCTCTAGGCGGCGCGTCGGCCCGACTGAGCAGCGCGAACTACCGCCTGGTCTTCTCAGCCCTGCGCACGAGCCGAGAGAAGGGAGGCGACTTGGCCGAGACGCTCGACCGAATCGCCGAATCGCTCCGTGAGATCTATCGGCTTGAAGAGAAGGTGAAGACCACAACCGCGCAGGGTCGGTACTCGGCGATGGTGATGGGGCTAATGCCCTTCGTTGTGGCGGGAATCCTGTGGATGATCGATGCGGAAGGGTTCACGATGGCGGCGGAATTCGTGGCCAATGACTGGCGCGGCCACGTACTGTTCCTGATCATTGTGGCCCTGATCGGCGCGGGATTCGCCTGGATTTGGCGGATCGTCGATATCGACGTGTAGCGGGTGGAGCGGCAATCCGGGGTGCTGTGATGATCGTTGAGGTGATCGTCCAGGCATTGATCAGCATCTTGGTGTTTGCATCGGTCTTTGGACTGTCACTGACGGCATTGCGGCAGCCAAGGGCGGCCCAGGGCGGAGCCGATGAAGACCTCGGCGAGAGCGCGGTTGACCGGAACATCTTCGCTGACCCGGTTGCGAGGTTTCTGCTTCGGCCGATTCTCGTGTTCGCGCACATGCTGAATGCGCCGGATCTCAAGGCTGAACTGCGCAACGATCTCATTACAGCGGGGTGGCAGTACCGGTGGACGTCTGCACAATATCTTGCGCTGTCGTTTGCCGGTGCGGTGATCGGCGCAGTGGCCAATGGCCTGCTTTGGGCATCCGTCGGGGGGATTCTCGGGGGCGCACAAGGAACTGTGTTCCTTCAGTGGGTCTTTCATCTGATCGTTCTGTCCGTGGTGCTTACGGTTTGGTTGAAGAGCACACGGGCAACGCTCTGGCTGGGTGTCTTGCAGTTGGTCATCTGGTGGCTGGCGACGCTCGGGGCGATGCATGTCCGGATCGATTTTGTGGCGGTGTGGCTGCTTGATGGGGCGCTGCTGGGCTTTAACCTGACGCGCGAGCATCTGCGCATTGCGGCCAAACGTAGGGCGAGGCGGATTGAGCGGAAGCTGCCCTACACGCTGGACCTGATCTCCTTGGGGATGGGTGCGGGGGCGACATTCGTCGAGGCGGTGGACACGGTTACGCGGGACGAACCGGATGAGCCGTTCAACGAAGAGCTCCGCGCGCTGATGGCGGAGATCGAGCTTGGCAAGACGCGGCGGGAAGCATTGATGAATTTGGGACGGCGTGTTCCGGTGGCGAACTTGCGGTCGATCGTGACGGCGGTGACTCAGGCTGAGCAGCTAGGCACACCCCTGACCGAGGTGCTCCGGGTTCACGCGAGTCTGTTGCGGCTGCAAAGGTGGAATCGCGCTGAAAAGCTGGCCGGAGAAGCTGCGGTCAAGCTGCTTGTCCCGTCGATGTTGATTCTGATCGCCGTGGTGCTTACGATTTTTCTGCCTTTCATAGTGCGATACCTTCGGGGCGAGCTCTATTGAGCCGTTGGCGACGGAGCCCGGTGCGGCGTAGCGCGATGGGGTGGGAATGAGGCGTCTGGGCCGAGGGCGGCGGCAGGCTCATAAGCTCGGCCAGGGGTGCCGGTCACCAGGACGATGCCGGAAATCGCCGAACTTCAATTCATTGAGGGGCCCCAGGCAGGACAGTCCGTCCGCCTGATTCAACCGTGCACGACAATCGGGCGATCGGAAAGCAGCGACGTGGTCCTGGAGGATGCTTTTGCCTCGCGACTTCACGCGAAGGTGGTGGCGCAGGGCGAGGGCTACGTTCTGGTCAACCTCAGTCGGAATGGGACGAAGGTCAACAGGAAGTGGATCAAAGAGCGTCATTTGCGCGACGGAGACGTGGTGGCATTGGGGGCGCATACAAAGGTCAGATACGTAGTGCACGCGCAGCCGGCGGCGGTGATCTCGCATGCGCCGGCGGAGTCCGAGGCGCTGGGAGCGGGCCTGCTGACCGAGGACGAGCCACAAGAGGTACCCGCGGTCGTTGACGCGCGGCGTTCGCTTCTCAAGAGGCCAAAAGTCCTGGCAGCCCTGGGCGTATACCTGGCGGGGATCGCGGGGCTGGCGATGTGGCTTTCATTGCAGTCCGATCCGAAAGCTGTGCAGCGTCCTGCCATATTGACCAAGGAAGAAATCGGCAAGATCTTCGGCGAGCAGCTCGAGCGGCCGGTGGACGTGCGTCGGGCTCGGGAGGAGTTGCAGAAAGCACGGAGCCTGGCAGCTACGGCGCACCTCAACAGTAGGAACCTGTATCCTGCGCTGATGGCCTTCAAGGAGGCGCGCGCATTCTCACCACAGCCACTGGGAGTAGAAGACCGGAAGCGTTACGAGGGCGTGAAGCAGAAGCTGGTTGATAAGGTGTACGAATACTACTTCCAGGGCCGGCAGAGGACGGAGACGAGGCGGTACGGGGAGGCGCGGCGGGAGTTCCGCACCGTCCTGCTGCTCGTCCCCGACGAGAACCATCCTGTAAACATCAACGTCAGACGACATATAGAGTACCTCGACTACCTGCGTCGCCGTCGGTGACGTACCAACCCGGCGAGATCCATCCGACGGAGCTGCCGAGGCGGTCGGCGGCTCATTGGGGCACGAACGGGCTCGGCGCAAGGGATGTGCGGCGCGGATTGTCGTCCTGCCGAGATTTGTAGCTGCCGGGAGGGCTGGGAGAACACGATAAAGAACTTACGAACGAGGTTGTCGGTCGGAAAGGCCGATAACGCTGCGAGGACCCCGTGAATCCGCTGAAGGTTGGGAACGTGATAGGCGTGCGCGGTGATGGGCTGGAAGTCCTGCTGACCACGCGGAATCTTTCCATTGAGCACGAGGCACGTACGTACCGTGTGGGGCAGTTGGGTACGTACGTGACGATCCCCATGGACGCGCGCACAGTGGTGGGATTCGTGACGGCTATTGGCCGCCAGGAGGTGGCCTCCGCGGACGTTGAGCCCGAGATGATCCTGTCGGTTCAACTGATCGGCACGATCGAGGCGGGTCGATTCGTTCGAGGGGTGAACGAGTACCCGACGGTCGGCGATGACGTGTGGGTGGCGGTTCATGGGGACTTCGAGACGATCTTCGGCAGCTTCGACCAGCTACTGGCTGGGCCGCGTACGGACGACGGCTCGTATCCCCGAAGCTTTGCCGTTGGTCGGTTTGCCATGAACACGGACTTTGAAGTGCGCGTACTTGGCAAAGAGTTCTTCAGCAAGCACGCGGCAATCCTCGGCAACAGCGGGTCCGGCAAGAGCTGTACGACGGCGAAGATCCTTCAGGAGATCATGCAGTTGCCGGAGGCGCAGGTGGTCTTGTTCGATCTGCATGGGGAGTACGCTGCAGCCTTCAGTGACCCCGACGGCGAGCCCGACCCCAACGTTATCTGCGTCGGCGAGCGCGACCTGGTGATGCCGTATTGGCTGCTGAAGTACGAAGAGATGGATGCGCTTTTCGTTGACCGGTCGAACCCCCTGTACGTCTCGAATCAGATCTCGTTTCTGAAGAGGGCAATCATCGAGCTGAAGGCGGATGCCGCGGAGGAACTGGATCTGGCGCGGGAATTCACGGTTGACACGCCGATCTACTATGCGATGGAGCGGCTGAAGGTATATGCGGATAACTTGAATGAAGCGCGTTTCCTCTTGAACAGTGATCAGCTGGCGTTCACCCAATTGTCGTTGCGGTCGCTGCCGCCGCAGGAACAGCGAGAGCTGCTTCGGACCCAACGATGTCAATTCAACGACGGCAGTCCGGAGGGAGAGGTGCCGCATCCGCTCTATCACGCTAAGCTCTTCGGCCTGATCAACTTGCTTGAGACGCGTCTGAACGACCGCCGCTACGACTTCCTTCTGCGTCCGGTTCAGCACGGACGAAGAAGCCGATTCTTCAAGGACATCTTCCGACAGGCGAAGTCTGCGGGGGCGCTATCGGTTGTGATGGGGCATCTGTTAAAGCTGCTGACGGGCCGCCTGGGAGAGCGACGCGCGAACCTGACGATCGTTGACCTGTCAGGGGTGCCGGCGGACGTTGTGGACATCACGGTGGCGGTGCTGACGCGATTGCTCTTCGACTTCAACTTTTGGTCTCCTGCGGAGCAGCGTCACCCGATGCTGCTGGTGTACGAAGAAGCCCACCAGTACGTCCCGCGCGTCGATTCGCAGCGCTCGTTCGCCCGATTGGCGGTGGAACGGCTGGCGAAGGAGGGGCGCAAGTATGGCGTGGGCGAGATGATTATTAGTCAGCGTCCAGCCGAACTGTCGGAGACAGTGCTTTCGCAATGCAATAACTTCGTGGTGATGCGGATGACGAATCCCGAGGACCAGGAGTACGTGACAAAGCTGGTCAGTGAACAGTTCGCTGGGCTGATGGACATGTTGCCGGTGTTGCGGCCCGGGGAGGCCTTCTTTGTCGGCGACAGCGTCCTGATGCCCTTGCGGACGCTGGTTGACCTGCCCCGAAGGCAACCACGAAGCGGCGATGTGGATTTCTTCCGGCACTGGTACTGCGGGACGGCCGACGCGGATACCGATGGGATCCTCCGGCACTGGTGGCGACAAGAGCACCAGTTGCTCAACACGGTCAACGGGGGGGCGCGGGATGCGGATGAGGAGGAAGAGGACCAAGACGAGGAGATGTCGTACACGGCGCGATCTACGACTACGCACAACGCATGGTCGCGCTGAGGAAGCAATGCTCCCATCGCTTCCAGTTCTCTTCGGGCGGGGCCGGGCAACGGTTTTGGCGTCGGTGAGCGCCCGGCGGTATTGGCGAGCGGGTCTCGTCAGAAAGGCCAGGTCACGATGACCTTGCCGAAGGCGAGGGGGGTCCGATCCATCTCGGCCAGTAGTTCCGGCAACTCGCTCAGCTCAACGCGATGCGTGATCATGGGCGTCAGGTTTATGCGTCCGTCGCCGACGGCAGCGAGGACCTCATCGAACTGGTCAGCACTGTTGCGAGATCCGAAGACATCCAGTTCCTTGGCAACGAGCGGGGCGTGACTGAAGCCCATTGGCTTGTTGCTGATACCAATGACTGCGATGCGCCCGCCTGGGCGAACATATTGGATAGCATCGCCGACGGTTTCAGGAACTCCCGCGGCCTCGACGACTACGTGCGGCCCCAGGCCATCGGCGGCCTCTCGGAGGCGATCGGCCGTGTCTGGCTCGGACGCGTCGAGGGCAACATCCACGCCCATCTGGGCGGCGCGCCGAAGGCGAGTCTGGTCGAGGTCAATGATGGCCGTCCGGGCCCCTGCGCATTTGGCCATTAGCATGGCTCCGATGCCGATGGCTCCGGCACCGAGAACGGCCACGAAGTCGCGACCGCCAACCTGCGCACGCTTGACCGCCTGTGCTCCGATGCCTAGCGTTTCGACCAGGGCGAGTTGTTCATCAGGAATCGGGCGGGGCGGCTTGTGAAGTTTGTCGATAGGAGCCAGGATCTGCTCCGTCATCCCGCCGTCGTGGTGGATGCCCATCACGCGGATGTTCAGGCAGGCGTTGTATCTTCCGGCTGCACACATGTGGCATCGTCCGCAGTTCAGATAGGGTTCCACGACAACGTGATCCCCGACCTGGAGGTGTCGGTGGTTCCGATCGATCTCGATGATCTGGGCGGCCAATTCGTGACCAATGACGCGCGGGTAGATCACGAAGGGATGCGTGCCGCGATAGATCTGGAGATCGCTTCCACAGACGCCAGCAGCACATATCCGTAGTAGAGCCTGCCCGGAGCTTCGGGCGGGCGGCGATACGCTAATCAGTTTCGCAGCAAACGGTGCGTTGATTCGTAGGGCTTGCATGGTCAGGGGGGCGCCAAAACGACTGCGCAATTCGCACACCGTGCGAGGAAGCTCAATAGCCGCTGCCGAGCGGGAACACAGCCGCCCGACGCGTGTCGGCTCGGACAACTGTGGATCTCAGACGCCGGTTGGAGCCAATTCACTAAGTGGCCCGAGACCGGCGACCAAGCCAAGCTAAGCCGTGAGATCCGTAGTGTCAATCACGCAGCGGCATCGAGATCAGGTAGCCGCTACCGTCGCATGCAGCAGTTCTTGTACTTGCGACCTGAGCCGCACGGACAGGGGTCGTTCCGCCCGGGGCGCCGGCCTGCAGGCCCGGCGGTCTGAGGCAGCGGACCTCGGCGGGCTTGGGTGGAGCGGTCGGGGCGGGCAGCGGAGGCCGGGGTGGGATCGGACGGTTGCGGTGCCGCTACGCCGAGAGCAGACCGGGATGCAAGCCCATTGGTGGCTGGTTTGCCGGCCCGCCTTTCACCCCAACGCGAAACGTTTTTCCCTGGCCGACCTGCGCCTACGCCCCG
>CAYGAN010000015.1:0-7110 GCA_964347585.1 uncultured Planctomycetales bacterium | reverse complement strand
GCCGGCCCGCAAGGCGTCGGCCATCGCTCGAAATGTGTCGGCCGAGCGCTCGAAGAACCGTTTGTAAGCCGGACAGAAGTAGTTCAGTCCGGACTCGCCATCGGGTGTAGTGGCGATACGATGCTTAGGGCACCCGCCGTTGCACGCCCGTCGGTATTCGCATTGTCGGCAGTACTCGGGTAGATCGGCTTTGGCGGCTCCGAAGGCGATCTGCGCCGGGGAGCTGGCCAGTTGATCCATCGGTCTTTGGAGGATGTTTCCCAGGCAATGCGAGGGGTACACATAGTGATCACAGGCGTACAGGTCCCCGTTGAACTCCAGCACGAGCTGATGGCCGCATCGCGGAGCCTGCACGCATAGAGACGGATCGAGCCCCAAGTGCGCCTGGAGGGTGTTCTCGAAGATCTGCACGAACACTTCCCCGACGTGTCGGGAACGCCACAGGTCGAATGTTTCGCACAGGAGCCGGCCATAGGCCTGGGGCAAAAGCGAGTACGGTTCAATCCCCCCGGTGTCGGGATCGCGCTCCAGGCAGGGAATGAACTGGATGAAGCGGACGCCGCGGTTAACGAGGAACCGGTAGGTAGCCGTGGGGTCGCGGGTGTTCCTGTCGCTCAGCAGTACGAGCGCGTTGTGCTCGACGCGATGCTTTTGGAGCAGGTCGAGGCCCCGCAGGGCCCGGTCGAAGGAGCCTTCGCCTCGCCGACCGCGCCGATATGTGTCGTGGACCATTCGATCTCCGTCGATACTGATTCCGACCAGAAAGTTGTGGTGGGCCAGGAATTCGCACCAGCGGTCGTCAAACAGCGTGCCATTCGTCTGCAAGGCGTTGGTGACGTGCTGGTCGGGCTGGGCGTACCTGCGCTGCAATTCGACGACCCTCTGATAGAACTCGATGCCCATGAGTGTCGGCTCGCCCCCCTGGAACATGAAGTTGACCACGGTGTCGGGCCGGTCTAGGTACTGACGGACGAAGCTCTCAAGGACGTCGTCTCTGATGCGGTGTGGGGCTTGGCCCGGGTACATCTCCAGAACCCGCAGGTAGTAACAATGCGCGCATTCCAGATTGCAGTGGGCGCTGGTCGGCTTTAGCATGACCTGATACATTGATTGGCTGCGAGCAGCGTGCATGGACCCGCTGATACCACCTTAGTGGCGGGGGCCTCGGTCGGCAAGGCCGGTGGCAAAGGGCGCAGCCGTGCGGTTTTTCGCGCACGCTTCGGTGCGGGGGTGTTGGCAGCGGACGGTAGTTCTTGCCCCGCAGGCGGAAAGCGGCCCGGCGCTCACGCGTGAGGCAGCTGGCACGGCGCTTGCAACACGCATCGCGAAGTAGGTGTTGCAGTTAGCATGGAGGAACCCAGCAAATGACGGCGATTGCACCAGCTCCGACGGCGACGAAGAAGCAGGTCCCGTGGATCGGGAACGGTAACGAGGCCGTGGCCCATGCCATCGTGCAATGTGCGTATGATGGCGAGGGGTACTATCCGATCACGCCGTCCTCTGAGGTCGGCGAGATGGTCTCGCAGGCGTTCGCACGCGGCGAGACGGACATCTCGTTCGTGGTAGGCACGAGCGAGCTGGCGGCGATATCGATATGCGCCGGGATGGCCGTGGCCGGCGGCCGTGTCGTGGACGTGACCAGCGCGCAGGGCCTGCTGTTAAAAGTTGAGCAGATGCCCGCGATTGCCGGGTGCGGCTTGCCGATGGTCCTGAACCTGGCGACGCGGGACGTCAACGCACCGTTGAACATCAAGAACGGTCACAGCGATCTGGCGGCTACGTTGGGCTTGGGTTGGCTGATCTTCTGCGCGCCGACGGTGCAAGCTGTTTATGATATGAACCTGATCGCGCTGAAGACGGCTGAGGCAGTCGATCTGCCGGCGATCGTCGCCTACGACGGGTTCCATACGACGCACGCGAACCGGAGAATCGAAGTGTTCGCCAACGCCGATGACGTGGCGGAGTTCATTGGCGTGAACCCTGCCGAGGAGATCCTGTCTGGGCGTCGCGAGCGCAAGAGCTTGCTTGACGTGCATCACCCCAAAACGCTCGGGCCTTATATGAACGACGATCTGATCAACTCGAAGGTTCAGCTTGAGTTGCGGATGGAACAGGCGCTTGAGATTCTTCCGGGGATTTTTGAGGAATATGCGGCGCTCACGGTTCGGCGGTACGACTTCGTCGATCAGTACGGCGATCCCGAGGGGCCGCGATGCCTGGTGGCACTGAACACGGCGGGCGAGGCGGCGAAAGACGCGGTGGACATGCTCGAGAATCGGGGAGAGCGGGTGAATCTGGTGGTCCCGCTGGTTCTCAGGCCTTGGGCGGACGAGGCGGTCGCCAACGCCGTCGGCGGGGCCGAAAAGATCGTCGTTGCGGAACGAGTCAGTCAGTACGGCGCAACGAACTATCTGGCCAACGAGATCGGCGCTACGCTGCAGCGGCGCGAGAACGCGGCGACGATCATTCAGCGCACCTACGGCATCGGGGGGTTGAACTTCTACGCTGAGGACGCACTGAGACTCTTTGAGCTGGCCGCCAAGTGGCCCGATCTCGATGACCCGGACGAGCGCCGGATCAAATGGTACTACGGGGCCTGGCCGGGTGATCCGAAGTATAGGCCGGCGCCTTCGATGGAGCCGATTCGAGCGGAGGACTGCCAGCTCAACACCGACGGCAAGAAGGTGAGTTTGCGCGACCTGTCGAAGATGCCGTCACGTTTCACGAAGCACACAGCGTGTCCTGGTTGCGGGATCTTTACCAATCTCGATCTATTCCTCCGCGGGATCGACGGGCATGTCGTGTTCTTGTTCAACACCGGCTGCGGAATGGTGGTCACGACTGGATACCCGCTGACGAGCTTCAAGGTGCCGTACTTCCACAACCTGTTCCACAACGGTGCGAGCACGGCCACGGGCGTGGTGGAAATGCTCAATAGATTCAAGAGGCAGGGAAAACTGAACGACGATGTCACGGTGATTGTGGTTTCCGGCGACGGCGGGGACGACATCGGGATGGATCAGGTCATTGGCTGCGCCCTGCGGAACGATCCGTTCATCATGCTGGAATACGACAACCGAGGGTACATGAATACGGGCTCGCAATTGTGTTACACGGGCTTCAAGGGCGAGATTAACACGAACGCCCCGCTCGGCCCGAAGCAGGCGGGGAAGACGACGCACCACAAGGACATCATCGAGATCCTGCGAGGGACGCACGCACCGTATCTGTTTCAGGCCGCTGAGTCGAACCCGACGGACATGATCCGTAAGGCGCGCAAGGCGCAGGCGACAGTCCGCGCCGGCGGCTTTGCCTTCGGCAAGCTGTTCTCGGTCTGCCCGCTTAACTGGGGGATGGGTGAATCGGTCGGGCCGTCGTGTGTCAAGGCGGCTGTTGATGCATGTTTGCATCCGCTCTACGAGATCGAGAACTGCGTTACGACGATCAACTACGATCCCGAAAAGGCCGGCAAGAAGATTCCGGTTACCGAGGCGCTCAAGCTCATGGGTCGGGCGTTTCGGCACATCTGTAGTGACGAATACAAGTGGCTCGCTGAGGATATCCAGAACGAGGTGGACCGTCGCTGGGCGCGGCTCAAAGCGATGGGCGCTGCCGAGAATCTGTAATCCTCACCCCGTCCCCAACCCGGCCGCGGGTGGCCTGGGGAACACTCGAATTGCCCCGAGCTTGCCGAAGCGCCTGCTCTGAGATCGGATGGGTGGGGCGGGCGACCTTGTTTGCCCGTGTCGGTGGGATACCGCACGGGCGAGCTGGTGCTTGTCCATGCCACGGAGACTCTGTGGCGAGAGGAATCGGGAGCGGATGGGAATCGAACCCACCAGGGACTGCAAACACAGCCCCTCAACGGCTTTGAAGGCCGCGGGACCCACCAGGCGTCCGGACGCTCCCGATCGAATCGTAGTGTCATTGTGCCAAGATTCCACCGTCAGGGGGAGCAAAAAAACTGCTACGGTCGAGGGGTCCAGCCGTCTTGTCGTCTGGCGGGGGCGATTCGGCGGCTGCCTGGGCAACCGCAGAGGCCAACTGCTCGATTTCTCGGTCCTGAACCGTCCGCGCGTCGAATAGCACGGCGTCGTGGCGCAAGCGGGCCACAACGGGCCGACTGGCGGCTCGCAGACGTGAGAGGACACGATCGGGTGCCGTCCGGCGCGGCCGCCACATGACGATGCGAGTTGGGAACGGCTCGGCCGGCAGGGAGCCGCCGCCGGCGAAGGAGACGTCATCGCTGACGTCGAAGACTTCGTCGGGCGCCGCTTTCCGAAGAGCCTCCGCCAATCGCCGAGCACGGTCGGTTAGCGTTGCCAATGGCGTAGTCAACATGGCCAAGGCGGGCGCCTCTTTCGCCGCCTGTTGTGGATCCCGGTACATGTGCAGTGTGGCCTCCAAGCCGGCTAGCGTCAGCTTGTCTACTCGAAACGTTCGCATCAATGGGCTGTTGTTGAGCTCTTGGATGATCTGTTCGCTACCGAGAATGATGCCGGACTGCGGACCCCCCAGCAGCTTATCGCCGCTGAAGCTGATCACGTCCGCCCCAGCCCGGATGCTTCTTGGCACGTTGGGCTCGGCAGGGAGCCCGACGGTCGTCAAGTCGAACATCGCCCCGCTGCCAAGGTCGTCGAAGACGGGCAATCCACGCTCATGAGCCAAAGCCGCCAACGGCTCGATCTCGACCGATTCGCTGAAGCCGAGGATTCGATAGTTGCTCGTGTGGACGTGCAGCAACAGGCCGGTCCTGTCATTGATGGCGTTGGCATAGTCCGTGATTCGCGTGCGGTTCGTTGTGCCGACAGGCCGGAGAATTGCGCCGCTCTTGGTCATGACGTCCGGCAGACGGTATGAGCCGCCGATCTCGATCAGTTGCCCGCGCGAAACGATGACCTCGCGACCTTCCGAGAGAGTATTGAGTACAAGCAGCGTAGCAGCGGCGTTGTTGTTGACAACGGTGGCAGCTCGGGCTCCGGTCAGCTCGCACAGTAGGCCGGCGACATGATCGTGGCGGTGACCCCGGCGACCGCTCGTCAGATCAAGTTCGAGGTTGCAATAGCCTTGTGCGACGCGACTGATGGCCGCCGCCACCCGTCTCGCCAGGGGGGCACGTCCGAGGCCCGTGTGAAGGACGACGCCGGTCGCGTTGATCACCTCTCGCAGGCTGGGTGCAAGGGCGGTCCGTAGTTGCTGTCCGGCCAGGCCGACGATTTCGTCGGCGCTGACCGCGGACCGTTGCTGACGGCTGAGTAGCTGTCGGCGCGCTCGTTCAGTGGCAGCGCGCAAGGCGGTGACGACCATGGCGCGCGGGTGTTCCAGAAGCCACCGTTGCACCTCCTCGTGCTCTAGCAGCCGGGTGATCGACGGCAGAGCGCGCACTGAGTCGTGATGTTCTCCAGGCATTCTTTCAGGTACGCTCCACTAGCACTCTCTTGTCCCCCAAACGACGGGTAAACCCAATGCGGTCAAGGTATTCAAGCAAGGGAACCATGTGTTTCCTGGTCAGATCGACCTTCGATTTGATCTGAGACACCGTTGCCGGGCCTTGATCGGTGATTGTGCTTCGCACTGCCTGCTTGAGCTGCTCGAGGTGTTCCGCGTGGAACCATAGCTTCTCGCTGACCTCGACGAGGCTGCCTTCGGCCTTGCCGATCTCTAAGACCCGCAAGACGCGCTCGGCTTTCTGTCCACGTACCACGCGCAGATCGTTAACGCCTGGCGGCTGCAGACCGGTTTCATGAAGCTCGGCGGCGATCTGCTCGAGCAGGAGCCGGTCTTGGTCGGACATGGTCGGGGCAAAATCGGGATCGCAGATGTACTCGGCGCGACGGTGAACATGGCGCTGGTCAACGAGGATATCCAGAATGGCCCGGCCCAAACCCGAAGCGGCCCTGCGGTTGAGCCAGCCGACGAACGAGTCAACGTGAATACCGACCTCATTGGGCCGGCGCTCGTGGAAGGCTTTCAAACGCTGCCTTGCGCGCTGAGCCAACGCGGCCAGGCCTCCCCGGTGAACGTGGCGCTCCAAGCCGGGTAGCGGAATGAGCACGCCATCGCTGGCAAGACGCTTCAACAGCTTTGCGACCTCGTCCGGCTCGACGCCGGTGCGGCAGGCAAGCTGAAGGGTGCTCAGGGGCTGGAAGGCAGCGAATCGCAGCACCTCTCCGATGCGTTCAAGCGGGTCATCGCTTTCCATCCTGCTAAGCCCGAGCACGTCGTCGGTCTGTCGAGCAGACAGCCGGTGCGAGACGGGACGGAGGATGCGTCCACCTCCGATGGTGCGCGAAGCGGTCTCGTCGCGGAGGATGAACCGCTGGCCGAAGCTGGCTGCGACCGGCCGTTTCAGTCGGAACTGCACCAACGCCGACTCGCCTGGGTTGATGGTACCGGCGTGCAGGGCGACGACCGTGGCCATCTCTTCCCAAGTGGACATCGCCAGTCGGACGCGGGTAAAGGACTTAATTGCTTTGCCGCCGCGCAGGGATCGCAAGCGTCCGTCCAGGTGTCGCGAGGGGGTCAAGTAGCCTGGCGTCGCGATCTCGTCCCCGCGGGCGATCTGGTCTCGTTGGACCCCGGCGAGATTGAGTGCCGCCCGCTGGCCCGACTCGATTGCGTCGGCCGCCTGCCCGTGAACTTGAAGCTCTCGCACGCGACAACGGAGCCCTGCGGGCAGCAGCTCTAAGGTCTCGGCCGGATGGGCCGAACCGCCGAGCACCGAACCCGTGACGACGGTTCCGCGCCCGTGAATGGTAAAGACGCGGTCGACACCGAGGCGGAAAAGCCCGGAGCTCTTGGCTGCTTGGGCGTCCCGGGCCTGCACGGTAAGTGCCTGACTGAGCTCGTCGAGCCCTTGGCCTGTGACGGATGAGACCGCAACGATCGGGGAGTTCTCCAGTGAGAGTCCTGCCAGCAGGATCTCGACGTCCTGAGCTACTTCGTTGACGCGCGCCTGATCCACCAGGTCGCACTTGGTGATAGCCACCACTCCGCGCTGGACGCCCAGCAGGTCGAGAATCAAGGCGTGCTCTTCGGTCTGCGGCATGACCCCGTCGTCCGCTGAGACGACGAGTAGGGCCACGCTGATGCCCGTCGCGCCGGCGACCA
>CAYGAN010000014.1:24682-42658 GCA_964347585.1 uncultured Planctomycetales bacterium | reverse complement strand
TTCCGCGCGTCGCGCAAGCCCGACCAGATTCCGACCAGTCCAGCGGCTATGAGCGCGATCAGAAGCGCGCTGGCGGCGAGCAGCCAACCGATCAACAATGTCAAGCCCACAAGAGCAAACCACCGGTCATGCGTGACCAGGCCGAATCCCTTGGGAACAACAAACACCGCAATGATGCCGCCGAATCCGCCGACCGAGCCGATCACGAATGCCGCAGGCAGGTGCATCACGAGAAAGCCCCGGTGGTCCGTACGTGATGAGCGGACCTGGAGCTGTCGGCCGAACCATCTCGGCCGGAGCACCGCGTCAACGCAGCACCGCCGCCACGCGCGCCATCGGCCGACCTGTCGGCGTTGTTGCCAGAGTGTTCCAGTCCGCACATCCGGTCCGAGCGAGGCTGCCACGGGCTCACCGCACTCGGGGCAGCGGCCGTCCATCGACGTGCCAGTCAGGTTGTACCCGCAGAACTCGCACGTCGGCGGGCGTGCCACCGGTGCGCTCCCCCGCCGAGCACCCACGGCGCGCAACGCCGCCCACACCATCCATGTCGCCGCTGCGAAGCAGGCAGTCGCAATCATCTCGTCCTGATGCTTCAGGTGCCACGGACGCTGCTGGGCGCTGCCCGCGGTGCGATTCGGCGCGGCCCGATACCATTGTCTCGTGGCATGGTTGAGTTCTGCGGCGAACATGCCGACCAGGAACACAATAGGCAGCAGGTGCGTCGTGCGGAGCCACGTCTGCCGAAGGGTATTGGCAAGGCTTGACCGGATGGGCTCGTCCGTGGCGCCCCAGGGCATGGCGACGAAAGCTGACCCGACGAAGAGGAGTTCGACGGCGAGTGCGTATGCCGTCACGCGGGGCAGGGCGATGTGCGGGTACTCGATGAAAACGCCGGCAAAGCGCCCCAGGTTCTGCCGCACTTCTCCAGCGAGTGACAGTGGGCCCGGCCAGCCGGCACGGCGCAGTTCCGCCCAAGCGGCCAGAAAGAAGATCAACAGCACGACAAGGAGCAGGGCAAGCACGTGCACAGCATACGCTCGGCACAGGGAGAGGTGACCGGTCCGCCGTCCGGTCGTCGCCGGGAGCAACCAGGCGGCCAGGAAGGCCATCATCGCCGGCCAGCGCTTTGCACGGCTCGCAGGCGTCGCGCGCTCCGCCCCCGGCGCCTCTGTGTCAACACCCATCACCACACCACCCGGTGTCGTTAGCAGTCTTCACGCCCTGTCTCCGGAATGTGGGACGTTTACTCACGCGCCGACAATGTCCGCGACGTCCATGACGGCCACGTGCACGTTCAGATCCTCGTCGCAGTAGTTGTACGCGATCGTTCGTCCGTCCGGCGAGAACTGCGGGTGGGGCTGTCCCGGATGGCCCGCGCCGGTGGGTCGGGCCACGAGTACGCCCCGGCCGGTGCTGATCTCCACGAGGAACACCTGCGTGCAGGCGTGGCCGGCGGGCGTACGCGAGACTTGATCCCATCCGTCGGACACCAGCCACTGCTCTTTCGGCTCGACGGTCAGGTGGGCACAGATCAGTTCGCCGCGCTCGAAGATGCGCTCACGCCTCCCGGCCAAGTCCACGCGGCTGATGTGGCCGGTCTCGTTAAAGTAGTGCCACTCGCCCCGCGGGCCCCAAACCTCGTGCGTGAACCATTCGCCTGGCACCTCGCGTACGAGTGGGTGGCAGTCCTCGCCATCCGCCCGCACGGCCCATACACGCGCCAGTTCGAGTGAGCCGTCCTCCCAGTTCAGCCCGCCGAACTCGTGCGCGAAGCCGATGATGTCCTTGTGCACGGGATTCACCTGACAGTGGTTGACAAGCACGGGGTAGAACTCGTGGCTCGGACAGCCCGGCGTAGGGTGCTTGCGGCCAGGGTAGATCACGACCGGCCTGGGTAGCCCTGCCCGCTCGCCGCTGTCTGGATCGATATCGATCGAGAAGATGACATACGTCTGGCCGGTGAAGAACCGGTTTTCTCCGGGTCCCGGGTACCAGCCCCAGACTGCCGCCCGTGTCGCATCGGGAAAGACACTCACCGGCTGGCCCATCGTGAAGTTCTCGTCCTCCCAGATCGTCGTGACTTTGCCCGTGGTCAAATCGAGCAGCTTCAACCGGCGCCCGTCCGGGGTCTGGTAGAGCATCTTCTCTGCGGCCTGAGCGTAATCGGTGTGGAACCCGCAACGAACCGGCTCCGCACCGACGTCTTCACATAGGTTCAGAATCGGCTCGACAGTGTCATTGCGCAGATCGGCCCGCAGAACCGCCAGGGGGCCGAAATCAGGATAGCGGTCGCTCTCAAAGAACACGTAACGACCGTCAGCCGAGAAAACCGCGCACGTCGGATACGAGAAGGCCGCTTCGCCCTTTCCCGGACGGCAAAGCGAGCGATACTCGCGCCCCGTCAGCTGATCCTTCTCCCAGCGGACTCGTGTCATGGTTCTGTCACCTCTCGCCGGTCATTCGACCCGGGAAGAATACCGGGCGGCTCGATTCTCGTCCAACGCGTTAGGGCCGCTCGACCTGGCACCTCGTTCAAGAGCAAGGATCGCGACCGAACCGTGCTTCGCGTGCGTGGGGCAGCGCGAGTCTCCCGGCCGGAGTTGGTGGGATCACTGAAGTATCGTATCATTCCGCCCGGACCGAGCGCCGGGTCACGGGCCGGGTTCGGGTGAGCATACCACATGTCCGCATGACGGAGATGACGATGGGTTCACAGCAGCAAGAAGCGAATCGTGTGGAAGACGCACGCCGGGCGTACCGACAACTGGACCTCGCAGCCGCGCGAGAAGCGCATCGTGAGGATCGGATCGAGAAGTACCTGCATGCCACCCAGAGCGGGGCGTACGTCGGCGACATGGTCTATGGCGCAATCGACGGGATCATCACCACGTTCGCTGTCGTCTCAGGAGTGGCGGGCGCCCAATTGAGCCCGGGGATTGTGCTGATCCTCGGCTTTGCCAACCTGTTCGCCGACGGGTTGAGCATGGGGGTCGGGAACTTCCTGGCGACAAAGTCCCAGCGCGACTACGAACGTGAGGAGCGCGCTCGGGAGCAGTGGGAGGTCGAGCACCTGCCCGACGAGGAACGCCAGGAGCTCCGAGAGCTGTACCGGCGCAAGGGGTTCTCCGGGGAAGACCTGGAGCGGGCGGTGGCTGTTCTTACCGCGGACAAGAAGCGCTGGGTGCACGTGATGATGACCGAGGAATTGGGAATCGTGCACGACGACACTCGCCCGATCGCCCACGCTGCCGCCACCTTCGTCGCGTTCGTGGTTGCCGGGTTCATCCCGCTTGTGGCACACGTCCTAGGCTACTCGCTTGCGTTCTTCAGCGCACACGCGTTCCCGCTTGCCTGTGTGATGACTGCGCTGGCGCTATTCTGGGTGGGCGCAGCCCGGACTTACGTGACGCGACGAGTGTGGTATCTCAGCGGCTCGGAGATGCTCATCGTCGGCGGCTTGGCCGCTACAGCCGCGTACCTCGTCGGGTACCTCTTGAAAGGGTTGGGCACCTAAAGGGGCTCAACGGCGCGAGAACAACCAGAAACACGTAAGTCGGAAGAGCACGCGCCGCCGGCGTCGAACGAAGCTCCGGTCGGCGGGCAACGACGAGACCGGGAACCGACGCCCAGAAAGCAGCGTCGAAAGGCACAGAAGTGCGACGTGAAACCGTGTGCGAGGCCGAGCCCTGTTGCTCAAGGGAGGTCACGTCATGTTCGCTAGCAGAAGTGCGAAGACCGCCGCGTTTGCCGGTGCCGCATTCACCGTGTTTGTTGCGAACAGCTCCGCGGCGTTGGCAGACCGCGGTGGCATCGTGGCGGTCGGCAAGGTCAACATCGAGGAGCCGGCGCAGCGGGCGATCATCGCCCACAACGGCGTGCGGGAGATACTGATCCTTCAGACCGACGTGAAGGCGAGTAAGCACACAAAGATTGTTGAGTTCATGCCGCTGCCGTCAAAGCCGCAGGTCTCGCTCGCGCCGGAGGGGTGTTTCGGCGCCCTGCACGAGATCATCAAGGCTCACAACCTCAGGTACGTTATACGCCGCCGGGGAAGGGGAAGAGGTGAAGCCGACAGCGAGACGGAGGCCGTCAAGGTGGTCGTGGCTGAACAGATCGGCCCTCATGAGGTCACTGTCGTCGAGGTAAAGGACGCAAACCAGTTTGTGAAATGGGTCAGGGAGTTCTTCGACAAGAACGGACTCGGCGAGCCGCAACTTGGCGACGAACTACGGGAAATCGTGGCCGATTACCTAAAGCGCGGCCTGCGCTTCTTTGCGTTCGACGTCGTGACCGTCTCGCCGGAGAAAAAGACCGTTCAGCCGCTCACCTACATGTTCCAAACCAGTCGGCTGTACTACCCGCTCAAGGTCACGAACCTGTACAGCGGCTTCGGCACGATCGAACTTCTGACGATCCTGCCTCGTGACGTTCACGAATCGGGCGTCAGGACTTCGTGTGCCTACGGGGTCCCGGGCAGGACGTGGCGATTCCTCACGTCCACGTGGGCCGAATTGAAAGCACAAGACATGCGCCGGCTGCATCCCGCCATTCCCGGCCTGATCGGAGATGAACCGGCTGTGCTGCGAGCGGTCAAGTACGAGGGGCCTCTCCGGTTCGATCAAGACGTAAGGGCGCACGTGGGCTTTGGTACTCCGGGCGCCGCTTGCGAGCGGTTCCTGCAGGCGCTCGAGCACAACGACTTGGACATGCTCGCGTTTCTTGCCAGCGTGCCTTTCGCGTTCAACGGCAAGAAGATCATCACAGACAAAGGGGAGCTGATGGGGCAGTTGAGTACCATCATGTCGAAAAGCGCCGAGGAACGGCCGACGATCGATTGTTTCCGTTGCGAGCTTGCTGCGCATTCGCAGCTTCAGGGTTTTGAGCGAAGGTTCGTGGAGCAGCACTTGAGGCAAGACGTGGACTACGTATTCAGGGCTACGAGGGGTGCTGGCAAGACGGTCCTATTCCTGCGACAAGGAAGCTACGGTTCATACACGGTAGCCGGGTTCGGCGACTGAACTTGCCAGGTCTGTGGGTTCGGAGCGGCCCACTGCCTTGACCGTGTGGCTCATCGGTTCGAGGGCGCGCGCCTCGATGCTTGGCCGCCGCTGATCGCCACCTCAGGGCAACCGATCGGCCTTCGCCGCGAAAACGAAGTCGCTTTCGGTCAAGCCGTCGATCTTGTGGGTCCAGACCGTCAGTTTGACTCGTCCCCATGCAAGGTAGATGTCTGGATGATGGCCTTGGGCCTCGGCAAGCTCCCCAACCTTGTTGGTGAAATCGAGGGCCTGGCGAAAGTCCTTGAACTTGTACTCTTTCTCCAGGTGATGCTCGTCCACGACCTGCCAGCGATTCCCCAGCTTCTCAAGGAGCACCGTTAGCCGGCCTCCCTTCAGCGGAGGCACACCGCCCTTGCATGGGACGCACTGCATATCTGCCAGTTCGCACGCCATTATGAATCCGCCTGTTCTGCTGGCCGCCGCGCCTAAGTTCGGCCAACGGCCACGACTCCCTGGGCAGCGCAAGCCCGTTCGACAAAGCCCGGGGTGAATCATGAATCGCTACTACATGATCTATAGGCTTCATCGCGTCGTGTGGTCAAGCAGAGGCGAATCGAGCCGGCCCAAGACGTCGGGCGGCTGAGGCAAACCGGATTTGATCGTGTTCCTGTTCGATCCGGGGGACCCGCGGCTCCGCAAAGTGATGCGTTTACATGTGCTCCGGGGCCCCTATAATGGGACCCGGCGCCACGCGACGGCTCGTCAAGAGTTGCGGACATGATAGGTCTGGGCGTAAACATCGATCACGTAGCGACGGTGCGTCAGGCCCGCAGGACGGACGAGCCCGATCCCGTTTGGGCGGCCGTTGAGGCGGAACTGGGTGGGGCGGACGGGATCACCTTTCACCTGCGCGAGGACCGTCGGCACATCAGTGATCGTGATGCCTCGCTGTTAAAGCAGACGGTAGCCGTCAAGCTCAACATGGAAATGTCGAGTCAGCCGGCGATCGTGCGCATCGCCTGCCGAGTCCGGCCGGACCAGTGTACGCTCGTCCCGGAGCGCCGCGAAGAAGTCACAACTGAAGGGGGCCTGAACGTTGTGCGTCACCGCCGGCGGGTCAAGAGTGCCGTCGTTGCCCTGCGCCGGTGCGGCATTATCACGAGCGCGTTCATTGAGCCGATCCCGGAGCAGATCCGCGTGTCCGCGGAACTCGGCTTCGATGCGATCGAGCTATGGACGGGAGAATACGCCAACGCCAGATCGCCGCGCGCCGCGCAGAAAGCAATTCAAAGACTGCGCGAGGGTATCGCGGTCGGACTACAGTGTGGGCTGACCGTTCACGGAGGCCACGGATTGACCTATCGCAATATCCGTGCGGTGGCGTCGCTGCCCGGCTTCACGGAATTCAACATCGGTCATTCGATCGTTTCGCGCGCCGTGTTCGTCGGTCTGCGCGAGGCCGTTCGAGAAATGAAGCAGTTGTTACTGCAGTTCGAACTACGGGAGACTGGATGATGGCCACAAGCTCAATACTATTACTTATCTCGTCGGCGCTGGCGGCGCCCGAGCCGGCGGAGTCGAACTTCGCCCTGCGGAGCGACGACCGGGTCGTTTTCCTCGGCGATACTCTTACCGAGGGGGAGTTCGACAGCAGGAGTCAGACCAACCGGCCGACCTACGCTGCCTATGTGGAAACGTTTGTTCGAGTCCGGTACCCTCATTTGAAGACAGCGTTCCTCAATGCCGGCTGGGTCAGCGACACCGCACAAAAAGGAGCGTCCCGTCTGAAACGAGACGTACTGGCGCTCAACCCAACGGTGGTCGTGGTCTGTTACGGGCTTTTCGACGCACAGCAGAAAGCCTACGACAAAGAGCTGCACGATCGGTACAGGGAGGAAATGACCAAGATCGTCAAGCAGCTACTCGATGCCAAGTGTCGAGTGTGGCTGATAACGGCGCCGTCGGTGGATGAGCACCGAAATGCCAGGTTGAAGAAGGCTGAGTACAACTCTGTGCTGGCGCGGTATGCCGAGACCGTGCGGCAGATCGGCAAGCAGTTCAACGTGCCGGTGGTCGATTGGTTCGCTGAGATGACCAGGCAGCGGGAGGCCCGGCTAAAGGGGAACAGCAGGTTCGCGTTCTCTCGATTCGGAGGACTGCTACCGGAGGCCATGGGGCACATGGTCGGGGCAGTTGAGCTACTCAAGGCCTGGGACGTCGAGCCGCTCGTGGCAGAGATCCATCTCGATTGGAAGAACAAGGCTGCCCGAGGCACGCATGGAAAGATTTCAGCCAAAGCGGGTGCCAGCCCACAGGAAATTGAGTTACAACTGACCGGCTGCCCGATGCCGTGGCCGGTGGATTCCACGCGAGGAGTGGCAATAACCCAGGACTGGCCAGGTACCGATTTGATCAAGATCCTCCTGTATGCGGCGGAGGCGCCGGACCGCATCACGATCTCCGCCAGCCGCGGGGCGAGGTCGCGCGTCAAGCTCCCGGTGTTGAAGGCCCAGTTGGTACAAGGCTTCAACCTGGCGATCAACGCGCCGGTAAACTCGGCCAACGAGCTGATGGAGCTGTGGCGTTATGTCAACATTAAGAACGCCGTTCGTCGTCGCCGGTGGCGGGATGAGGAGGGACGTAGGCCCGATAGCCCGGAGCTTTTGGTCGCCCACAAGAAGCTAATGGAATCGTATGACGCTTACCACGAAGGCTACCGAATGATCATTGACCGACTGCCACGAACCCTCGACATGACGCTCACCCTGGCCGAGATGGCGAAGCCGACAACCAGGCGCGTGCCGCCGAGGGTTCCACCCCGCAGACCTGTACCGACGACGCGAGCGATACGTCCTGCCCAGCCCAGCGTCACGACGCGGCCGGTCCGACCTCTACGCCTGCGACCCGAAGCGAAGCCGGCTACGCCAGCCTCGCGCCCAGCCGAGTAGGAGGCCCAACGTATGTTCAAGGGTGCCATGGTCGCCCTGGTCACGCCATTCCGGGGCGGCCAAGTTGACTGGACAGCGCTGGACAAGCTGGTGGAGTTCCACCTCGAGGCCGGCACGGACGTGCTCGTGCCCTGCGGGACAACCGGCGAGTCGCCCACCCTGTCTCACCAAGAGCACGACAGCGTAATCGAAGCGGTGATAAAGCGCGCCGACGGAAAGGTCCCGGTCATCGCGGGCACCGGTTCCAACAGCACGGCGGAGGCCCTACGACTGACCAGTCATGCACGCGACGCTGGTGCGGACGGCGTCCTCTTGGTGGCCCCCTATTACAACAAGCCGACGCAAGAGGGGCTGTTCCGGCACTTCGCCGAGCTCGCCGGCCAAGTCGATCTGCCGCAGGTCCTTTACAATATACCCGGGCGGTGCGGCGTGGAGATCTCCGTAGAAACGATCGCCCGGTTGCGAACCGAATACAGCAACGTTGTCGCCGTCAAACATGCCACCGGCTCAATAGACGGGGCGAGCGAATTAGCAACGGCATGCGACATTGACATCATCTCCGGCGACGATTCCATGACGCTGCCGCTAATGGCCATCGGTGGCGTTGGCGTCATCAGTGTGCTGGCCAACCTGATCCCTAGGGACATAAAGGTGATGAGCGACGCTGCCCTGGCGGGTGATATCGGCACCGCGCGTCAGTGGCACCGGAAGACATTCCCGCTGGCGAAGAGCATGCTCTCGCTGGAAACCAATCCTATCCCGATCAAGACAGCGATGGCAATGAGGGGTATGATCGCCGAAGAGTTCCGCCTGCCACTGTGTCCGATGCAGCCGGCGAACCGGCAGAAACTCGATGTCGCACTTCGGGAATACGGCGCCTTCTAGCCACCTGGGACGGCGCCCGCCCTAGCGGCACTGCCACGGTCGGCGCGGAGAGCGACGCGGTGACACAGACTGCTTCGGGTCGAGCCAGGCCGGCCGCAACATCTGCAGCTCAGAGGGCCCACCGCGGACACGAGACCACCCGCTCCGAGAACCGCGAAGTGCCGACCGACAGCTCCCAGCGACCGAGCAGCCAGCCGCCAAGTTGATTCGGTCGTCCCCCGCCATAACACGCTTGGCCCTGACGTCATGCGCAAGCTCACTGGCGTCATGATCACTTATCCCGGACGACTGACCATATGCCGGCCCTGCTGCGCTGGAATCGTACCATGGGCCCAAGACCATGTGAGAGCTCTATGCCCTTCCCGTCGAGTACCAGGACGATCCGGCGATTCGGATCGATCGCCAGCTTGCGCATGTCCAACAGTAGCTGTTTGACGTTACGGGTGTCGATGACGATCTTGTTCCGGTACTCGAAGCTGCCAGCGGCGTGGCCCGATTCTTTGTTCTCCACAAGCTTCTGGATCACCAACCACGTATCCTGGGGCTCATCCGGAGATCGCACGAACACATCGGCCCAGACCGGGGGTTTGGCGGGAACGCGGGCAACAGGCTGAGTAGGCGGCATCGCCGGGGGGATCGGCCTGTCAACCGCGATATCACTAGGAAGCGTGGTCGGTCCTGAGGGGGGCTTACGGCACCCGGCCAGAACAGCGCCGCCGACCAACAACAAGCTGGCCAATCGTTTCAGCTTCCGCGCCATCGCATGATCCTCCGCCACAGCACACAGCGGCGCACGCTTGCCCGCCGCCCGTTGCGAACCCACCACTTATTTGATACCGTCACGGCGTGATCCGGTTGACGGCAAAATGGTGCTCGGGCCCGTACGTGCAATGCAAGAACTAACGCCCAAGAAGATTGTCGAGGCCCTGGACCGGTACATCATCGGCCAAGAGGCCGCCAAGCGCGCGGTGGCGATCGCGATCCGCAACCGTTGGAGAAGGCAACAACTCCCGGAGCATCTGCGCGACGAAGTGGCCCCGAAAAACATAATCATGATCGGTCCGACCGGTGTAGGCAAGACCGAAATTGCGCGCCGCCTGGCGAACCTGGTCAGTGCTCCCTTCATCAAGGTCGAGGCTACGAAGTACACCGAGGTCGGCTACCACGGGCGCGACGTGGAGAGCATGATTCGCGACTTGGTGGCATTGGCGGTCACAATGGTGCGAGCCGAGCAGGCCGAGGTCGTACGGGAGCAGGCCGATCGCATCACGGAGGAGCGATTACTCGACCATCTGCTGCCTCAAGCCAGTTACGAGCAGGAACTGGCCTCCGCCGCCAGCGACCCAGCCGAACGGCGCCGTCGGAGCCGTGAGAAGCTACGCCAGCAGCTTCGATCAGGGGCGCTAGAGGACCGTATGATCGAGCTGGCTCGGGAAGAGAGGGCCGTGCCAATCGCTGCTTTCAGCACGATCGGGCTCGATGAAGTACCCCCGGAGTTGGAGAACCTGTTCGAGCGCCTGCTGCCCAGCCAGTCGAAAAGCCGAAGATTCCCGATCAGCGAAGCCAGGCGGGTTGTCTTTCAGCAGGCATGCGATGAGCTTATCGATCGCGACAAGGTCACCGAGATGGCCATTAGTCGGACGCAGAGCAGCGGCATCGTCTTTATCGACGAGTTGGACAAGATCGCGGGTGGCGAACACCCGTCGGGCGGGCCGGACGTCTCGCGTCAAGGTGTCCAGCGCGATCTGCTGCCGATCGTGGAGGGCAGCACGGTGATGACTCGCTATGGGCCCGTACGTACAGATCACATCCTGTTCATCTCCGCGGGCTCCTTCCTCAGCAGCAAGCCAACGGATCTGCTGCCGGAACTGCAAGGCAGGTTCCCGATCCGCGTCGAGCTGAGCGATCTCGGCAAGGAAGACTTCGTGCGCATTCTGACCGAGCCGGAGAACGCTCTTGCCAAACAGCAAAAGGCATTGATCAGCGCCGAAGGCGTGGAGCTCGAATTCACAGACAACGCGATCGAAGAGATTTCTGACATGGCCGTCCGCGCCAACGAGATGCTGGGCAACATCGGAGCGCGTCGGCTATACACCATCATGGAAAAGACGCTTGAGGAAATCGCTTACCATGCTTCGGACGCAGCCAACAAGCGCGTGACCGTGGACGCGGACTACGTGCGAATGCGCCTCGCGGACATTCTCGAAGACCGCGACCGAAGTGAGTTCGAGTTGTAGGCCCCGTTGCGCATGCGGGAGGGCAATCGATAGGTCCTTCGGTCGGAAGCAAGCGACCTGATGCCCGGAAACTGAGACAAGGCGTCGGTGCCCATGCGTGATGCTCGTATCGACAAGCTCGCGGAAGTCCTGACCCACTATTCGGTTGGCGTCCGGAAGGACGACGTCGTACGAATCAGCGGCCCCCCGGTGGCCGAGCCCCTGATCGTGGCATTGTTCCGTGAGACGGTCCGCAGCGGCGGGCACCCCCACGTGCGTATGACTCCTGAGCAATGCGAGGAACTCCTGCTCAAGCACGGCTCAAGGAGGCAGCTATCCTACATCAGTCCGCTGGCTAGGTATGAAGTTCAAAGGATCGACTGCGCCATCGGAGTCTGGGCGGATGAGAATACCAAAGCCCTTACCAATGTTGATCCGGTCAGGCAGGCGATCGTCAGCCGGGCGCGCGGACCGATCAGGCAGATCTTTCTCAAGCGCGCATCCGGCAACGGCAAAGGCAAGCTGCGGTGGTCCGGCACACAGTTTCCCTGCAACGCTGCTGCTCAGGACGCCGAGATGTCCCTGGCTGAATATGAAGATTTCGTATTCAAAGCCGGCCTGCTCCACCTGCCGGATCCCCCTGGCGCATGGCGCAGGATCAGCAGACAGCAGCGGCGCGTGTGCGACTTTCTTGACAAAGCCAAGGAGATCCGTTTCACGACACCTCACGGCACGGAGCTGCGGCTGGGCATCGAAGCAAGACGATGGATCAACTGCGACGGTCATGAGAACTTTCCTGATGGCGAGGTCTTCACCGCGCCGATCGAAGACGCCACCGAGGGAGTTGCCTGCTACAGCTTCCCGGCTGTGCACGGTGGCCGCGAGGTGCACGACGTCCGACTGAGGTTCAGGAACGGCAAAGTCGCGGACGCCTCCGCCAGCAAAGGCCAGGAGTTCCTGATCAAAATGCTCGATCAGGACAAAGGGGCCCGCAGGCTGGGCGAGCTCGCGATCGGGCTGAACTATGCTATCCGGAGCTACACACGGAACACCCTCTTTGACGAGAAGATCGGAGGCACTTTCCACACGGCCCTTGGAGCGGCCTATCCGGAATCCGGGGGAAGGAACAAGAGCGGCCTGCACTGGGACATGGTTTGCGACCTGCGTCAAGGGGGGACGATCGAGGTGGACGGCAAAGTGATCAGCAGGAACGGCCGATTCCTGCGCCCAGGCTGGCCCGGCGCCGGAAGGTAATCACCGGGAGCGCCTCCACCGAACAGGCCAGACCACGGCCAAGCTCTGGGGAGCGCTTGAGCCGCTGGGAGCCAAGTATTAGCATTCCAAGTGTCGATGCGGTGTCAGCGAATTTCGAGGCGCAGCATGCCAAGATGGAGGGAACCATTATGAGAACATTTGCCCTCATGACGGCGACAATATCGGTGCTGGTCGGCGCCGCCGATCGGTCACTGGCGGCCGCCGAAGCGCAGCGTGTGAGCTTTCAAACGGAAGATGGAGTCACAATCGTAGGAGACTACTACACGCTGAAAACAGACGGACAAACCAAGACGCCCGTCGCCATCCTGTTACACATGTACAAGCAAACGCGCCAAACGTGGAAGCCGTTGATCCCGGCCCTTCGCGAGGCGGGGTTTGCGGTCCTGTCGATCGACATGCGCGGCCACGGCGAGAGCATCGAACCGATCGCCATGAGGCTCGCCGCACGCGCGGAACAGCGTGACAATCGGCTGTTCGCCGCGATGGACAAGGACGTGGCCGCGGCTTACAACTGGCTGGCGCGGGAGCACGAAGACAGCGTGGATCTAGCGCGGCTTGCAATCGTCGGGGCCAGTGTCGGATGCAGCGTGGCTATTGACTACGCCTCGGGCGACAAGTCCGTTGATGTTATTGTCTGCATGACGCCCGGCATGTCCTATATGGGCATCAACTCGTCAAGGCACATCAAGCGATACGGTGACAGGCCTATCCTTCTGCTGGCTGCCGAGGATGAAAGGAGAGATGCCGAGGCACTGGGCAAGCTGGCCTCGAAGGCCACCGTTACGATCGTGCCAACCGACGGCGCCAGGCCGAAAGAGCTGCACGGCACGCGCATGTTCGGTCGAGTCAAGGAAGTCGACAAGCAGATCACCGGGTTCCTGCTCAAACACGTCGGCAAGCCGACGAAGGACCCTGTCGTGGCCAGCATTCACAGCAACGTGTATCACAACCCCGACAGCCCGTACGTGGATCGCATCAAGCCGACCAACAAGCGTTGGTTTTCGACTGCGAAGGAGGCCGAGTCGCGAGGTCTGCGTGCGTCAAAAAGATGACCCGGAAGCCGCCGCTGAGCAGTTCTCACAGCGACTTATGCCGAGTCGCATGGCCCGGCAAGGAACCAGTCGTTATCTGTATAGGCCCACCCAAATGGGAAAGTGGTCCGGGTCGGGTGCCACTGGCAGCTCGTCTGCCAGTTCTGCCTTTTCAATGGATGAACACGGGCGGGCAAGCTGCCCGTGGCACCCGTGCTTTCCAATCGACACGGGCTCATTCAGGTCCTCTGGCCTAGCACCCACAATGCCGTCGAAGACATAGCTTATGTTGCACCTCAAGCACATCCTTCTTGAGGATCCCTGTGAGCTGGCCGCGGTCGCGCTCGTCGCGCACTTGGCCCTGCTGTTCATCTGGCGACGGGCAGAGTCACCCGCAGTGCGACGGTGGCTCTTGCTCGGCCCTGCCGTGGCCCTGGCCCTGTTCGCCGTGCAGGCCCTGATTGTTACCGACCGTGAAGAAATCCAGGCGTTGCTGGAACGATCCGCTCGGGCCATCGAACGCGGCCGGCTGGCCGAGATCGCCGACGCCATCGACGAGGAGTTCGTCGGCAACTCATTGGACAAAGCAGGCTTGCTGAAAGCGGCTCAAAGCATGCTGGGGCGATACGCCATCGAGAACGCCCGGCTCGACCAGTTCGAGATCCAGGTCGAGAACTCGCGCGCACGGACGAGCTTCCGCGCGAGGTGTCGCGTTGTCAGTGACGTCGTGATGATCCCCGAGTATCACAGTCGCTGGTACATCGAGTTGGTCCGTCGCTCGGACGGGTTCAAGATCATCCGCATCCCGGAATACAGACTGCAAGATGGCCGGGGCCGGTCGTTGCGTGAGCTGCCCCAGTAGCTTGCCCAAGGGCCCTGGGCAGGCCGCGGAACGACGAACGTCCCATCGAAAACGGCGCGTTATGCGCGGCCCGAAGCGATCCGCGAAGATGGCTGGCCGTGTGCGGCATCAGCGGCGGCGGCCGCCGGCCGGTAGTCAATAGACTATCGAAAGCCGTCGGAATCAAGGCACATATTCCATTGCCGCATCTGTTCCAGCTGCTCGGCATGCGTCATGTCAAAGTGCAACGGCGTGATCGCCACGTAGCCATCGCGAATGGCGTGAAGATCGGTATCGACCTGCCCAGCCGGATCAGCAAAGTCGCCCTGCAACCAGTAACAGTCGCCGCCGTCAGGACGAGCCTGCCGCTCGTACCGATCCTCCATGGCCTGGGTCGATTGTGGCACGACTTTGAGACCTCTGGGGCGCTCCTTCCCGAGAGCAGGAATGTTCAGGTTGATCAGCTGCCCGGGTGCGAGACCTCGATCGAGCACGCGGTCGATGACGCGGTAAGCGACGCCAGCAGCGCGCTCGAAGTCCAACTCTCGGCCGTGTTCGAGCGAGACGGCAATCGACGGTACGCCGAAGAAAGCACCCTCAGCGGCGGCCGCCACCGTCCCAGAATAGAGCACGTTGATGCCGACGTTTGCCCCGTCGTTGATGCCGGAAATGACCAAATCGGGTTGCTCATCCAGCAGCTCCCGCAAGGCAAGCTTGACGCAGTCAGCAGGCCGACCGTCCACCGCGTAACCGAAGAGTTCATCCTGGACGTGGACTCGTCGCATTACCAACGGCGCCTGCACCGTGATCGCGTGAGCTACCGCCGATTGAGCCGAGTCCGGGGCCACCACACTGACCCGGCCCAACTCGCGCAACGTCCGATACATGGCCAACAGACCAGGCGCCAACACGCCATCATCGTTCGTCAGAAGAATCCTCATGGCATAGGCTCCGGTATCGTCGGGGTGCCCCGATGTCAATTGACGGCTGACTCGCCGTGCTCTACCATCAGGCCCATGACTGCTCGCCAAGCACTTTCACGCGAACAAATCCGCGAGATCGATCGTAAGGCGATCGAGCAGATCGGCATGCCCGGCGCGGTCCTGATGGAGAATGCGGGCCGCAGCGCCGCGGAAATCGTGCTGGACATGCTGGACGACCCCATCGGATCGCGCGTGATCGTCGTCTGCGGACCCGGTAACAACGGCGGCGACGGGTTCGTGGTCGCCCGCCACCTGCACAACGCCAGAGTTTCCGTGATCATCTACTGCGCAGCGGACCCGGAGCGGCTGACGGGCGACGCCGCGATCCACTACCGCATCGCTCGGAACATGGGGCTCGAACTCCGTCCTTTGTGGGATGCCGACAAGTTACAGGATGCGGCGCGGGAATTCAGCAAAGCGCGCGTCATCGTCGATGGCCTGCTCGGCACCGGTTTTGTCGGAATGGTCCACAAGCCGATAGACCGCATCATCGAGGCGATCAACCAGTCCGGCCGTCCGGTCGCGGCCATCGACGTGCCCTCGGGTCTGGACTGCGACACCGGCCTGCCATCCAACGCCACCATCTGTGCGTCGGTCACCGTCACATTCGTCGCCCCCAAGTTAGGGTTTGAAGCACCGGGTGTCAGGCACTATGTGGGCTACGTGGTGGTTGCTGACATCGGGGTGCCGCGCGGGTTAGTGCCTGATGCGCACGTCGGCGGCTGGCCCGGCACCCCACAGTCTTGTTGACAAACGACAAGCGCGCGTCCGGCTGAGACAACGGAGTTGCGGCGCAAGGCCGGCAGATCCAGGTTGCCCTGACCATCGTGCTTGCTGGGGCGAGAACGGCTTTGGCGAGCCGCTGCCTGCGCCTATCGACCCGCCGGCAACCGGCCGGGACTGTCGCCGCATCGCTCTCCCGCTGCGATTGCCTGATCAGGCGCAGCCCGGACTAGAGCAGCCCGAACTTCTCCATGCGGTACCGCAACTGGTCGCGTGAGAGATGCAGCATCCGGGCAGCCTGAGACTGATTGTTCCCGGCGCGCTTCAGCGCCTGACGAACAAGCTGCTCTTCCACTTCCTGAAGATCGACGCCACTGGGGGGAAGCTGCAGGTCCTTGATGCCGATCACTTCTCCGTCGTCCAGCCCGCGACCAAGAACGAAATCGGTTTGCGTGAGCGTAGTTGACTTACACAGCAAGACCGCTCGTTCGACCGCGTTGCGCAGTTCGCGAACGTTCCCCGGCCAGCCGTACGACTTCAGCCTCTCGATCGCTGGCCCGTTCAGGCCGTGGACTTCCTTGCGGAACTCGCGCGCGAAGCCGGCGACGAAGTGCTTAACCAGCAACTCGATGTCGTCACCGCGCTCGCGTAGCGGCGCCAACCCGATGGGAATAATATTCAGCCGATAGAAAAGGTCCTCCCGGAAGCTCCCGTCGCGAACCGCCTTCTCGATGTCGCGATTGCTCGCGGCAATCACGCGAACATCCACCTCGATGTCATGCACCCCGCCGACTCGGCGGAAGGCCTTCTCCTCCAGAAACCGCAGAAGCTTGGCCTGCAGCGCCCCCGGCATGTCCCCGACCTCATCGAGGAAGACGGTGCCTCCGTCGGCCAGTTCAAGCAGGCCCTTCTTTTGCGACTTGGCATCAGTGAAGGCGCCCTTCTCGTGACCAAACAACTCACTCTCGAGCAAGGTCTCAGCCAGAGCCGTGCACGTGACGTTCATGAAAGGCCGATTGGCACGATCGGAGTTGTAATGAATCGCCTTGGCGACCAGGTCCTTGCCGGTCCCGCTCTCGCCGCGTAGAAAGACCGTCGAAGCCCCGCTATTGGCTACGTCCCGGATGATCTGGTAGAGCTCCTGCATTTGCGGACACTGGCCGATGATGCGACCGATCCCGAACCGTTCAGTCATCTGCTGGCGGAAGTCACGGACCTGGCGCTTCAGAGCCGTCGTCTCCAGGCCTTTCTGCACGGTTATCATCAGCTCGTCCATCTTGAACGGCTTACCGACGTAGTCGTGCGCCCCCAGCCGCATCGCCTCGACAGCGTCCTCCACGTTGCTGTACGCGGTCATCATGATGACGACCAGATCGCGGTCGATCTCGAGAATCTCAGCCAGCACGGCCAGGCCGCTCTGATCAGGCAGTTTGTAGTCCAACATCACCAAGTCGTAGCTGGCTTGCTTGAGCTTGGCAATTCCGTCGGCGCCTGTTGCCGCCTCGTCAGCTGCGAATCCCTCCTCGCTGAACCGCTGCATGAGTGACCAGCGGATCAGCTTTTCGTCTTCAATGATCAACACGCGCGTGCGTTTCATAGATCCACCCGGATTGCCCTGAACTGCCCTTAGGGCCTGGTGTCCGATCGCGACGAGCGCCGCTCCTCAGGGGGCTCGTCGGCTGCGCCCGCACTAACTTGGCCAGACGGACAGTCTGCTGCTCGATCGCCGCTGGGGCCCACGGAGACTGCGACGGACGACGGCTGATCCGGCCTAGGTGTACCCGGCGGGCCGGAGCCACTCGTTTGGGCCGGTAGCTCGATGCATACCTCTGTCCCGACGTTCGGTTGGCTGGAGATCCGGATCTGACCGCCGTGGGCCTCTACGATCTTCTTGCAGATGGGCAGGCCCAGTCCGGTGCCCTTTGCCTTCGTGGTGAAGAACGGCTCGAACGCTCGTCGGGCGACCTCAGCCGCCATGCCTTTGCCGGAATCGCGCGCCAGCAGCCTTACCTTGTCGTCCGCTCTGCTGACTTGGATCTCGATCATACCGCACGGCTCGCACGCGTCGCCGGCG
>CAYGAN010000014.1:7242-24672 GCA_964347585.1 uncultured Planctomycetales bacterium | reverse complement strand
TGAACGGTTTGATGCGCCCCTCTTCCTTCAGTCGCTTGTAGAGCGGCGTGCCGGGGTAGGGGGTCACGCGGGTGAGCTGTGCCGCAGTCGGCTCGCACGCGTCGCCGGCGTTTAGCAGAACGTTAGCTACCACCTGCTGGAGCTGGCTCTCGTCGATGATTGCCTGTAGGTCGGCTTGGGGCGGCGCGTATTGGACCTGCACCTTGCGCAGAACCGGCTCCTCCCGTAAGAGCGTGACGACGCGTTGGACCAACTCGCTGACGTCGCACGAGCGCTTGTGCAACGGCGCTGGACGAGCGTAAACCAGCAAATCCTTGACGGCAGCGTCCAACCGGTCCACCTGATAGAGAATCTCGTCTATCACCTCCCTATGGGGATCGTCCGGCGCCATGCTTTGTCCGATCACCTGGATGGCTCCGCTGATGCCGGCTAACGGATTCTTGATCTCATGAGCCAGCGACGCAGCCAGTTGCCCGATGCTCGCGAGCTGCTGGGCCTCCGCCAGCTTTGCCTGCATTTTCCGTCGCTCGCTCGCTTGGATGTGTTTGACGGTATCCTCGCAGTGGACGGCCGCCGCAACGACCATGCAGAGGTCCAAGACCTTATTGACCGACAGAATCTTGCCGAAACGGTCCGCTAGGTTCAGCCCGTCGATACACTCCGTTAGCGCCTGTCGGACCGCGCTGATGCAGGCCACAACGCCGCCATGCGTCAGCCCGTCGTCGCTACCGGAGCTTATTCCACAAATATGCTCGCGCGCTGCTGCCTCGTCGTAAGGTCCGACAAACAGGAACTCCAACCATTTGTGAATTGCGTCACGAAGACGATCCCCCGACGTAGCCTGGTCCGCCACACCGGGCCCGGCATGTTCCACGACGCGCCGCGAAAACTGGTCCGCCATGTGACCTAAGTAGCGGCTCAGCTCATCGTGCAGCGAGCGCAGATGATCAACGTCCCGCTGCGTGAACGATGCGCATCGTTTTAGTCCTTCGAAGGTTGATTCACTCATTCCTATAGTCATTATAGACGAGACGGGCTCCCAGGACACGACGCTGGCTCGGGCATAGGCTCCCACGCTTGGCCAGAGGATCTTGCGGCATTTTTCACAGAGGCTGCGAGGTTATCCAGCCCGAGTCTAGCCACTCCGCTTGCCCGCTCGCGCGGGGCCTGCCGGGCTGCCCCCGATCTCCGACCGCGGCAACCCCGCGGAGAGGAACCGTCACACGCATCATCACAGGGAGCCATGGTGGCAACAGGCCCCTCCCATAGCTTTCAGCCCCTGGTATGTTAATTGCTCAGCGCGCAGCTCCGGTCGGAGGGGATCTTGATGGGCCCGTTGCAGCCAGAAGATGTCCGAACCACCGCGCAACAGTCAGCCCAGCTCGCCTCACGGACAGGTTGAGCCCGACGAGGGCCTGTCGGCCAGGCCCGTGGTCGTTGTGGACGGTGACCATCTAACCCGCTGGTCAATCAGCCGGTACCTCGAACGCAGTTGCCCAGTGGCCTCAGCCGATTCCCTCGCGCGGGCAAGGCACAAACTCGATCAACGTCCCGCGGCGGTCGTCATCGGAGACGTGCTGCCCGATGGGAATCCCGATGAGATCATCAACGAGATCCACGTTCGCTTTCCCGGCGTCACGATCGTCAAGCTCACCTCTCAGGTTGCGGACCGATCAGAGCCGCCGGTGCCTCACGTGGCGATTCTGGAAAAGCCGTTCTTACTCCATCGGCTCGGTGAATTGCTGGGGATCAACCCCGCAGTATCTCCCCTCAGCTATACAAGCGTCGGCACGACGAAGGGAGCGCATCACTAGGATGCGTCCCCAATTCGCTGTCCTCTCAACAGCAATAAAGCGCTTGCTCTCACTCGTTGCTCAGCAGTTCCCTCCCGTGGCTCGCCAGCCTGCCCAGGGTGTTCTGCGGCAACAGCCAAGGACCAAACAACCGGCGCGTGACAACATTGCCGCTTACGGCTGCTTCGCGTAGGATGATTGCGCGCACCGAGGAGCAGATTGGTCATGTCGGCAGCGAGACCAGTCAGTGCAGATCAAGTCGCGTCCTGGGGCGTTGTGGGTGCCGGCGGGGCAGGCTTCCCCACGCACGTCAAGCTCAAAGCCCGCGCCGAGACAATCATCCTCAACGCCGCCGAGTGCGAACCGCTTTTGCACAAGGACAAGGAGATCCTGAAGGCTCACGCGGGGCACGTGCTGGACGGGCTCCAAGAGGCCGCAAGGCTGGTGGGTGCCAAGCAGGCGATCATCGGCATCAAAGGCAAGTATCGCGAGGTGATCGAGATGCTCTCGTCGCGCTTGCCGGCGGGCATGCGCATTCAGGAACTAACTGACTCCTACCCAGCCGGTGACGAATTCGTCCTCGTCTATGATGTTCTCGGTCGAATTGTTCCGCCGGGCAAGATCCCTCTGGCCGTGGGAGCCGTGGTCATCAACGTCGAAACCGCCTACAACATCGCTCGCCGTGGGCCCGTCACGGAGAAATTCCTCACCGTCGCCGGCGCGGTGCAAGAGCCGGTAACGATTCGCGTCCCGACGGGCGTCACCATCGGCGAGGCGGTTCAGTTGGCCGGCGGATCGACCGTGGATGATCCGGCCGTGCTCATCGGCGGAGTGATGATGGGCCAGTTGGCAACAGGACTCGACCAACCGATCACCAAGACCATGGGCGGACTGATCGCGCTCGACCAGGATCACGTCCTGATCCGTCGGTACCGCCAGGACTGGCCGGCGATTAGACGGATCGGCGCCTCCGCGTGCGATCAGTGCGTTTTCTGCACGGAGCTGTGTCCGCGGTTCCTGCTCGGCCATCCGATCGAACCGCACAAGGCCATGCGATCGCTCGGATTCACGCTTATCGGCGAACCGAACGTCATCGGAACTCTTTTCTGCTGTGAGTGCAACCTCTGTACGATGATGGCCTGCCCGGAGGACCTGGATCCCAAGAATGTTTGCACGACCAATAAACGTCGGCTGATGGAACAAGGCCGAGAATGGGAGGTAGAGGCTATCGGGACCCGCCCACAGATGCATCTGAACAACCGGCGCGTGCCGATCCAGCGGCTCATCAACAAGCTCGGGTTGTCCCGTTTCCGGAACGAGGGGCCGCTGGTTAAAGACGGATATCAGCCCTCAAGAGTGGTGTTGCCCTTGAAGCAGCACGCGGGAGCACCAGCAGTCCCCGCGGTGACAGCGGGGCAGAGAGTCAATGTTGGCGAGCTGATCGCCGCACCGGCCGAAGGAAAGCTCGGAGCGGTGATCCACGCCAGCATCGCTGGGCGAGTCGCAAGCGTTTCCGACAACGTCGTCATCGAAGGATGATGCACAATCAGCACTGCCGGGCGCAAGTTCAGAGGGGATGAGTCAGCACTCAGCATTCGGTGAGGTGACCGGCCATGCGTGAAGCCATCGGGATGATCGAGACAACCAGCGTGGGCATCGGCTACCAGGTGCAGGATGCCATGCTAAAGGCTGCCGATGTCGAGTTGGTCCTGGGCCGGACCGTCTGCTCGGGCAAGTACATCAACGTGGTCACAGGGGCCGTCGCCGCCGTCGAAGCCAGCGTCGCTGACGGGCGCGAGGCGGCAGTTGAGGGACTTATCGATTACATCGTCATACCGAATGTGCACGCCTCGGTTTTTGCGGCGCTCGGCCAGTCCGTTACGTTGGAACCAGCCGACGCGCGGGCGCTCGGGGTGGTCGAGACGTACTCGGCGGCGAGCATTCTGGAGGCCGCCGACGCCGCGGCCAAAGCGGCGGCTGTCACGCTGTTTCGCATCCACCTGGCCATGGCCCTGGGGGGCAAGGGATTTGTCCTGATGACGGGTTCAGTGGCCGATTGTACCGCGGGCGTTCAGGCCGGTGCCGCCACGGCGCGGGCCAAAGGCTTGCTGGTCAGTGAAGTGGTGATCCCAGGCCCCCGACGGGAACTCTACCACGAGTACATCTGATCACCGGCGCCAGCCATCAAGTGGATTGTCAACGCCGGGCCTCGTGATGCCGGCCGCGTCACGGCGCCTATCCTGCCACCGTTGCCTCGGCTGACCGCGCACGGTGATCATCCTGTCCGCCAGCGTATGCAACTGCTGCACGGACCAGACCGAGGAACATCGGCTCGGGCCGGAGCGGGCGGCTGATCAATTCCGGGTGGGACTGGGTCGCTACGAAGTATGGGTGCGCCTGCTCGGGCAGCTCGAGCACCTGCATGATTGGATAGTCCGGGGCCTTACCCGAAAAGACCATCCCGTGCTTCTCGAGCTGCTCAACGTACTGTGGATCGACCTCGTACCGGTGCCGGAAACGCATGCGTACCTCCGGCGCGCCGTTGAGGAGCCTAGCGACCAGCGTGCCCGGTTTGATCTTCACGTCGCGCCCGCCGAGCCGCATGTTCCCGCCCAATCCCTCGATCTGCTTCTGCTCCGGCAGGATGTCGATCACCGGGTGCGGGCAGTCCGGGTCGATCTCGGTGGTGTTGGCGTCCGCCAGACCACAAACGTCTCTGGCAAACTCGACAATAGCTAACTGGAAGCCGTAGCAGAGGCCCAGGTACGGCACGCGATTCTCGCGGACGTACCGGACGCACGTGACCTTTCCTTCGGCCCCTCGCACGCCGAACCCGCCGGGCACGATGATCCCGTCAACGCCTTTCAGCGCGTGAGCCACCGTATCGGAAGTAATCTGCGATGTGTCGATCCACTCGATGCGGACCCTGGCGCCGGCGTGCGTTCCGGCATGCTCGAGCGCCTGGATGATGCTTGCGTAGCTGTCCCGAAGCGACGTGTACTTTCCGGTGATCCCGATGACCACCGGCGTAGCCGCTGAGCGGAACTTCTTGACGTATTGCGACCAGGCAGCACGGGCCTTGTCTTCGGCCTGCGTATCGACGCGCTCTGCGAGCCCCAGGATCTCGATGACAGCCGCGTCGAGCCCCGCCGCTCGCAGCATTTCTGGGATCAGATAAACACTCTCGCAGTCGTGCATCGAGAAGACCCGGTCCATCGGAACGTTGCTGTACAGCGCGATCTTCTCGCGAACCTTCTTGCTGGCCAGACTGTGCGCGCGGCAGGCGATCATGTGAGGATGGATCCCGCTTTCCATTAGCCGCCTGATGCCCTGCTGAGCTGCCTTGGACTTCTGCTCGCCCAGAGAGCTCGGCTCGAGGATGTACGTCAGGGCCACGAAGCAGCAACTGCTCGGCCCCTCCTCGAATCGGAGCTGACGCATCGCCTCGATGTAGTAAGCGTTTTCGACGTCTCCGGCGGTGCCGCCGATCTCAACAAAGACCACGTCGGCGTCGGATGCCACAGCCAACTCTCGCAGCCTACTCTTTACCTCTCCAGTCACGTGAGGGATCATCTGCACGTCGCGGCCCAGGTAACTGCCCTTGCGCTCTTGCTCCAATACACGCGTGAAGACCTGCCCGCTTGTCACGAAGTTCAGGCGCGACAGGTCCTGGTCGAGCATCCGCTCATACGTGCCTAGGTCCATGTCGCATTCCATCCCGTCGTCCAGCACGAACACCTCCCCGTGGCGATACGGGTTCAGCGTGCCGGAGTCAATGTTCAGATAGCCCTCGAGCTTGATCGGCGCGACGGTCAGGCCCTTGTCCTGAAGGCACTTGGCCAGCGACGAGCTGAAGATCCCTTTGCCCAGCCCGCTCATAACCGTCCCGCAGACGATCACATACTTTGTCTTGCCGGGCTTGTAGCCGGCCGGCATCGGCGTGTAGAACTCCGTGTCGTCAGAAACGTTACTGATCGATGAAAGGAGCTTTTGCGCATTCACCTTTCGTCCCTTTCGTCCCTGCAAGAGACTCTAGAATCCTTTCCCAATCCGTCCCGTATCGGTCCACAAGATCTGTACATGCCTTCCTTTCATGCGCACGCGCGACCCGCGTGTCGTCAGGCCTACGAGTCCACTGCCCTCCGGGGCGAGACGCGCCCCACAAAAGCAGCATACTCCTCAGGCGTATCGATCCCGACGGTGGCCTTGTCCACCAGCCCGACGGCGATCTTGTAGCTGTGCTCGAGCACCCGAAGCTGCTCGAGCCTTTCGGTCTCTTCCAGCCGCGTCGGCGCCAGCGTCGTCAGAAGCGATAGGAGCCCTCGACGGTACGCATAAACCCCAAGATGGAGCAGCCAATCGCCGGCAGCACCCGCCTGACCGCGTGAGTCCCGAGGGTAGGGGATCAAGCTGCGCGAGAAGTACAGCGCCCGCCCACGACGATCGACCACAACCTTGACACAGTTGGGATCATGCGGATCGGACTGCGGCGGGAACGGACACGCCAGCGTCCCGACCGCAGCTTCGAGGTCCTCGTCCATCAGCTCGACGAGCCGATCGATGGACGCCGGCTCGATCTCAGGCTCGTCGCCTTGGACGTTGACGACCAGATCGAACGCCTCGGGAAGCGACGCGGCCGCCTCCGCCACCCGGTCGGTGCCGGACGGATGATCAGATGCCGTCAATTCCGCCTGGCCCCCGAAGGACTCAACCGCCCGGACGATCCGCTCGTCATCGGTCGCCACGATAACGCGGTCGATCCGCTCGGCTGCGGCCACCTGTTCGTAAACGTGTTGGATCAGGAACTTGCCGGTCTGATTGGCGAGAGGTTTCCCGCAGAATCGAGTCGAGCCGTACCGGGCTGGGATAATCCCTGCAACCGCCAAGCCGGCACCTTCGCCGAGGAGTAAAGGCTTTCGCTTCCGGACCATGCTACCGACCTCCGGCCGCCTTGTCAAATCCACCCGGGGGACGGAGGAGGACGTCTCGAAATACGAGCGCGCCCACCAGGCCTGCCTTGCTGATATCCACACGGTTCACTACCATGTCCGCCTGCTGCTTTGGAACGGCCTTTACCGTCCCTTCAGGAGGCGCGGATGAAGGGCAGGGCTTTGCTGACCAGCCTGATCCTGGCCGGCCTGGTCATCGGCGCGATCGTCGGCCAGTTCCTGCATGATCCCGACTACGTTTACAACGTCACAGCCCTCGACGAGCACGCCCATGCGGGCGCACTGCGGGCCTTCAAGCTCGTCGGCCGCGATATCTTCATGGGTCTGCTGTTCATGGTGATTGTGCCGCTGATCGTGGCCAGCGTGATCACGGGCGTGACGAGCGTAGGCAACTTCGCTCGTCTGGGCAGCATCGGGCTCAAGACGCTTGCCTATTACTTCTCGACGATGCTGATTGCGGTCGTGGTCGGCCTGGTGCTCGTCAACGCGATCGAACCCGGTCAGATCGGCTACACCGAGGCCGAAAAGCAGGCCGCCGCCGAGCAGTACGCCAAGAGCGGCAAAGACGCCGCGGTTCAGGCCGGTCCGCGCAGCCTCGGACAAGCCCTTCTGACCGTCCTGACTAACCTCGTGCCCGCCAATCCGATCGAGGCCGCCCTCAAGCCTGACACGCTGAAGCTGATAGTATTCTCCCTCTTGTTCGGCATCGTGCTGACGACGATCGGCCCGTTGGGCAGACCGGTGGCTGAGTTCTTCCGAGGCGTCAATGAGGTAATGATCCGGTTGACGCTGCTGGTGCTCTGGGTCGCGCCGGTTGGCGTGTTGAGCCTGCTGGCCTACAGCGTGGCCCAGATCGGGCTGGGGGCCTTCACCGCAAAGATCGGGGTGTACATGATCACGGTCCTGAGCGGGCTGGGCATCCACGGGATCGTGATCCTGCCGCTGGCGTTATGGCTGGTTGGGCGATACCGGCCGGTGCGATTTGCCAGCGACATGCGCCAGAGCCTGCTGATGGCCCTTTCTACCGCCAGCAGCTCGGCCACGCTCCCAGTAACCATGCAATGTGCCCAAGACAATGCGGGCGTCAGCAAGAAGGCCTCGGCGTTCGTCTTGCCGCTGGGCGCGACGATCAACATGGATGGTACGGCGCTTTACGAAGCCGTCGCCGTGGTCTTCCTCGCGCAGGTGTACGGGGCCGATTTGGGACCCATACAGATGGTCCTGATCGCGCTGACCGCCACGCTGGCGGCGGTTGGCGCCGCGGGCATCCCGGAGGCCGGCTTGGTGACCATGGCCATCGTCGTCGCCGCGGTGAACAGCAGCATCGGCCATGAAGTGATTCCGATTGAAGGAATCGGCTTGATTCTGGGAGTCGATCGAATCCTGGACATGTGCCGGACTACGGTCAACGTCTGGGGCGACGCGGTCGGGGCGAAGATCATCTCGCGCTCCGAGCCGGACCTCGAGCTGCCCGCGGCCTAGTCAGCCCCCGAATGGTATCCGCGGGCCGACGTCCGCAGGCTCGATAGCGCCGCCCACTACCCGAGCGATGCTCGCGGCGCGGTACAGAGGCCAGTCGAGGCGCCCGAAGGCCAGGAGCCGACAAGATGCTCGAGCGACTATTCCAACTCAAGTCCCACGGCACGACCGCCAGACGAGAAACTCTGGGTGGCGTGGCGACGTTCATGGCGCTGTCCTACATTGTCTTCGTTCAGCCGGCCGTGCTTGCCGGCGCGGGCATGGACAAGGGCGCCGTGATGGTGGCCACGTGCGTTTGCTCCGCCTTCGCGTGCGTTCTGATGGGCCTGACCGCCAACCTGCCGATCGCGCTGGCGCCGGCCATGGGCCACAACATCTTCTTCGCGTTCACCGTCTGCGGGCTGACGATGAAGTGGTCCTGGCAGGAGGCGCTGGCCGCTAACCTTGTCGCCGGCGTGATCTTTTTCATCTTGGCTGCAGCTGGCTTTCAGACCGCTCTGATCAAAGCCATGCCCGACTCGCTCAAGTACGCCATTGCGGTCGGGATTGGCCTGTTGATCACGTTCGTGGGCCTGCAGTGGGGCGGGATCGTGGTGCATCACCCTGACGTGTACGTCAAATTGGGCTCGATCAAGAGTCCGGTCGTGCTGCTGACGATCTTCGGGCTCCTTGTAATCAGCGCGTTGCTCGTGTTGCGTATTCGTGGCGCGATACTCTTCGGAGTTCTGATCACTGCTGCCGCCGGGCTGGTCGCGACGCACCTCTGGCACGACGAGTGGGGCTATGGCTTGGCCACTTGGCAAGGCAAGATTATCAGCAAGCCGCCGTCAGTCGGGCCGACCGCTCTTAAAGTCGTTGCCGGGTTCTCGTCGCTTTACGAGAGGGGCTTCACGGCAGTGCTGAGCATCATCTTCGTATTCCTGATCCTTGACCTGTTCGATACCGTCGGCACGCTGATCGGCGTGACCGAGCGGGCCGGACTGGTCAAGAACGGTCAGATCCCGCGAGCGCGGCCGGCCCTGCTTTCGGACGCGGCGGGCACCATGGCCGGGACGCTCCTGGGAACGAGCACGATTACCAGCTACGTCGAGAGCACCGCGGGGGTATCTGCCGGAGCTCGAACCGGGCTTGCCGCAGTGGTGACCGGACTGCTGCTGCTTGCAGCCATATTCTTCTATCCGATTGTCCAGATGGTCGGCGCCGAGGCGCCCGTGCCGGCGTCAACGCTCGGCGCGGTAGCGGCTGTTTCCGATCCAGTCCTGTGCCGGCCGATCATCGCGCCCGTGCTCATCATCATCGGCTGTTACATGCTGCCCGTGGTGAAGAAGATCAATTGGGACGATTTCACCGAGGCGATCCCCGCCTTCCTGACGATGGTCGTGATGCAGTTCGCCCTGAGCATCTCCCACGGGATTGCCTGGGGCTTCATCTCGTACACCATACTGAAGCTGATCCGCGGCCGCATCCGCGAGATCCATCCTCTGATGGCGATCTTTTCCGCATTGTTCGTCGTGTTTCTCATCACTGGGCACTAGGATGGCCGACGAACCGACCGGACCGCAACGGCCCGGCGGGATGGCGAGCGCTGCCTCGCGAACGGAGACCCACGGTGCGTTTATTCGTCAAAGGTGACCTGGACGGGTTCTTCGGGCTGATGGTTGACAACCTAGTGCAGGTGCTGGTGATCATCGCGCTGTGCACCAGCCCGCAGATATGCAATTTGCCCGAGTGGCTTGTCTTCAAGCGGATCCTTCCGGGCGTCGCGGTGAGCCTGCTGGTCGGCAACTTCTATTACGCCTGGCACGCTTGGCGAGTCGCCCGGCGCGACAACAACCCGACCTGCACGGCCCTGCCGTACGGGATCAACACCGTGACCATGTTCGCGTTCATCACGTTGATCATGGCGCCGGTTTACAGACAGAACGTGGACGTTCTAGGACCGGAGCGAGCCGGCGTGCTTGCATGGCGAGTGGGATTGCTCGCGTGCCTAGTTAGCGGCATCGTCGAGTTCCTGGGCGCATTTGTGGGCGAGCGGATTCGCCGGGTGACGCCACGGGCTGCCCTGCTTTCCACTTTGGCCGCCATCGCCGTCGCCTTCATCGCGAGCGACTTCGGTTACCGCATCTTTCAGCGACCCATAATCGCTATCGTGCCCTTCGCCGTGGTGCTGCTGGCTTATTTCTCCCGCATTCGCTTGCCGCTTGGGCTGCCGGGCGGTCTGGTCGCCATCACGTTGGGTGCCGCTCTGGCATGGGTGTCTGGCCTGTGGTCGCAGCCACTGCTTGGATTGGGGGCCCCAATGAATGTCGAGGCGATCGAGCAGAGCATCGCCAAGCGAGAGTGGATGTTGCCCGTCTTCTGCGGCAGCGAGCTGGCGGCGGTTCTCAACCCCGAGTTCATCCTCCGTTTCGTCGGCGTGACTGTGCCGCTGGGCCTACTCAGCGCCCTGGGCTCCTTGCAGAACATCGAATCCGCTGCCGCCACTGGCGATCGCTTCCGGACGGGGCCATGCTTGGCCGTCGATGGCATCGGCACGGTTGCCGCTGCTCTGTTCGGCAGCTGTTTCCCCACGAGCATCTACATCGGCCATCCCGGCTGGAAGGCACTCGGAGCACGGTCGGGGTATTCCGTGCTGAACGGCGCGTTCTTCACCGTGATGTTTCTGGCCGGCCTGGGCCCACTGATCGGAGCGCTCATTCCCATCGAAGCTGGCGCGGGCATCCTGCTATGGATCGGCATCATCATGGCGGCACAGGCCTACGAAGCCACGCCGGTTCGGCACTTCCCAGCCGTGGCCATCGGGTTCTTTCCCGCCATCGCCGCGTGGGTCGTGATCAAGCTGGAGATCTTCTATTGGCTCACTGGCAGCCAGGTATCCCTGGCCCAGATCGTTCGGGACAACCCCGATTCATATTTGACCGGGACGTATGCGCTGGCCGGGGCCAACTCGGGGTTCATCTTGACCTGCGTGCTGCTCTCGGCCATATCGGCTCACTTGATCGATCGGCGATTTCGAACCGCCGCCGCCTGGTCACTCCTCGCCGCCAGTCTGACCGTGATCGGCTTGCAGCACGCCTTCGCGCTGGGTGCTCAGCCGCCGGTCCGCGAGCTGATGATCTGGCAGTGGCATCTGCCAGGCGATACGCTCACCCATCGCGGCTTTGGCATCGCCGTCGGCTACGCACTGGCTGCGATGATGCTGCTGGGCGTCGATCGGCTGCAAGGTCGATCCGGCTTCGCTGGTCCCTCAGTAGGCCCGATGGTCGAAGCCGAGACAGAGCGTGTGGAGCAGTGACTATGCATGTACGCTTTACAACAGTGTTACTCGGCGCCGCGACGGCCGCTGGGACGCTTGGGTGCGCAGGGCCCGAGGCCGCCGTCATCTCCGTTCGCCAGCAGCTCGAACAGGTCCCGCTCGGGGCAACCAAAGATGCCGTGCGCTTCGTGCTGGGATTCCCCGCGCGCGAATCAGCCGACGCAAGGAACTGGTGGTACCTCGCGCCGTGGCCACCCCTACCACGCCCTGAGAAGGCAGGCTACTCGCTGCTGTGCCAGTTCGATCAGAAGCAGGTGCTGGTCCTGCGAGAATGGCTCGCCGTCACGCACACCAAGAAGGACCTGGTCCTGCTGCAATACGAAGCCGTGTGGTCGCCCGAGGCTGAATCGGGGCCTGAAGAGTTCACCGAGACCCTCCGGGAGAAGTTGGCCGAACTCGCTCAAGCCACTGAGAGCTATGGGTTCGACCGACAGCCGGCCTCGTTTCAGCTGCGAATGGGCGACCGATTACTCATCACCATGGAGCGGTGGGCCAGCGAACAGTCGCAACTCGTGCGGATCAACGGCCGCGTCTCGGCCCCGGCTCAGCCGCAGGTCCTCAGGGCAATCGAGGTGGCCCGCGGCGTGCGGCGGTTCTCGATCGAGCTTCTCTTCGAGCCACCCCCGGTGACCAGCCCGGCAGCGCAGACACAACCCGCCCGCTGACCCCACGCGCGCTCGTACCAGGAGATTCGACCGTGTCCTCATCAACTGCTGCCCTCAAGGTGACCAACGGACTGATAACACTCACGTTCGATCCAAGCAACGGAGCCTGGCGAGCCCTGTCGCGTACGGACGACGGAGTCAGCTACATCAACCACAATTGCTTGCCCAGTCCAGCCGTCGATGTACGTCTCGACGGCCAATGGATATTTCGTCAGCTATCGTGGTCCTTGCTGGAGCATCACCTCTGCGAGTCCGATGAGGGATCCGCCCTCGAGTTGATCTACGCCGTTGGTCAGGACCTTCGTTTCTTCGTCTGCACGATTCCCAGGTACGTCGTCCACAGCCGATACCTTTTGCCGAGAGATCAGGCGTGCGTGCGGCGATCTCTGTCGCTTGAGATAAACCGTCGATACAGCTACTACGGCCTCCGCCGTGGACGGGTCGCCGGCGTACGGTTCTTGGTTCCGGGTGCTGCCTTGGGGCCGACAGGCAATTGCACCGTCGAGCTGCCCGGCGAGCGACACGTGCCGCGCACACCCTACACAGTCCACAACGCCAAGCAAGAGGCGTCACTCCTGGTAGGGTATGACTGCCAGGACGAGCCGGCGTTCCCATTCGTCTGGGGTCACAACCAGCGGCTATGGATCGCACACGAGCATGGCTTGGCCGTTGATCTGCTGGAGGGCCAATCCGTCGAAGCCGGCCGGCAGATCGTTCAGCTCGAGACCGGCCCGTGGCGCGACGCACGAAGAAACTACCGCGCGAACGTCCTGGACAGATTCCTAACCGTCCCGACGGACCGCCCGGCCTGGGCTCGAGATACCGTCGTCGGCGAAGTCAGCCACTGCGTGCCCGGTGGAATCGCCGCCATGCGCCGCGCCCTGCCCGCGTGGCACGAAATGGGAATTCGCGTGCTGTATTTGATGCCCACGAACCCCGGAGGCTACGCCCCCGCGAGCTTCGAAGGCGTCGCGCCGAACTTGGGCTCCGAACAGGAGCTCTGCGACCTCGTTAAAGACGCTCATCGACTTGGGATGCGTGTCCTGCTGGACATGCTGATGACCATTCAGTCTCCCGGCGGCGACCTGGTGCGGGCTCATCCTGACTGGTTCATCCGGGACGAACGCGGCCGGATCCTCCCGTCGATTGCGTGGGGCGGGTGCAGCCTGGATTGGGGCAATCCCCAGCTGCAAGACTACCTGATCGCCACGGCGGTCGATCGCGTCCGTCGTTGTGACGTGGACGGCTTCCGCGTGGACGCACCCGAACACAAGGAGGTCAACTGGTCTCTGCTGCCACCTGCCCGTGCAAGCGACTCATCCATGGGGGCGGCACGATTGCTGCAGCGACTACGCCCGGCCCTGCGGGAGGTCAAGCCCGACGTTGCCCTGCTGTGCGAGAGCCACGGCCCGCTGTTCCATAGCACAACTGATTTGTCCTACGCCTGCCCGGCCTACTGGCTTGAGTGGTTGTTCCAGGCCGTGTCCGCCGGACGGTTCACTGGCGCCGACCTCCGCCGGTGGCTCGCGGATCAGACTGCCTTGCTTCCTGAACAGGCCGAACGGCTGTATCTGGTCAAGTCCCACGACGTAGCCAGGCCGTTCTCGTTTGACAGGCACCCGTACCAACGAACCCTACAGGCGATCTTCGCTCTGATCCCGGGTAGCGTGATGGTGTATCTATCTCACACCGGCTCGCACGACTGTTCCGGTACGGAGTTGCGCTACTGCGCTGAGCTGTTCAATCTGCGCCACCGGCTGGCCGACCTGCTCACTGCCGACTGCGACTTCGAAGCACCCGCGTGCGAGAACCCAGCCGTCTTCTGCTGCCTCCGTCGATCCGCGGACGGCTGGTACCTGCCCCTGGCCAACCTTTCGCCCGAGATCCAACGCACGCAGGTCCCTCTGCCTGACAGCGCCTCGCGCGTCCGGCGAGTCTGGCCCGAGGAGCAAGAGCTATCGCCCGGTCCGACGGATAGGCTTGTCGTCGAATTGCCCCCTTGGGCCAGCCAGTTGTACCACGGATGCTAGGACCGTCTGTGCTTTGATAGCTCGGTGTGGCGGGTTGTAGGCGATGAGCCCAGGCACAGGATACCGCGCTCCATGGCCACATTGGTTGTGTATCTGATAGAGGGCTCAAAAGATGCCTCTGAAACGTCACCTGCCGTACATGGTCCTGGCGAACCAAGGCAAACGCCGTCGAGACGTCGCGTACCTGATACCCATCGAAGACGGGCAGCCCCGAGCAACCGGCTTGCCGCGCATGCGCGATTGCTTTGCCAATTTCAGAGTGCGTAGGACCGAGGACGGTCGGTTGATTATCAAGGGGCCGTTCTCACAGGGCTTCTATGAATTCTGGGTCTATGGGCAGCTGAGCGGCTACGACCCCTGGAAGCACTTCATCTCCGACTACCTGGTTTCATTGGCCGATGCCCGCGCAGAGGCGTTCACGGCCGGGCGATGGCGCGATCCGGGCCCGGTCACGGGCCCGTGGTTCCACAATATCTATGGCCACGACTGCTCCTGTCCGTACGTGCGCCTCGCCGCCGACGGGGTCGAGGGCGGCGATTGTCTTCTCTCGTTCGAAATAGACGAGATGGAGGCGGGTCGGTTTAGCGGCGAACTGCTCATCAAGATTGCGAAACCGGGCGTGACCGAGCTCGTACTTGACGGGGCCGAGATGCGAGGCACATGTGCCGATCTGATCACGCTCGAGCCCGTCGACCTCTCGGAGCGACACGCCCATCCAGTCACTGCCCTGCCCGATCGGGTCAAGACTCACCCCCGGCTCTACTTCGATGCGAGAGGCTTGGAACGTCTGCGGGCCGAGCGCCACGCAAACGCCAATGCTGGCATCTACGCCGATCTGCTCAGACTAATCGAAGAGGCCGTCAAGGGGATTGATTCCAAGGAAGCCGGGCTGTGGCATCCCGAAGGGCGAGAGCGGATCTTTGAAGCGGACCGGCTCGTCCTGTGCGCGTTCGGCTACCTCATGGAGCAGGACGAACGCCTTCGAGACGCGGCGATCGAAAGCCTTATACAAATCATCGGCGAGGACTATGAGTGGCCTGTCGTGGACAACCACGTCGGCATGCTCATGGGCGCTCTAACAACGGGTTACGACTGGCTCTACCACACTCTCTCGCCTGAGCAGCGCGCCCGCGCGGCAGCGGTCATCGCCCAGCGAGCCGAAGAAGGCTACAAGATGAAGCTTGTCGATCGCTACTACCGCCAAAACCACTTCATGACGACGACCTACCTGACGGTCGGCGCGACGGGCTTCCTGCTATGGGAGAAAACCCCTGAGCAGGCGCAGCGCTGGGCCGCGTTCGCCCGGACGAGTCTTGACCGGACACTGGCTCTGTGTCCGGACGACGGCACGTACCTGAGCCTGTGGGGCTACTCGATGATGTCACTTGTGCCGTACCTCGAGATGCTCCGCCAGATGACCGGCGAGGACCTCTGCGCGACGCATCCGTTCTTCCGCAACACCGGCCATCATTGGCTCTACCAGCGCACGGGTGACTGGCGCTGGCACGAGGGGTGGGATCCGAACAGTCGCAACACCGGCAACGAATGCGCCTGGATCTATCGCTGGGCGGCAGCCTTTCAGGATCCGGTGCTCCAATGGGCCGCCGACGGGATTCGCCCGATCCTGCTGGACCGCTGCGACTGGCGCTTTGCCCAGCCGCACCGTCGAGTCTTCGAGTACCTGTTCCGCGACACTAACTTGAGGCCGAAGGCACCGGGCCGAGAGCAGTTAGCACGCTTCTTCCCGGACGCCGATCAGACCATTCTCCGCAGCGGGTGGGACAAGGATGCGATCGTGTTCGATACGCGGTGCGGGCCGCTGCTGGGGCACAACGCCCTTACCCAAGGCGAACTCGGTTCCTACGGACATGCCAGACTTGATCAGAACAGCATCCACATCTATGCCTGCGGCGAAGACTTACTAAGTCGTTACGGCGGCGGTTACCGGCGCTCCACGCATCCCTGTTCGACGGTGCTCGTGGATAATCGCGGACAAATCGGCGAGGGGATCCCGATGAGCGGCCCATTGCTGCCGCAGCAAACCGGATATTCCCGCCATTTCATTCAGACCGACGAGTACGACTACGTGGAAGGCGTGGCGACCCGCTGCTACCCCGAGGAGCTGGAGCTGCGCAATTTCACCCGGCGGATTCTGTACCTACGACCGGACTTGTTCGTCGTGGTAGATGAGCTGGCGGCTGCGCGGCCACGGCTCTTTCAGTGGCGCTTGGCCAGCCTCGGCAAGTTCACCGCGGGCACGGAGCGCGGACGGTTCACGCTCCGCAAGACAAAGGCCGCGCTCGACATTCTCATCGCGTATCCACCCCAGTACACGTCGCTGTCCGGCGAGACGCCGGAAGTGCCCGGCTACTGCAGCGACCTGAACTACGTGATCAACTTCCTCGGGATAGAGGCGCCGCATAAGGTCTTTGAGACCACCTTCGTTTCGTTGTTGGCCCCGCGTCCAGCCGACGCGCCCGCGCGCCGCATCGGCGCCAGCGTGAACCGCGAAGACGAGAACCTGGTCGTTGAGCTGACCATGGATGACCGGCAGTGGACCGTGACTTATTCGCAGGCTGACCAGACCGACCGGCGGGTCAAGGTTAGTCGCGGTACAGGTCCTGCGCGCGGCGCCGGCACGATCGGGCACTCCCGGCGGCCGTGACAGCGCCGGAAGAGCGTATCGAGGACCGGGGAGCTGGCCGCTGCTATCGTGGCCAGATTCCCTGGCTCTTTACGTGCGAGAGCTCACCCGGACAGCCAGAGCCGAACGGCTAGGCGAGCTGCCAGGAATAGCACCGCGACGAAGCCTGCTCCGCCCAGGATGTGGATGTACCACGGCACGCGCACGCTATGTCGCTTGGCCGTCGCGTAGGCCAACCACAGCACGGCGCCGGCGAGCAGGGGATTGGCCAGTACGGTCAGGGCCTGGGCAAAGACGATCATCGGGACGGGCGGCTTGCCACGCTCAAGGACGACCATCGCCACGACCATGCCGACGAGTAGTACAACTAGCGAGAACAGCTTCGCCCAGCGCTGGTGCATGTAGCCGCCCAGTCCCAGTCCGTCCGCCAGGACCGATCCACCGATCACCGCGTTGACGAGGAAGGACGAGAACGCTGCTGCAAAGAGACCGAGGCAGAAGAGAGCTTCCCCTGTACGTCCGAAGAGCGGCGCGAGCTGCTCGGCCACCTCGCC
>CAYGAN010000014.1:0-7232 GCA_964347585.1 uncultured Planctomycetales bacterium | reverse complement strand
GGATCAGAGCCACGCGATCAGGCCGAGGTAAAGGGCCACCTCGCCCACCTGCTGGAGCTGACGCCCGTGCAGCACGGCCGCGGACGTGACCATAATCATCAATGAAATCAGCGCCAGCACCGAGATGCCCGCTGCCGTATCCGTGATCGCCCGCCCGTAGTGCTTGCTGGTCCAGCCCTTCTGCCGCACGAGGTATGCCTGATAGAACGCGCCCGCCACCGAAAAGGTTGTGCCTACCATACCGACCACGGGCAAGAGGCGATCCACGATCTGGCCGTCCTCTGCGCGATATGGGAATATCGTAGCGCCGGCCTCGGCCGGCAGCGACGGCCATAACCCACGGAGGACATCCACAACCGACGGCTCGGCCAGCCAGAGATTCGCCCCGAACCCCACGATCATCAGGACAACCATGGCGAGCATCAACCGTTCGACTTGCCGGTATAGGTCCCTGAAGCCGAACAAAAAGCAGATGATCAAGGCGTTGACGCCAACGACCCAGTAGTTGCCAGGCAGGTAGTGCACGATGGCTGCCTGGACGCCGAGGTTGTTGCCGAATTGAAAGCAGGCGGTGATGAGGAACACGCTCACCCCGATTAGGATCGCCAGCCACCGCCCCGCGCCGCGCGCCACAAGCTCACACGGTGTCGCTTCGCCCCAGAGGCCGACGCGCATGGACAACGCTGTGAACGTCACCATGAACGCGGCCCCGAGCACGAGGGCCCAAACCATTTCGTAGCGGAAGTCAGCCCCCACCTGCGAGTTGGTCAGGATGCTGCCCGGCCCGAGCACAACCGAGGCAGTAATGAACGCCGGGCCGATGACGCGAAGCGGCGAGGGTAGGATCTTTCTGTTCATCGCGTCGTCTCCACGTGGGCGGCGCGAACGCCAACGGCCGCCAACGCCGTGACGATCGCTAGCTACAACAACGGGCGGCAGCGTACACCACGCCCAGCCGCCAGGCATACGGCGGCGCAGATAACATCGGCATCTCCCGACGGCTGCTCACGGCTCACCACCGCCCCCAGCGCGGAGCTTGTTCAGCAGCAGCGTTGCCATCGGGTCAGCGGGCTCGGCTTGGAGATAGGTCCGCACGGATTCCGTCGCTTGGTGGTTCTGGCCAAGGGCGTGATACGCCAGGGCCAACCAGTAACGCGGCCGGGGCCAGTCGGGCCAGCGCTCGATCCACTCTTGAAAGCGTTCGACGGCCTGATCGAGCAGCGGCCGAGCTTCTTCTGCTTCACCGAGCGCCAAGAGTGCTAGACCGACGTAAAGCTCTGGCGGATCGCGCCAGGGGCGCGAGGCACCATCCTGCCACTCCTGGACAGTCTGCCGCCAGACCTTGCGGGCCTCTTGTTCGTTCCCAAGCCTCAGTTGGAGTTCGGCCAACGCATGCCGCACCGCAAGACTGCCTTGCTCTCCTTCGAGCAGCTTCTTCCACTTCACGCAGCTTTCGGCGAGCCGGCCCTGAAGTTCCAGAGATGCGGCCTCGGTCCGCATGATGAGCCGTCGTCCCCACTCGTAGCGGTAGTAGGCTAACGTGTTGCGAATCCGTTCCAGCAAGCTACGGGCCCGGTCGAAGTCCCCGGCGTTTCTCGCGCAGCTGACGGCCAAATCATACATGACCCATGCATCGGACGGGTCCATCGCATACAGTTGGACAAGCTCTTCGTGTCTGGCCGGAGCGTCGAGCTTCTCATCGTGTCGCACCAGGAAGTGGCGCCACTCTACTTGGCTCGGATCCAGTTCGACCGCACGGCGGAGATGCTCCAAGGCCGTCTGCTTGTCTTCCGGTTGATATCTGTACAAGAGCAGCTCGGCCAAAAGACGGTGGGGTAAAGCGAGGGGCGGGTCCAGTTCCGTAGCTTGCGCAAGATGATGCGCGGCCCGATTGCGCTCACCCCGGATCAGGTACGCATTGGCCAAGTGGTAGTGATACCGGCCGACATGCGACCAGCGGGCGACCATCTCACGCAGCAGGGCCAAGCTGGCGTCGTCGCCATAGACGATGGCCTGCGTGTGGTCCCGGCGTGTCAGCTGTTCGACTGACGGGACCACGATCCCGCGCCCGCGGGCAGACGCAGTGAGCACGGCGCCGCTGAAGGCAACCATGTTGTCCGGTTCAAGTCGAATGGCCTGAGCGAACATGCCGTGGGCGCACGCATCCTCCGACCGTCGCCAGTGGGCCAGTCCAAGCAGCGTACGGTTGTGCGCATGATCTTCGAGCAACCCGCGCAGACGCCGAGCGTAGTGATCAGCCTCTGCGTCCCGTCCCAGCAAAGTAAGAACTGAATCCGCCTTCGCCAGAGCGTACAGATCGGTCGGATCGAGCGCCAGGACGCGCTCAAACGCCTGCCAGGCCCGCTCGGTGTCACCCAATGCCTGCCGGCAGCAACCGAGATCGTTCAGCCAGATGGTATCGTCGCTATGACCGGCCAGGCCCTGCTCTAGGAGCGGAAGCGATGCCTCATACTGACCATGCCTGAGCAGCGCCGTAACAACAGACGCGAGCGGATCGCAGTGATCGATGAGGCAACGTTGCAGCAATCTGAGCAAGGATCTGACGCGGGACGCGTCTCCGGCCAGTCGCTGCGTTCTTGATCGCCTGTCGGGCTGAGTCGAGGCATCGACAGGCTGGCTGGCCGGTGTTTCGGGTATTGGACACTGGATCAGCTCCTGGCCTTCGGCATCATAGATCTGCAGCATCAATTGGTCGCTCGCTCGCCCGGCAGGCAACAGGTGCTCCGTGCGGGATGGCTGCGCCGGGCCGAGTGATAGAACGCCAGACGCGACCACGTCATCGCCGGCGCTCAATTGCCACCGGCAGTCCCGGCGCAGCTTCGGGCTCACAGCCGCCAAAAGGAACTTCCCGCCGCGAAGACGCAGGCTGACAGCAATGTCGCGGCTCGCCGCAGCAACCCCGTCTGTACCGTGTATCGGATACCACCGCTCCGTCCACGTGATTCGTTGCCTTGGGCTAAGCAGCTCGTATGAGCCGAAATCCTTGGTCCGGCCTCCCATGAGCTCTGCGTAACGCGTGCCCGTGTCCGTGTAGTGGATAGGCTGAAGGAACGGCTCCTCGGTATTGCCGTAGGTGAAGAGCTTGATTCCGCGCGCCATCGTGTGCGGGAATGCGCGGACGAAGCCGCGATCCAGTGCGTGGTCGTAATAGCCGACAAAGTCGGCGTCCAGCCCAACGGCAAAGTATGAGCCTTCGCACGCGTGATTCCGGAGCCACGAAAGGTCCAAGCCGTCGTGAATCGGCCACCCTTGTGCGCCCCAACCTATTCGAACATGCCGCACCGGCATGACGATCTGCGAATGTTCCGTGGCCGGTACCATCGCGTTCGTCCAGTACATAAAGGACTTGGGCACGTCGTGCGGGTTGAACAGGCTGATGGTCAAATCAAAACACGCCCCGTCGGATGGCAGGCTGATCGTGATGCACTCTGTCAGCCCCCGTCGCTTGTCCGTGTCGGCCACAGTGACGGCGGCGCACTCGGGCTTCCTCGAGATCGAGTACCTCCACCTTTCGAGTATGTTCACCGAGTGCTCCGTGTCGGGAAAGCAGAACTCCACGCCACCGGTGGCGATCCACCAGCGCTGTTGGCAGTAGGGATTGGGCTTGAACGTCGGATTGACGTAGAACAGGTCGGCGTCAAGCAGCTTGTCCCTGACCCGGTAAATACGTCCGCCAAGCTCTGGCAAAACGGTCACCTCGAGCCAAGCATTCTCAAGAATGACAGCGTTGTACTCTCGCGCAGTTGGCTTTGCGGCCACTTGCTCGTGGCGAATCCGTGGATACGGATACATTTCGGGTCCGTGCTCGCGGATCGGCCGGGGGATGTACTTGGCGTGCTCGTAGCTGTAGGTGGGGATCTGGACGGTGACCTCACGAACGGCAGCGCCGGCGCCTACAGGTTGGTCAACGGCATGCAGAGGGGGTTGCGACACCGGTTGTCTGACCGTACACCCCCCGACGGTCGCGACCAGGCATGCCCCCGCAAGCCCGGAGGCCAAAGCTAATCTCCGAGACAACTCGGTCAAGGCCGTCTGCATTTCTCCACCCGTCAGGCGGGAGTTTACCGCCTGCGCCCTCAAGCTGGAACCTACGCAAGATGAGAGGCGATGGCGGGTGGCATGAGCAAGCGTCAGCTCGCCCGTGACGCTGCGACGGTGGGCAGGCGAACAGGCTTGCCCGTTCCACCGATCGCTTCCATGTGATCCATGGTCGGCCCCAGTAGGTGTGGTCGGCCCGTAGCCTTGCTGGCCAGAAGTCAGCCTCCCTTTCCGGATAGGTAAACTGGGCACGAGTCAGGCTGCCGTCATGTTGACATGCACACTGCAGGGTGGTACGTGACGGCCCGCCCGGCCACGTTGCGTGCCCCGAGGCCCAGCTCATCCCAAGCGAGACGCAGCGCCGACTTGGCGGGCCGAGCCGACGCGCAACGGACGAGGCGCGAGCCTTTCAGAGCGAACCCCGGAGCAACAAGCCAGTGACACGCAGCATCCCGGCCAGGAATGACCCCAAGAACATTTTCGGCTGGTGCATGTACGACTGGGCCAACTCCGCCTACGTGACGACCGTGGCGGTGGGGCTGCTGCCCGTCTATTTCCAGCGCGAGGTTGTCGGGCCCGACGGCGTATGGATCGGCGGGACGCTCTACAGCGCAACGGCCCTGTGGGGGTTCACCGTGGGGATCGCTTCGCTCCTTGCATTCTTGATCGCTCCGGTCCTCGGGGCCATCTCGGACTTCTCGGGCACCAGGAAACGCTTCCTGCTCTCGTTCGCCTACACAGGCAGCCTGTTTGTGATCCTGTTGCACTTCTGCCACGCGGGCGACGTCTATCAAACGCTGTTCTTCTACCTTGTCGCGCAGATCGGGTTCATCGGAGCGAACGTCTTTTGCGACGCTTTTCTGCCGCAGATCGCCACCGAAGAACAGATGGACCGTGTGTCCGGCAGGGGATACGCGTACGGCTACGTCGGCGGTGGGCTCCAGTTCGCTTTGGCGTTAGGCCTGGTGGCTGGACACGAGTCCCTCGGCATCTCGCAGACGCTGGCCGCACGCATCGGCATGGTCACGGCGGGGCTCTGGTGGGCGGGCTTCACGCTGTTCACGGTCAGGTACCTGCGCGAAGCGCCAACGACAGAAACGCTGTCCGAACGCTATCGCCGCTGGCCTCGGGTGGGTGCCTATGCGTGGATCGGATTTGCACGCACCCTGCGCACGATCCGGCGGGTCAGGCGATTCCGCCATCTGGTCCTGTTCCTCATCGCCTTCATGCTCTACGACGATGGTATTCAGACCGTCATCAGCATGGCCACCGTGTATGGGGCCGCAGAGCTGAAGCTTTCCCCCGTCGTGCTGATGTTGACGTTGCTGGTGGTTCAGGCAGTCGCCGCCCTCGGCGCGTTCCTGTTCGCTCGCCTCGCGGGCCGGATCGGTACCAAGCGGACCGTGATGCTGACGCTCGTGCTCTGGTCGGCGATCGTGATCTACGCCTATTTCATCCGAACCGCAGCGGAGTTCTTCGTCCTGGGCGCTGCGGTGGGGCTTGTGTTGGGAGGCTCGCAGGCGCTGAGCCGGTCGTTCTACGGTTCCATGATCCCCGCGGCGGCGAGCGCGGAGTTCTTCGGCTTCTACACCATCTTCAGCAAGTTCTCGGCCATCTGGGGGCCGCTGGCCTTTGCGGTTATCCGTCAGGCAACCGGCTCGGCGCGACTCTCGATCGTCTCTCTGATAGTGCTGTTCATCGTGGGTCTGGTTCTGCTGTACTTCGTCGATGAGAACAAGGCCCGGGAAGCGAAGCTTGCCGGCGCCTTCTGACCCGACTCAAAGGCGTTACGACGGGTGAGCCCGCTCACGGCGCAGGCTTTCTTGCAGGGCGCGGTAGTCTGTCTTACCGGTCCCCAAGACGGGGATCTGGTCCAGGCGAATGATTCGGCTGACGTTGTGCAGGCCGGACAGACCGGCTCCTCGAATGTGCCGGTTGATTGTCTGGCGGTCAAGGTGGCGAGTGGTGAACAAGACCAGCTCCGGACGGCCCCCGTCCGGCGTCGCCTCCACCGCAACGACAGGCCCTTCGTCACGGTCCGTCGCGTAGCGCTCTTCCAGAACGGCCTCGATGGCCGGCAGCGAGATCATCTCCCCGCCGAGCTTGACGAACCGCTTGAGTCTCCCGCGGAAGGTGAGCACGCCGTCCTGGTCCTGGCTGACCAGATCGCCCGTGCGATACCACCGCCGCCCGGCGAACTCGACGAACGGGGACTCACCCCGTTGGCCGAAGTACCCGCCAAAGACGCTCGGACCGCGGACGAGGAGGACACCGATCGCGCCCTGCTCGGCTCGCTGCCACGTGTCCACGTCCACCACCGCGTACTCCAGCGACGGGAGGACCTTTCCAATGGCGAACGGCCTGGGGTCGCTCTCGTCATTGACCGCGACGATCGGCGAACATTCGGTCACGCCGTACCCTTCGAGGATCACCGCGTCGGGGCAGTGCTGGGAGAGCGCCTTGTAGGTCCGCTCCGGGCATTTCTCCGCGCCGGTCACCACGACCCGCAGCGAAGCAAGCTGTGCGGTCGTTCCGACCCGGACGATGCCGTTCAGGAAGGTCGGCGTGCCCACGAGCAGGCTCACCTCGTACGCCTCGATCAGCCTGGCCAACGTCCGGGCCTCCATCGGGTCGCCGTGATAGACGCTGCGAATGCCCGCCAGGAGCGGAGTGAGCATCGTTACGGTAAGCCCGAAGGAATGAAACGGCGGCAAGATGCCCAGCAGGTGATCGTTCTGCCGAACCGTGATGACGCGGACCACGTCGCGGACGTTCGCCAGCAGGTTCGCGTGCGTCAGCGGCACAGCTTTCGGCAGCGTCTCGGACCCGCTCGTAAAGAGAACGGCCGCCGTCTCCGGAACCTTCACACCGGACAGGCACGACCAACTGAGCCGGCTCCTCAACCACGCCCCGAGCTTGGCGCGCCAGGAAACCTGCTGTCGTAACGTCTCCAGGAAGACGAAGCGGTCCCTCAGACCGCCGAAGTCCGTTCCTTGCGAGGTGAGCCTGCCGACCAAAGCGTTGGCAGTCAGGACGTGCCTTACCTGCGCGAGATCGAGCAAATGGGTGATGTTCCGCATCCCGGCAGTCCAGTTCACCAGGACCGGAACCTTGCCGGCCAGCAGCGTGGCAAGGTACACCACGGCGGCAGCCACCGAGGCGGCTCCGGCGAT
>CAYGAN010000013.1:37459-42846 GCA_964347585.1 uncultured Planctomycetales bacterium | reverse complement strand
CAGCGTGCAGATCCTCCAGCACACCAGCTTCCTCAGGTTGGAGCTACCCGTCATTCTGCATCATCATGAGCGATACGACGGCACCGGCTACCCCGCAGGGCTGGCCGGCGACAGCATCCCGTTGCCTGCACGAATACTCCATGTTGCCGACGCAACCGACGCCATGCTCTCCCATCGCAGCTACAAGCGGGGCTATAAGCCCGCCAAGGTAGGCGCTGAGCTGCGTAGGGGCAGCGCCACGCAGTTCGATCCGCAAGTTGCCGGCGCCATGATTGACTGGATGGGCCGGAATCCTCACCTGATCATCCGACCGGATCAGCGGCAGCAGAAGTTGGCCGAGGCCGGGTATTGTTGATCCTTTCGTTCCCGCCTGCCCCGGATCACAAGCGCTCGGTCATGCGCGCAACTCCCTTGCGACCGCGGCGAACGCGCGTTCAGATATCTCGAGCGTCTGCGAGATATCTCGGTCTGTGTGGGCGTCCATGATAAAGAAAGGCAGATTGCAGAACGCTCCCCCGAGCAGCATCTCCCGCTCGTACGTGGGGTAGTACTGGTGTAGGTCGCCCCAGTGGACGACGGGGGCCTCGTCGACGCCTCCAACCTGCACACCGAGGGAATGTTTGGCGATCAGCTCTTGTAGCCCGGCCTTCAACTGGCGCCCCGCTGCCCGAATTCGCGCGTACACGCCCTCGTCGCGCAGCGTCCGAATTGTGGCAATCCCGGCCGCCAGAGAAATGGTCTCCCCGTTGTGAGTAGCCGTAAACAACGTGCGATCCAGCCCATCCATCACCTCGCCCTTGCCGCAGAAGCATGCCAGCGGATAACCATTCGCAATGGCCTTGGCCAGAACCGCCAAGTCGGGCGCCACCCCGACCCGCTCTTGCGCGCCGCCGATCCCAAGCCGGAAGCCGGTCAACACTTCGTCGAAGATAAGGACCGTTCCTTCTGCCGCAGTCAACTCCCGGAGGTCCTGACAGTACTTGCGCGCATGGTCGAGTTCTTCCCAGAAGCCAAAGGGCGCGGTTAGTACCGCAGCAACTCGATTCTTGTGGCGGCCGAAGGCCTTCCACATAGCGTCGATGTCCAGGTACGGGACCTTTTCGGCCACTTGATTGATTACCGCGGGCACCCCAGGCGTGTCCGGGCCGGGGTTCAGATAGTCCTGCCACCCGTGGTATCCGGTGCTTAGCACGACGTCGCGGCCGGTGTGAACGCGAGCCAACCGTATGCAGGCCGAATTGGCCTCCCCCCCGGTCTTGGCGAATCGTACCTTTTCCGCGCAGGGAACGACTTCCCGGACGAGCTCGGCCGCCTCCAGTTCGATCTCACCGGCCATCGAGAACAAGACCCCCCGATCGATCTGAGCCTTCACCGCCGTATCCACCCGCGGGTCGGCATACCCCAAGATCACCGGACCAAGCGCCGCGCGAAAGTCGATGTACTCGTTGCCGTCGACGTCCCAGAGCCGGCACCCCTTGCCCCTACTGAAGGCCGCTGGCATATACTGGCGTTTGTCCAGCGGGTAGCGCTTGGCGCCGGTTTGCGACGCCCACGGAATGATGCCGAGAGCCTGTTCCAAGTAGCGATGTGAACGAGCTAATCTTCGGCTCATATTCCGGCCCCAGTTCATCAAGGCCTCACTGGTCCGACCCGCGACGCATCAGACCCGATGTGCATGATGGGTCTTCGCGCAGGACCCCCAAGCATAGCGATACGTTGGCATGACGTCACGCACTTGATCGACGCGCAGACCCGTTTCTCTGTAAAGTCAAGCCGCACATCGGTCATTTTGATTGAATGCCAGGCGATTTCGCAGCCCCATCGGCGAGGCCCGGTCCATCGGAAGAGTTCTCGCTAGCGACGCAAAAACGACCCTTGAAAGCGACGCTCAATCCTGATACTCTTTCGAGGCCGCTGATCCAGCTGCTACATCGGCAAGTGGCATCTCGGTGACCCGGCCTGGTTTCCCCCCGGCCAGGACACCCTGGCGCTGGAATCAGCGACGAACCCCAAAGGCGCCGGTCCTCCCCCTGCCGGCGCCTACTTTTTGCGGGACTGCTTCGACGCCCGGCGGCGATGGGACCATGACACTGCCACGACCGGTGATTCGGACGCACCGCATGCGGCACGACAACCGTGGAGAGCTTGCATTGGTCGACAGCGCTTCCTAGTCTAGAATAGAGATGTTGTGCGATCTCGGACGCAGGGCGATGACGCTCGAGTCGATAGCCAGCCAATTGGAGCAGATCGAGGCCGAGGCCGCCCATGCGGCAGCAGCGGCGCGATCCCTGGACGAGTTGGCGCGCGTGCAGGCTCAGTTCATGGGCAGGAAGGGATCCCTTCGGCAGATTCTCAGATCGCTTGGCGGGGTCCCGAAAGAACAGCGCGCTGCTGCGGGAGAGCGGGCCAACCAGGCCAAACAGCGGGTGGGGGAAGTTCTCGGCCGACGCCAGTCCGATTTGCGTGCCGCCGGCGTCGCCGACGAGCAGGCGCGCGCTCGGAGCTTCGATCCGACCCTCCCGGGGCCAAGCCCCCGGCTCGGGAGCGCTCATCCGGTGACCGCTGTGCAATGGGAGATCGAGGATCTCTTTGCCCGGCTTGGCTTTGTGGTCGCCACCGGGCCGGAGATGGAAACCGAGTACTACAATTTCGAGGCCCTGAATACGCCGGCGGATCATCCCGCTCGCGATCTGCAGGACACGTTCTGGCTTACAAACGGGATGTTGCTGAGAACACAGACGTCGGCCGTTCAGGTGCGGGCCATGGAGCGCCTGGGTGCGCCGATCCGCATCATCTGTCCAGGGCGATGCTTTCGGCCGGAGACCGTTGATGCCTCGCACGACTGCGCGTTCTTCCAGCTGGAGGGTCTGATGGTCGATGACAACATCTCGATCGCAAACCTGATCGCGATCATGAAGTTGCTCGTAAGCCAGATCTTTCAGCGAGATGTACCGACCCGCCTGCGTCCGGGGTACTTCCCCTTTGTCGAGCCGGGCTTCGAGCTGGACATTTGCTGTACCATCTGCAACGGCCGTGGCTGTGCCACGTGCAAGAAGAGCGGGTGGGTCGAGCTGCTTCCGTGTGGCATGGTCCACCCCAATGTGCTCCGAGCCGGTGGCGTGGATCCGCACGAATACACCGGCTTTGCCTTCGGCCTGGGACTGACGCGAATGGCTATGATGAAATACGGCATAGGCGACATTCGCGTCATGAATAGTGGCGACCTGCGAGCCCTAACTCCGCCGACCAAGCTGGCGGGACCGGCCATCGTCGCAAAGGATTGACTAGGCCGGGTGCGTTGGAACATCTGCGCCCTGAGGGCGTGTTGAATACCGGGTGGCCGGCGCGCAACCGGATTGCCGCCGGCGAAGATCTGCTCAAGCATGGCGACGATTTGGTCGAGCACTTCCCCCGGCAGACGCTCTTGGCCGCTCTCGATTTGGTCGAGCACTTGGATGCTGTGAAGGATCACGAACGACCCGATCAAGTCGGTTCGTGCTGGAACTGGAGAAGTAAGCAATGGTGGCGTTACAGGGAGTTTTGTATATTACTTGCGCGTGCCTTATCTCGCAGCAGCCACGCCCGGCGACGACCGGCCCCGCCACGACAAAGCCTGCTGCCGGGCCTCGCATCGTTTTTGAACCCGAAAGCATAGATTTCGGCGAAGTGTACACCGGTAGCGCTGCGACCAAGTCGGCCAAGATCTGGAACCGCGGCACCGAGCCGCTGCAGATCAAGAGTATAAAAAAGGGCTGTGCCTGTACGCCGGCAACGATCGACCGGAAGCTGATCCAGCCCGGCGAATTCGCGAACCTCACCGTCAAACTCACCGTGCCCCACCGCAAGGGCAAGTCCAGAAAGGTCGTCAAGATCGAATCCAACGATCCGACCAAGAAGATAGCCGTCTTGCCAGTCAAGATGGAGGTGCTGGTGGGGGTCCGGACCGATCCGACCACGCTCCGTGCCACCGGACTGACCGTGGGCGAGCCCGCTACGATCGAGTTCAAGTTGATCAGCGAGACCGGCCATCCCTTCCGGATCCTCGCAATCGAGGGGACGTCCGAAATCACTGAGGTGGCTTACGACCCGGATCTCGAGGCCCTATCCCACAGCGCGCAACTCGTAATCACGCCGGGCCAGACCCGCTATTCCCGTAAGAACGTTCGCATCCGCACGACGCATCCGAAGCAACCGGTGCTCGACGTGTACGTTTGGGGCGCCATCGCCCGGCCAATGACCGTGATCCCGACGTTCGTGCGACTGGGGACGGTTCGGCCGGGCGAAGAAGTCCGACGGCCACTGACCGTGAGATCGCAAAGAGGCCGAATCGGACAACTCTCCGCACAGGTAGAAGGTGAGCTCGACCTCGAGCTGCGACCGGATCCCGGGGATGCTACGGGCGCAAGGTGGGAAGCGGTCTTCAAGATCCCAACCGATCTGCCGGCTGGGGGCTTCCGCGGGACCGTGACCCTGTCCGCCGACCTGGCGAAAGGCCAGCCGTTGACCTTAGGCTACGAAGGTCAAGTCGAACTCGATCCGATGCCTGTCTTCGACATCCCGAACATCCGGTAAGAGCATCGGATTGGGCATACTTGCCTCCGCTTAATAGAAGATCGGCTAGCCTTGACCGCCTAGTTCAACCAGCCGGCTCTCCAGAAGCGCCCGCTTGTCGTCGGGCATGTCGTCCTCGGCGAGCAGCTGGCGTACGCCTTCGGCGAACAATTCCCTGCCGAACTCACTCGTGTAGGACAAGTCCTCAGCCCTGCGACGGTTGAGCGTTTGCAGAAACGCCTCGACCTCAGAGAAGTACGAGCCGTAAATGTGAAACGAGTCGGCTACATGGACGTATTCGCCGGGCTGGACGCGCACCTGTTCAGCCACTAGCCGCTGGAGCTCCGTGAACGCAAACATATTCATGAACGCGGCCTTGAACGCGTCGTTGCTGCGCATGTGGGCTACGAGGTTAAGGCGGCCCTGCTCGATCCGAAACCAGAGCCGCTGCAAGCACGCCGGATCGTCGATGCCGACGTCCTTCCACGCCTGCCAGGTAACCGCTTGGGCGCGGCGGGTGTGACCGGCTTCTTTGAGCTTGGCCACTACCTCCTTGAGCTGATCGATCTTCTCGCCCGAGGGAACTTCGTACTCGAACAGGCGCTGATGGTACGTGTACTGCCACTTCCCACTGGCCGGATCGATCCAATGGTCGTGCACGCCCAGGATCACCTCATCCCGGTACTTCTCCAGATCATCCAGGCCGCCGGGGAAGGCCCTGTGAATCCGGGGCTCGGCGAACGGCTCGGTGACATGAACCACCGCCAGCACGTCCCGGCTGTCAGGGTCGCCGGCTTGGTCGTATTCGGTCCGGAACCGCGCCCCGATGTTCCAAC
>CAYGAN010000013.1:24525-37449 GCA_964347585.1 uncultured Planctomycetales bacterium | reverse complement strand
CCGGGCGCGCAGACCAACCGCTCGGATGGGCGCGGGCACGTACCCTGTGGGCCTTCGTGACCGCAGCGCGCGGGCGTCAGCCTGCGGAACGGTTTGCTCAGGGGCTCGGACTAGATGGCGCTGCCCGGCCTGAAGCCCGCCTGCGGGCCACTACCCCCCAACGAACTCGAAGTGGAAGACGGTCGGCGACCATTGCGTCGTGGCGGCGGGCTGCGTGGCTGTCGGCTCGGGACGCACCGTGAGTGACACGCGCACGTGCTCATCCTTCTCGAGCTTGTGACGGAAGACAACATGACCGATGGCCGACTCATCCGGCGGGACGGATTCCGACGCCCACAGCTCCGACAAGAACCTGGCCACGCTTTTGCGCTCGTACTGGTCGTACCGCCAGTAGTCGTTCCAGTAGTAGTAGTCGGGCCAGTAGTACGGATATCGCCACCAGTACCCGTAGTGATGGTAGTAGCGGCGGCCGCGGTGGTGCCCGTAGCGACCGACGTGATAAGGGTGGTAACGGTGGTGGACAGGGCCGTAACTGAACCCAGCAGCAACGACCACCGGTGGCCGCGGGGCCGCGGCGGTCGCCTCAGCGGCAAGCTTGAACCAATTCGTCATGCGTTCCGGCCGGACGCAGCTGTGGGTGAGACCTTTTTCGTCTAGAAGAACCACATCTTTCGAGTCCAGGCTCACACCCGATCCTCGCCTGTTGGTCAGCTCGATGGTCAAGGCGATAAGATCGTGGTTGAGCCAGGGCACGTCGGCCGGCTTAACGCGCACAGCGAGCTCGTCTTGGACGCTGACGACCCCGCGCTCCCCGGGCAGTGAGATTTGCCCCGGTCGCGGCACGCCCTTCAAATTGACCGAACAGCCGGCGATCGAAAGACTAACAGCGGCAACAACGATCAACTTAGACCCGGGAAGGACCATCGTTCACTCCCTCTCGAGGAAAGACGCCTCTACTATTCTATGCCGGCGGGACGAGAAACCCAGGCCGATCCCTGGAGTCCCTCCACGTCCCGGCTACCTGCTTGACCCGTCGGGCCAAAGGTGCAATACTTAGTGTGCGCGAAACACTTACTTGGAAGCCACGCCGTGGCGAAGATGCTCAGAAGAGCCGGCAAACACGTGTACGATCATCCCAGGCCCCTAGTGACGGTTGACGTAGTCGTGTTCACCGTCCGGGAGCCCACATTGCGAGTGCTGCTCATCCGTCGGGGCAAGCCCCCGTTCCACCGTCGGTGGGCGCTCCCGGGCGGGTTCGTCAACATGGACGAGCCCCTTGAGGACGCTGCCCGCCGCGAGCTGGCCGAGGAGGCCGGACTCACGGATCTGTGGCTGGAGCAACTTTACACGTTCGGCTCACCACGGCGAGACCCCCGAGGTCGAGTCATCACGGTGGCGTACCTGGGACTGGTCCCGCCGGAGCGAATCGCTGACGCCGCCGCGGGTGACGATGCAGATCGGCTCAAATGGTGTCCCGTGCGGAAGCTGACCGCGATGGCGTTCGACCATCACCAGATCGTCCACTGCGCGTTGAAACGACTGCGCACCAAGCTCGAGTATACGACCGCCGGCTTCGAGCTGCTGCCCAGGCGGTTCGCGCTGTCACAGTTGCAGGCGGTTTACGAAGCGATTCTGGCTCGCAAGCTCGACAAGCGCAATTTCCGACGCAAGATGCTTGCGCTGAACATTCTGGACCCGACGCCCGCGACGCGCCGTGACGGCGCGCATCGGCCGGCCCGCTTGTACCGCTTCTCTGCGAGGAAATTCGAGAACCTAAGAGATCGAGGGATTCTTTTCCCCTTCTAGTCGTCGCGCCGGCCCGGCGACGAGAAGAGGTGTGTTCAAATGGCGTATCAACCTCCCATCCCTGACAGGTACCGTCAGATGACTGACGACCAAGTCGCTGAGGCGATTCGCGCGCACAAGCGGCGATTCGGGCGGCGACTCGTAATTCTTGGGCATCACTACCAACAGGACGACGTGATCCAATTCGCCGACTTCACCGGAGATAGCCTCAAGCTTTCGCAACTGGCCGCCGAGCAAACCGAGGCCAAGTACGTCGTCTTCTGCGGCGTGCACTTCATGGCTGAGTCGGCCGACATCCTGACGGATGCGGATGTCGCGGTCATCCTTCCGGATCTGGCCGCCGGGTGTAGCATGGCCGACATGGCCACCATCGAGCAAGCGGAGGAAGCGTGGCGTTTCCTGAAAACGACGACCGACGCCAGAATCGTACCGATCACCTACGTCAACTCGGCTGCGGGCATCAAGGCATTCTGCGGGGCGCACGATGGCGCTTGCTGCACCTCAGGCAATGCCCGCCGCGTCCTCGAATGGGCCTTGCAGACCGACCGGGACGTCAAGGTACTGTTTCTGCCCGACGAGCATCTTGGCCGAAACACCGCCTATGCAATGGGTTGGCCTCTCGAATCGATGGTCGTGTACGACCCCAACGAGCCGAGCGGCGGCCTGAACGCCGAGCAGGTCCGGGCAGCGAGGTTCATCCTGTGGAACGGCTATTGCAGTGTTCACCAGCTTTTCACGACGCAGCAGTGCGACGAAGTCCGACGAACCGACCCGGCCTGCAAGATCATCGTCCACCCGGAATGCACATGGCAGGTCGTGCAGAATGCCGATCTAGCCGGCAGCACTGAGTACATTGTCAAGACGATTCGTGACGCGCCTCTCGGCAGCCGGTGGGCCGTCGGCACGGAGATTCATCTCGTCAACCGGCTCGCGCAGCAATACGAAGGCAAGAAGGTGGTGCGATCGCTTGCCGGCATCCAATGCCTGTGCACCACCATGTACCGCATCGACATCAGGCACCTGCTCTGGGCGCTCGATAACCTGGCCCAGGGGCGGATCGTCAACCGAGTACAAGTGGATCCTGACACGCGCCGGCTGGCGACGATTGCCCTCGAGCGGATGCTTCAGCTTCGTCCGGCCCAAGCTGTCACGACGGGATAACAACTTATGGCCTCCGGGCACTGACGGTAGCGAGCTGACCCTCCAAGACGCTCGGCGGCCCTCCGGATCGCCACAAGCTGCCTGATTGCGATGACGCTACCGACTCTCCTTCCTCTGTACCTTTCGCTTCAAGTATAGGAATCGCTGTTGGGCCGGCCCGCACGCAGGATCGATGTTCAGCTCTTTGACGTAATGCCGGAGTGCTTGCTCCGGCTGCTGACGCCGCTCATAGATCCGGCCGATGTGAAAGTGTGCACCCGGAAAGTAGGGCGCCAATCTTGCCAAGTCATTCAGCCGAGAAAGGGCCTCGTCGTCGTTCCGCTGGCGGAACTCCAGCAGCGCCCGGTTATACAACAGCCGCGGCTCCTCGGGAGCGACAGCCAGGGCCGCGTCAAACGTCTCTCGGGCCCGCTCGAACCGGCCAAGCATCGACTGACAGATCCCCAGACGAAGCCCCTGCTCAACGTGCGCTTCACGCGTGTCCGGCGCGTTCTCGATCAGTTCAATCGCATCCTCGTATCGCTCCGCTGCAATAAGCTGATCGACCCGCGCGTAGGTGTCGTCGCGACCGGCTGTCCGGCATCTCAGGATCATACTTATGACGGCGCCCGCTGTGGCGATAATCACCAGCCCGCCGAGCAAGCACCAGAAAAGCATCTGTCGCCTACGCACCGAATCGTGCTCCAACATCGAACGCGAGCAAGTCTCGCAGGGCATGCGCGCATGCCTGCGATAACCGGGCCATGTGTACCACAAATCCCAATCGCCTGGAACAGCCGGCGGCTGAAGGCGACGATCACGCGTGCGGGCTCCGCAGCTTCCCGCCGAAAGCCCTCGACGAGCCGGCCTATTGGGCAAGACGTCGCCACAGGTTTTCTTGTTCTCCGCGTCGGCGCAGAGCGCGTGTTCGGATAGAGTATCGCCGCTGTTGCTCCTAGGGAGAACGCAGTTGGCTCGGCGAATATGGCGAAACTTGCTGGGGGTGGTGTTGCTGGCCGTGGGCATCGTGGGGATCGTGCTCCCGGCGACGCCCGCCCTGATCCTTATCCCAGCCGGGCTGTTGCTGATCGACTGGCCGGGGAGGCGATGGCTGCAAAGGCGCCTGCGAAGGCTGGCCCTTTTCCGCCGCGGCGAAGCTTGGCTGATGCACAAGTGGGGAATTCGACTGGACCAAAGCGACTCCGGCGGCTCGGAGGCCGAGCAAACGCAGGATCACGAGAGTCCGGGCAAGCCCAACACGCCGAGCGGATGAATGCGATGCGGCAGTCCCCCCGCCGTACGGCAGCGGCCCTTATCGACGGAGGCAAGGTGCGATGATCACGGACCTCGTTGCAGCATTAACGCTCTTGGTGCCGGCGTCGGATGCGACAGCCCAGGCGCCGGACGCCCTCATCACCATTCACGTCGGGCGCGTCCTCGGCCCGGTGAACAAGCTGGTCTTCGGCGGCAACGTCTCGAGTTACGACCCGTACATGATCTTCGGCGCGCAGCACAGATACAGCAGCACGGACTACGGCCACGGCCTGTGGGACCCGGATGCGCGACGTTGCGTCGGCGAGCCGATTGCTCTCGCCAAAGCGATCGGCATGAGCATCGCCCGGTTTCCCGGCGGGTGTGGCGTGCACGGCTTCGATTGGAAGAAGACCGTTGGCCCGGCCGACGAGCGGCCGCACCATCGCTTCGGTCTCAACGAGTTCATGCTCTGGTGCGCCCAGGTCGGCTGCGAGGTCGTAATCACGGTGAGTGACTACACCGGAACGGCGCAGGACGCTGCGGATCTCGTGGAATATCTCAATTGCCCAGCAGACGAAGAGCACCCTTGGGCGAGGCGGCGGGCGGCCAACGGCCACCCCGAGCCGTATGGTGTGCAATACTTCGAACTCGGCAATGAAAGCGATCACGGCAATCACCAGCTCAAGCCGCACAAAAAGTTCAGCGCCCAGGAGTACGGGCGCTGGGCGTGTCAGTACTGCCGGACGATGAAGGCCGTTGATCCTTCGATCAAGATCGGCGCGATCATGGCCACCGACTTCGACCCGGACAATCCGTGGAATCCTGTCGTCCTGCGAGCCGTCAAGAACGACGTCGATTTCATGGTGGTGCATCACTACTGGGTCGGGTATGCAGCCAACGACGGCAGGGCCTCCAGCGAGACCCTCATGAGAGCCGCTTTGGCATCCACGGAGCAGTCGGCTGAGCTTCTGCGGCGCCATCTCAACCTGATTCGGAGCTGCTGCGGACGTGACTTGCCCCTGGCTGTGACCGAATACAACGGGGGCTTCGTGCAGGAAAAGCCCGTGCGATACCGCTTCGCGCTGGGCACGGCCCTGTCGGTTGGCGATTGGTTGCGAGTGCTTACCCAGCCCAAGAACCGTATCCTGATGGCCAACTACTGGCAATTCGTCAACGGATACTGGGGCGAGCTGCGCGGTCCGATCACCCCCGCAGAGGTCGGTAAGGTCCCTTGGGTTAAGTATCCCACGTTCTACGTCCACTGGCTCTACGCGAAGCACTTCGGCGACCTTTGCGTCGCCTCCACCTGCCGATGCCCCGCCGCCGAGTTCGGCGGATTCTCCCGTGTCGCCCGCTGCCGCGGGAACGAGCGAATCCACGGCGGCGTGCCGCTGTCGGGCAACTTGCTCTCCGAAGTGACGTTCAAGCCGACGCGCACCACCGGCTGCACGCTGGAACAGACTCGGCGGGGCTTGGCGGTCGCCGTCTCGAATCTCGCCCGCGATGCGTACCCGGCGTTTGCCCAGCTGCCGGCCAAGCCCAACACTGAGTACCGATTCGACGGCGAGGTGCGCGTCATCGGCGAGTCCAAGCTGAGCTTTGGCGTCCAGATCGGCGACGGGCGAGGCTGGCCCGCCACACGATCCGCCCGTGCTCAAGACGGCCTGGAGATCTTCCGTGAGTGGCGCGCCTTCCAGTTGACCTACCCGTCGTTGGCGGACACGCGATCGGTTCAGTTGGCTGTCCGCTTGAGGGGGACTCACAGCGGGCCAGTCGTCCGAATGGAGATGCGTCGGCTGCGCCTCCTCGAAGTGCAGCGGGAGCAGTTCCCTGCAGTGCCGCTCCTCACGGTCAACGCCAGCAAGTCGGCTGACGGACGGAAGCTGTTCGCGATGGTGATCAACAGGTCGCCCGACCGCGACCTTTCCGCCGGTCTGTCGTTGAGCGACTTTAGACCGGCCGCCGGCCGCACGTGGACGCTCACCGGGCCCACTCTCCACGCGACCAACGAGAAGGACCCGAACATTTGCACCGTCGGCGAGCGCGTTCTCCGTGACCTCGAGGTCGTCACGCTGCCGGCTCGTTCGATGACTGCCATCGAGCTGATCGCCGACTAGCCAGCGCCATCGGCCGGAGCACTGGTCCTCGGCTCCAGCGAATGGCGGGAGCCGTGTCCGGCGATTTGGCTTGACCCGTCCGTGTGCGCAGGCTATAAGGCATGACTCGACCTAGCGCCGGTGCGACGGAAGGAACTCGCCGGCTGCTCGAGGGGCGAAAAAAGTGGACGAGGCTCTCCAACCAGCGAGAAGCATCAGTCGGTCCGACCCGCGCAAAGGGCCCCTTACGCGCCGGCTTGAGCGAGTGTTCGCACCTCCAGCCTGTAGCTATCTATGATCGTTGACTGCCATACGCACGTTTGGGAATCACCGCAGCAGCTTGGTCGCGGTCTGTTCGGTCCTCTAGCTCGCGCGGAGCAAGGCTCGGCTTGGGGTTCGATCGCCTCGGCGGACACCGAGCGGCACCTGGCCGCAAGCCAGCCGGCAGATCGGACGATCGTGCTGGCCTTCAAGAGCCAGTACCTCCAGGCGGACATCCCCAACGATTTCGTAGCCCGTTACGTACGCCAGCATCCTGACAGGCTCATCGGCTTTGCGGGGATAGATCCCGCTCAGCCTGCCGAGGCCATCGAAGAGATGCGATACGCGCGCGATGAGTTGGGCATGAGGGGTATTGCGATCGCTCCGGCGGCCCAGAACTTCCATCCGCTTCACACCAGTGCGATGCGCATCTATGCGGAAGCTGCCTCGCTCCAGATGCCGGTCCTGTTCCATCAGGGCATAGACTTTGCGCCGGAGAGCAAGATGGAGTTCGCCCGGCCAAGCCCTCTCGACGAAGTGGCGCGCGAACTGCCGAATCTCAAGATCGTCATCGCTCACCTGGGCAACCCGTGGATCGACGAGACGGTCGTGCTGCTCGGAAAGCACCCGAACATGTATGCGGACGTCAGCGGGCTGCTGCGCCGGCCCTGGCAGGCATACAATGCGCTGCTGACGGCCTATCAATACGGCGTGATTGACAAACTGCTGTTCGGCAGCGACTTTCCACACACGTGCGCAACCAGCTGCATCGAAACACTCTACAGCATCAACCACCTTTGCCACGGCACGAACCTGCCGACAATTCCCCGCGAGCAGCTCCGGGGAATCGTCGAGCGCGACTCACTCACGCTGTTGGACATTTCATCAGCCGGCCCGCACGCCGAGCGATTCGACACGACGCCCGTGCCGGACGAAGAGGGTTGACGGCGTCGCCAGCCGTTGGCGCTCTCGAAGCCACGGGCAGGGCCGTCGGGCTGAAGTCTCCACCCTTTCGCGGGGCCTGCTGGCCGCCGCCCAGTCCGGAATGCAAGCATGAGCCCGCTGACAGAGCAGCAAAAGCAGCAAGCTTTAATGCTGTTGCGAGAACTCGTCGCCATCCCCAGCGTGAATGTGGGGATGAGTCGCGGCAAGTCCGATCGGCCGGAAGAACGAATCGCACAGTTCCTAACCGATCAGCTCGAATCATTGGGCATGACCGTAGAGCGCCGCGAGGTCTCACCGGGCCGGCCCAACCTTACCGCCCATTGGCCGGAACAGACGGGATCGCGGAGCTTGGCCTTCGAAGCCCACATGGACACTGTCGGCGTCCAGCAAATGACGATCGACCCGTTCACCCCCGACGTCCGCGCCGGCCGCATCTACGGTCGTGGCGCATGTGATACAAAGGGCTCGATCGCCGCGTTCCTGACGGCTCTACGAATTGCCCGCGAGCAGAATCGACCATTGACCGACAAAATCTGTTTCATCGCCACCATGGGAGAGGAAACAGGCTGCGAGGGTGCCGCAGCACTGATAGAGGAAGGATTCCGCGTCGATGCCATCATCGTCGGCGAGCCGACGAACTGCCAGCTCGCTACCGCTCACAAGGGCGCGTTATGGCTGACCATCGTGGCGCACGGCGCGAGCGGGCATGCCGCCATGCCCGAGCGCGGGCGTAACGCGATTTCGACCATGGCCCGAGCAATCACAGCTATGGAAGAAGGTTTTGCGCCCCAATTACGGCAAGCCCGACACACGCTGCTGGGTTCGCCCACGCTGTCTGTCGGGACGATCCGTGGCGGCGAGTTGGTCAACGTCGTGCCCGCAAGATGCGAGGCCAGCCTGGACTGTCGGTTCCTACCCGGTCAGGACCACCGCCGGATCGTGGAACAACTCCAGAACCATCTAGCCGGGTCGCTGCCCGGCGAACGATTCGAGCTTGCTGACGTCAAGGCTTATGCGCCGCTCGATACACCCCCGAACCGGCCGCTGGTGAAGAAACTCCTGACGGTGACGCGCGAAGCAACGGGCCAGACCCAGCCCGTTGGCGTGAACTACTTCAGCGACGCCGGAATCGAAACGGTCCTTTTCGGACCGGGCGATCCGGCCCAGGCGCATACCGCTGACGAATTCCTCGACATCGGCCAACTCTACCGCGCCACGGAGATCGCTCTGGAGTGGCTGGCACGGGAATCCTCACAGTCTTTGGTCCGTTGAGCGAGTTGACCGTTGCCGGCGTGCTGCTACACTTCCCCCACCGTGGCACGGATCACGCAGTCGTATCAGGAGGAGCGCACGCGCCCGCCGAGGAGCTGCTCGTGCAAGATGACATGACCAAACGTAAGAACCCAAAACGAGCTTCCAGGAACAAGATCTGGCCGCATCCATTTCCTTGCCGCACGGCGACCCCAGCCAACCCGGCACTTTATCAGTTGACGCTGGGGGATGTTAAGACGCCGCTGGCGACAGGCGTGTTCGATCCGGTCAAGGACGAAGTACGCCTGCCCGGCGGCCGCCGGACACGGGATTTCATGAAGCGGCGGCTCGGCTACCGATTCTACGCGCCGATCGACAAAACCAAGTTTCCCACCGCCCCTGCCGGCTGGTGTAGCTGGTACATCTACTGGATGAGCATCACAGCCGACGAGATGATCCGCAATGCAGAACGACTCGGCAAACATCTCAAACCTTATGGCGCAGAGTTCTGTCAGCTTGACGACGGATGGCAGGGAGGCAAGCACGGGTTCAGCGTGCTGCGGGATTGGTTTGCACTCAACAAGCGTTTCGGCGTCGAGAAGATCGGCGGAATGGGGGCTCTGGCGCGCGCGATCAAGAAGGCGGGCCTGCGGCCGGGGCTATGGCTCTGCCCGCACGGTCAAACGAACCCGAGATTCTTCCGGGATCGCCCCGCCGCGTGGCTTCGCGACGCGGACGGAAAGGAACAGGCCAGCTCGTGGGAAGGCAAGTACCTGCTCGATCCGACCTCGCCCGAGGCACACGCGTACCTGAAGCGCCTCTTTGCCATGCTGACTCGCTGGGGCTACGAGTATTTCAAGATCGACGGACAGCCGCTGGTGATCGACGCGTATCGCCGGCACCGAAACCTGTTCAGCCAACCGCGCACCCCACCCGAAGAGGCCTATCGCAGTACGCTGAAGACCATCCGCCGAACGATCGGGCCAAAGCGGTTCCTGCTCGGCTGCTGGGGAACCACGTGGGAAGGCATCGGACTGTTCAACGGCTGCCGCACCGGCGGGGACGACGGGCCGTCCTGGCAGCAAATGCAGGAGTTCGTCCGCGGGTTGCTCAACGGCTTCCCTGCCAACAACATCGCGTGGTATTCCGACCCCGACACGCTGCTCGTCCGACCGACATTGACGGAGGACCAAGCCAGATTGTTCGCCACGCTCGTTGGCCTGTCGGGCCAAGTGCTAATGGCCAGTGACCTGATGTACGATCTGCCACAGTCGCGCCTTGAGATTCTGCGACGAGTCTTCCCAACGCTCGACGCCAGGCCGTTCGACCTCTACCGACCCAGAATCGACACGTTCGCCGGATTGGCCGTCAAGGTCGCACACCTCGGACGTCAGTACGACGTGCTCGCGCCGGTCAACCTCGATCAACACCGCCGACGAACGCACCACGTCGCATGGACCCATCTGGGCCTTCCGCGCGACGCCAAGTGCCACGTGTTCAACTTCTGGGAGCAGGCGTACCTAGGCTGTTGGCCCGGAGGGGTGCTGGTCAATCTGGCCCCCATGTCGTGCCAGTGCCTGGCGATTGTTCGGGACAACGGCCGACCGCAATTTCTCTCCACGAGCCGCCACGTCATTCAAGGCGCCCTGGATGTCTCGCAGTTGTCATACGACCCAAAACGGCGCGAAATGAGCGGAATCAGCGAAGTAGTGGCCGGCGATCAGTACGAACTGCGATTCGCGTGTCCGTTGATGCCGAAGAGACGTTGGGAGATCCGCTCAGCCCGGGCAGGGAGCCTGCCCGTGCAGATCGGGTCCAACAACAATGCGCCCACGCTGCGATTCACGTCGCCACGCAGCCGCAAGATCAAATGGAGCGCTCGATTCCAAATCGTCCCGAAGGATTGCCAGCAGGACGTCTCAGCCACGCATCCGCCGGCCGCGAGTTTTCCGGCCCCCGGCGTGACGAGGATCGGCTCGGCGAACGACGGATGGCACAACTTCGCGGGGGTCATGACTTGGCTTGACGGCAAGCTGCTCGGGTGCGCACTCGGCTCCCCGACAGACATTTACGGTCTGAAGCCGGGATCGAGACACACCGTTCGCTGCCAGTTGGTCAGTAACGACGGGCGGTCCGCCCCTGGCCATGCCGCCAAGTCCGCCTCCTTCCGCGTGCCGCGCCGCACCGCCGTCTGAGGACGTGCCGGACGAGCCCATTTAAACACTTAGCTCAAATAGATTTAGCAAGAGCGCCCCTGGGCGCCGCTTTGGCAAGGTCGGCGCGACCGGATCCGGGTATCTGCCTCCACCCGCGGAGGACCGCTCGATCCGGGGATTGTCCGTTGAACCTCAGCGGCGGGCGGACGCAGGTCTCGCCCCGTCCCATGAGGGTTGATTACGACGAACAGCGCGGCAATAATAACAGTGCACTTCGGCACTTCGTTGCCAGCGATCGCAAGAGGAGAAAGAAGCCATGTCTGAACCCGTGCCGGATCGGCCACTAAAGGATATTCGGCCGACGGTGATCGAGCAGATGCTTACCATCGGCCGCGGGATCGAGGAGGCCTCAGGAGGTCATCAACCAGATACGGCAGAGCTCGTTGAGCGTACCAGGCGCGTGGTGATCTACGCACAACGTGCAGCCCGACACGCGCCGCTATTCGAGCCGGATATAAGCTGATTCATTTCTGGCTTGCCGGCTCTCCGCTGACGCCGCCGTCGCCGACGGCAGAGACCTGCCGCGACATGCCCCCACATAGGGGCCGAACTCGCCCGTGGAGTGGCCGGACGAGTGACCATGGTTCGTTACGTAACAGCTTTTGCGGCCGCAGGAACGGCAGTGTTGCTCTTGGGCGCGTGCGAGAAGGCCGACCGATCCGCCACCCCGGGCAGCGACACGCCAGCAGCCGAAGCCGAGACGCCGGGAACCAAAGCCATGACTATTCAGCTCACGAGCAGCGCGTTCGCGAACGGGCAGACAATCCCCAAACAACATACCGCGGATGGGCAGGACGTGTCCCCGCCGCTGTCCTGGTCAGCACTGCCGGACGGGACCAAGGAGCTCGCCTTGATCTGCGACGATCCGGACGCGCCTCGCCCCGAGCCTTGGGTGCACTGGGTGATCTACAAGGTCCCCGCCGACATCACGAGCTTGCCCGAAGGCGTCGAGAAGACGCACACGCCGCCGGTACCCGCCGGCGCGCTTCAGGGCAAGAATTCCTTCAACAAGATCGGGTACGGGGGACCGTCCCCGCCGCGAGGACATGGAAGGCACCGCTACTACTTCAGGCTATATGCGCTGGACGCAGAGCTAGCGGTTGACGCCGGCCTGAATAAGGACGCGCTCCTGGAAGCGATGCGAGGCCACGTCCTGGCGGAGGGGGAGTTAGTCGGCCTATACGAGCGTTGAGGACGGCAGGGGTTCCTCGGCAGCGGCCGGCGTTCTCGCCAAGCCGTGCAGCCCCAACAGTGGGCCAGCACAGAGTACTAGCCCAGCGCGAGCACATAACGCGCCGTCAGAGCGCCGCCCCAGCCTGGCTCGTCACGCAGTCTCGGCGGCTTGCGCCGGCTGGTCGGCCCCGACCAGCTCAGCCTGCGTCTGCCAGCTCGCCTCCGCGCGATCAAGCAGTCCCACGTTGTCTAGGGCCAGCGCCAAGCTGGCACGTATGTCCAAGCTGTGCGGGTCGGCGGACAAGACCGCAGCGAACTGCTCGAGGGTCAGCTCAAACCGTTCCGGCTGGCTGAACAGCAAGCCAAGCTGGTAGTGCTGAGCCACCAAATCCGCATCGTACTCGAACGCTCGATTGAGCGTCTCGGCAGCCTCTTCGGCGCGGCAGGCTTCCTTGAAGGACAGTCCCAGTTTCAGGATGGCCTTGACGTACCCGGGGTTGATTCGCGCCGCCAGAGTGAGCGAGCCGATGGCGGCCTCCAGCTGTCCTCGAGATCGCAACAGCACCCCCAACCGGTAGTGCAGTATTGCGTGGTTGGGCCTTCGGGCCAGGGCTCGGCGGTGCGCGCTGATCTGCCGATCGATTATGTGCCTCGTCTTGTCGCCCGTCTGACTCGCTGACCACGCCGATCCGTCGCTCGACACTGGGCCGGGGTCTCTCGCGTGATCCTTAATCTGCAGCCCGATGATATCCGTGCTGCCTTTGGCCGCCCGTCACCGGCCT
>CAYGAN010000013.1:17854-24515 GCA_964347585.1 uncultured Planctomycetales bacterium | reverse complement strand
GACCGCCTCGCAGAAGAGCAGCGTGCTGTTGGGTTCGATCGTCTGGGCCATCGCCAGGCTCGTGAGAGAATCACTCACCTTGCCGGCGTGGCGCTGAGCCACACATAGACCGGCGTATGCCATCACCAGACGATCGTTGATCTCGATGGCTTGGTTGAACCATCGAGCCGCGTTGCGGTACTGACCCGCTCGCAAGTAGTGCCTGCCTATCTTGACACTGGCTTCGAGGTAATCGGGGTGGAGCTCTATCGCTTGCAGGTATCGCGACAGAGCCGTCTGGCTTTGTCCGATCTTGACATAAAGATCGCCCAGGCGAACGTATGTGTCAGCGAATTCCGGTCGAGCGCCGGCGTGCGATTCAAGCCGTTCGATAGCCTCACGATACAGGCCGACCTGTTCGTACGCCAGGGCGGAGTCATTATGGGCCGTCCAGTTGTCAGGATCGATCGTAAGAGCATGCTCGTACCATTCGACGGCCAGGTCGGCCTGACCATTCTGGAGATACAAGTTGGCCAATTTCAGTTGATGGGCGATCTGCTCCGGCTCCGACTTGCAGAGCAGCACATAGTGATCGATGCACCGTTCGATCTGATTCCTGTGCAGATAAACCGCGGCGAGCCGCTCGTGCGCGTTGCGCAGATGCGGCGAGATCGCCAGGCAGCGGTGATAGATCCGCTCGGCCAGGCGGTCCCGTCCGGCCCGTTCGTGGCAGAAACCCAGCGCGAATAGGATCGAGGCGTCGGCAGGCTCGGCTTGCTGGGCTAGCTGAAGATGGCCGATCGTCTCCTCAGAGCGACCCAGGTGATCCAGCGCGCAGGCGATCCCGAGGCGGGCGGAGACGAGGTCCTCGTCGTGCTCAAGAGCGCGGCTGAAGGCCTCGGCCGCGAGGATCATGTCTTGCCGCATCAAGTAGCGTGAGCCGAGCCGAGCCTGCAACTGGCTGTTTGTGGGGTGCGATTGTGCACACCGTCGGAGTTGGTCGGTCGATTCGAGCCCGGTATCAGACAGCCTTGCTTGGAATGCCGTCGCCAGATTCGTCAGCAACCCCCGCCCGGCGATCTCGAGAAGGTATGACACCACTTCCCCCTTGCCGGTCTGGGCGTCGCGTGCGAGCGGCGTCCTCGAGGGCGGGCCCCAGAACCAGCCCCGCCGGCTTCATCCCATCCAGTATGGAAGCCCCACCTCCGAGAGGTCGGGCCCCCGGGACCGATTCAAGGATCGGCTCGGCGGCGGGGCGTGATTAGCTCCCGATCATCCAACTGGACGAGAAATCGCCCCTGTCAGTACTGATACTCCGGGTCAGAGCACATATGGGACCTGATCGGTAGGGCTCGGCCCGGCGCACGAGATGCTCGCCGCCTGCGATCGGATTATCCAACGATGCTCGTGGTTCTCCGTACGCCGGTGGGGGGGCGAAGGGCTTTCGCAGCGCCCGATCCCAGTGGACCGAGCCCGATCGCGCCGGTGGGCCGGGCGGGATACTTACGGCATGATGAACGCATCGGCCGTGACGTCACGGACCCTTTGCAGGTCTCCGCGGGCTGATGCGTAGTCCCTGTATTGGCCCACTTGCACCACGTACACGACGTTGTCCTGCCTGAAATCGCAGCGACGCCGTGCCTTCAGGCCGTGTTGCGAAAGCCGGCGAATCAGATTCTCGGCCCCTCCGACGCGCTCGAACGCGCCGCACTGGATCACGAAGTACTCAAAAGGCCAGTTGAATCTCCGACGGGCGGCGGCTTCCACGCTGCTCCCGGGAAAGCTCCACCAGACCTTCGGGAGGACCTCCCGTGCGTCGCGCCATCGCCCCACTCGCTGCAAAGCCACACCCAGGCGATAAAATATCTCGTCGAGCGGCGGCTCGTTCGGCAGGCCCTCAACGGCCACCTCGTAGTGACCGATGGCCCCGAGGTAGTCCTCGTCATCGCAGGCCAGGCTCCCCAGGCAGGCGTGGGCGCGCGCCTTCAAATCGCCTCGAGTCGACCCCTCTAGCGCTCGGGAGAAGTCGTTCCGGGCGGCATCCCGGCACCGGAGCCGTAGGTTACACAGCCCCCGTACGTAGTACGCCTCGGCAATCTCAGATTTGTCCCCGTGTGCGAGGATCAGCGTGGAGAGTTTCCTCTCGGCCGACCGGTGATGACCCTGGTCATACTCACGAGTCGCATCCAATAGTTGCTCTCGTGCGTCGGGAGGAAGACCGATGCACCCGGCGATCTCGCATCCGAGGACCAACACCACGGACAGGACCGTCGCACGGACGAGCCATGGGCGAGCTGTCCCGCGGCAAACACATGGCGGAAAGCTAAAGAACGTGGACACTTGACGCCTGGGTCGATATGCTCTGGCCTGCGCTGCTGGGCGCTGGCCAACCGGAGACAGCTTCATGTTACTCGAACCTCTACTGAACGCTGTTGATCGATCACCGGACAAGATCGCCGTCGCTGATCCTAAGCGTGAACTGACCTACAAGCAACTGGTCACCTTCGCCGAGGCGATGGCGCGGGTCATCGCGACCCAGACGGACTGTCCGCGCGTTGGAATCTGCCTGCCATCGTCGGCCGCTTTCATGGGTGGATTCTTCGGGTCCCTATTGGCCGACAAGGTCGTCGTGCCGATCAACTTCTTGCTGGCTCGGCACGAACTGAGCCGAATCATCGAAGACGCCGGCATTGACTTAATCATCACTTGCCAAGCCCTGGCCGAGCCGCTACGTGGGTCGCCGATCCGGAAGCTGATAATGGAACAGCTTGGGCTGAAGCGCCGAATGTTGCTGTCGCGTCTTCGGCGCCGGCGTGAGCCTCCGCCCGCGCAAGCCGAGAAACTTGCTCTCATACTTTATACCTCGGGCACCGACGGGGCACCCAAGGGCGTGTGTCTGACGCATGGGAACCTGCGTAGCAATTGTGAAGCTTGCATCGCCCATGCTCGCATGAATAGCGAGCAGTCGCTGCTGGGCGTGTTGCCGCTCTTCCACAGTTTTGGAATCACCACAACTATGCTTGTGCCGATCGTGCTCGGGGCTACCGTCGTGTACATGCCGCGATTCCAACCCGCCGAGACCGTCCGCACGATCGCCGAGCGGCGCATCTCGATCTCCATGGCGATTCCGAGCATGTACAACGCCGTGCTGCGGGTCAAAGAAGCGCGGCCTGACTCGTTGTCGTCGCTTGTTTTGCCGATCAGCGGAGGCGAACCCTTGCCGCCGGGGCTCTACGACGCATTCCTCGAGCGATTCGACGTTCCGCTTTTGGAGGGCTATGGCCTGACCGAGACCTCCCCCGTGGTCTCCCTCAACACGGTCTTGGCACGTCGCAAAGGTACCGTCGGGCGGCCGATTCCGGGGGTACAGGTGCGTGTGGTGGACGAGCGGGGCGGCGATGTTCGCACAGGCGGGCTCGGCGAGCTACTTGTCCGTGGGCCGAACGTTATGCAAGGGTACCACAATAAGCCTGAGGCAACCGCCTCCGCCATCGACGCCAGCGGGTGGCTCAGAACCGGGGACCTCAGCAGGGCCAGCGAGGACGGCTTCATCTCCATATGCGGTCGCAAGAAGGACATGATCATCGTGGGCGGGGAGAACGTCTTCCCTCGCGAGATCGAGCATGTGCTCCAGAAGCACCCGGCCGTTGCCGAAGCCGCGGTCGTCGGGGTGCCGGACGGGATGCGGGGCGAGGCGCCTGCGGCTTTCGTGACCCTTAATGGCTGCGGCGCGCCAACAAGTATCGAGCTTCGCGACTTCTGCCGCGGTCACTTGGCCAACTACAAGGTTCCGCGACACGTCCACATCGCCGCGGACTTGCCTCGCGGACCGACGGGAAAGATCCTGAAACGCGACCTGCGGCCGCTCTTGCAGCGCGATCTCCTTTCGGTCTGACGCGCTCGACGAGTCATCAGTCCACGAATCACGGCGGGGCGGCTTAGGGCAAGCCCCTTAGTTCGAGCGGATTGTCCAGGCGGAACGCTTGGTCGGCGTATCCCCCAATAAGCGTGAGCACTCGCCGCGTTGATGCAGTCGCCGACGCCGCGGCGGAGCGAGGAGACAATGGCTGGCGAGCCGTCTGCGCCACCGGTACACTCTCAGCCCAGTAGCCTGGAGACACCTCATATGCAAGAGCTCCCGCTCGGGAAGGGCCCGCTTGCGATGGTTCTCGTCTTTGGCGCGACGGGCTTGACCCTCATGTTCACGCCTGTCCGCAAGACGTCCGACCTGGAGCTATGGGTCTTCGCCAAGACGCACTACGATTGCTACCAGCGCGTCCTGCCGGCGTTCTCGGAGCAACACCCCGACACCAGCGTGGACCTCCAGCTCATCAGCGGGCGGGCGTTGTTCCAGCGACTCAACGCCGCGTTCCTTTCCGGCAAGGGCGCCCCGGACGTGGCCGAGATCGAGATCAGCTTGGCCGGCCAGTTCTTTCGCGGGCCGCTCGACGAGATCGGATTCGTCGATCTTACCGACCTGATCCACAGCCGCGGCTGGTTCGGCCGCATGGTCCAGCCGCGATTCAAGGTCTGGTCCTCGCGTGGACGGATATTCGGGCTGCCGCACGATGTGCATCCGGTCGCGCTGGCGTACCGTGCCGACATCTTCCAAGCCGAGGAGATCGACCCGGCTACCATCGAGACCTGGGAGGACTTCTACCGCATCGGCCGGCAGCTCACAAGGGACCTCGATGGCGACGGGGTGATCGACCGGTACGCGATCCAGCTCGACGACATGGGCGTGCACGACCTGCGCGCAATGCTGTATCAAAACGGCGGCGACTTCTTCGACGAGAAGGGCAATATCACGCTGAGCTGTGAGCGGAACGTCGAGGTGCTAGCCCACTATGTTCGCATGATCGGCCGCCCGACGCGGATCGGCATGACCCTCGCCGGCGGGGCGGCATTCTACAAGGCCGCTGCCGACGGGTACTTCTGCTGCTTCATGATGCCGGATTGGCGCACGGGGTTCTTTAAGCGCGACGCGGCGAGTCTGGGCGGCAAGCTCCGGCTGATCCCTCTGCCCGCCTGGAACAAGGGCCGGCGACGAACGACAACCCAGGGCGGCACGATGATCGGAATCGCCAAGAGCTGCGCGAACCAGGCGGAGGCCGTCAAGCTCATGGAACACCTGTATCTGGACCCAAAAGGCTTGGCGGATCGCTACGACGAGACCGGGATCATTCCGCCACTGATCGAGGCATGGGACGAGCCGGTATTCGGCAAGCCCGATCCCTACTTCGGCGGCCAGCGGGTCGGGCGGCTCTATACGCGTCTGGCCCCCGACGTGCCCGCGCTGAACATCAACCCGTTCACGAACTTAGCCAGCACGCGTCTTCAGCAGGCCATGTGGACCTGCCGCGAATGGTACGAGGCGCACCCCGACGCTTCGTTGGATCAGCTCAAGGCAGTCGCGCAAGAGGCGTTGGCATCGCAGGTGGCCCGTTTGCAGCGCGAGATCGATAGGAACCCGTTCTATTGAGTCGGTCGCGGAGCTCATTTGTGTGGCGATGGCAGCGGCGGTCGGCGCCGTATCTGTTCCTGCTGCCGTTCGCAGCGCTCTTCTGCACGTTCGCCGCCTATCCGCTGGCACGCTCATTTCAGTTGGCGTTCTACCAATCGGCCGGACCGCGAAGCTTCGTCTATGTCGGCATCGACAACTTCCGATACCTCTTTGAAGACGAGCTGTTCTGGAAGGCGGTCCTGAACACGACCATCTACGCGTTGTTCTCAGTCTTCCTGCAGTTGCCGCTGTCTCTGGGACTGGCGCTGCTGCTATCGGCCAAGTGGGTCCGATTGCGCAACATCTTCCGCCTGGCATTCTTCTCGCCCCATCTTGTGGGTCAGGTCTTCGTAGCCGTGCTATTCACGCAGCTGTACGCGCCGAAGTACGGTCTGGTCAACCGCGCGGTCCGCGCGGTTCACAGCGGCTTGCGGGACCTGCTCTCGCTCGGCCCACTGGAAGAGATCCAGTGGCTTCAGGACCCGGCGCTCGTCATGCCCGCGCTGATCCTGACGGCGCTGTGGATGTACGTGGGCTTCAACATGATCTACTTCCTGGCAGCCTTGCAGGCCGTTGACCGGGATCTGTACGAGGCCGCTTCGGTCGATGGCGCGAACGCCTGGCAGCAGTTCTGGCACGTCACGCTGCCGAGCATCAAGCCCGTGGCCGTCTTCGTCGTCGTGATGTCCACGATCGGTTCGTACCAGCTCTTCGAGCTGCCATACGTGCTGCTCGGCGGCGGCGGAGGACCGAAGAACAGCGGACTGACCATCGTGATGTACTTGTTCAATCAGGGCTTCGAGACGGGCGATCTGGGCTATGCGTCCGCCATTGGATGGGCATTGATGCTCATAATCCTGGTGATCTCCCTGGTCCAGCTGCGCCTGACGGGTACGTTCCGACGAGAGGGATAGCTCCGTGAACGCTCCGCGTCATTCCGGTCCCGCATATGCCTCGCCAGCGCCGCGCCGATCCGCACGGCCCGTCGGCAGACCACTGATCCGCACGACGGTGTACGTCGTGATGGCCTCCGTGGCCGTCATCGTGCTCGTTCCGTTCGCCTGGCTGCTGTGTGCCGCGGTCAAACCGGCGGACCGGATCTTCGAGACGATTCTTCTGCCCGAGCCACTCTCCCTGCTGACCTGGGCCAGCTTCCGCCGGCTGTTCGATGAGCTGCCG
>CAYGAN010000013.1:6900-17844 GCA_964347585.1 uncultured Planctomycetales bacterium | reverse complement strand
CATGGCCAACAGCGCATTTCTGGCCACCGGCAGCACGCTGCTGACGTTGTGGATCAGCTCGATGGCCGCCTTTGCTCTTGCCAAGTACGACTTCGTCGGCAGGAGAGTCGCCATGATCGTCATGTTGGCCAGCATGATTATCCCCGGACAACTCCTGCTGGCGCCGATGTACGAGCTGATCTACGTGATCGGATGGATGGACACGTATCTGGCGCTGCTCATCCCGGGCGCAGCGAGCGTCTTTGGCGCGTTCCTCATGCGTCAGAGCATGTTGCGGCTGCCCGATGAACTTCTTGACGCCGGGCGAATCGACGGGTGCAGCGAATGGCGGCTCTACTGGACAATCGTCCTACCAATGTCGCGTCCGATCATCGGGGCGTTCTCGCTTGTAGTGTTTATGGCATCGTGGAACGGCTTCCTGTGGCCGCAGATCATCCTGCGAAGCGAGGGTAGATACACCCTGCCCATCGCACTGAACAACATGATGGGCGTTTACAGCAACGAGTACGGGATCGTGATGGCCGGAACGGTGCTGAGCATCCTGCCGGTGATGGTGATGTTCTTCCTGCTGCAGAAGGAGTTCATCGCCGGTCTGACCGAAGGGGCGATCAAGGGCTAGGCGATCGCGCTGACCTGGACCGCGCCGTGCGTTCTCATGGCTTCCAGCACGGCCAAGGCGAGCTGAAGCGACTGTCTGCCGTCCTCACCCGTCACCAGAGGAGGTCTGCCCTGATCGACCGTCGCCACCCAGTGCCTCATCTGCTCAGCAAACATGTCATTGCGCTCGAAGACCACGGGACCCCCGTCTCTGGTGCGAACCAGGAACCCGCCGTGCCGACCCCGGTCCACGCCTTCAGGATACTCGCCGGGCGCCAGGCCCCACTTGATTCCGCCCTTCGGTCCGACCACGTCGTGGATGCCCTCACACGCCCCGCCGTCGGCCAAGCCCCACGTCCAGACCAGGACGAGTTGGTCGCCGGACTCGAACTCGATGATGACCGTGCCGGTATCCTGCGCGGTGTTGTCCTGGCGGTTCCAGGTCTGGCCGACGCCCAGGACCTGCTTGGCCGGGCCGAATAGCTGCAGGGCGAAATCGTAGTTGTGCACGGCCCCATCAATGAGCGGCCCGCCCCCGATCTGCTCCTCGCAGAACCAGCGTCTTCCCGGGCGCCACCCCCCGCTGCAGAACCGCCAGATCACCGGCCGGCCAAGCCGACCGGACCGGACAATCTCGCCCATCGTGTTCCATTCGTTGTCGAACCGACGCACATAGCCGACCATTAAGCTGCCCTCGGCTGCAGAGGCAGCGTCCAGAATCTGCCCGCACTGGTCCATCGTTCGCGCGATCGGCTTCTCGCAGAAAACGTGCTTGCCGGCGTTCAGCGCGGCAACCGTCGATTCATGGTGAAAGGCGGTCGGCGTGCAGACCATCACCGCATCCAGCGGATCGTGCTCAAGCAGCCTCTCGAACGAGCCATACACCTGGGCGCCGTTACCGACGTGCTCGACCATGGCCGACGCGGCTGCCCGGTCAACATCATGCACGGCGACAACACCGGCCTGCTTGATCTGCTTAAGGTAATTGACGTGGTGCCGGGCGATCCCGCCGCAGCCGATGATGCCGATATGGACCATTTGCTTCTTCTCCTTACACTACAGCCGGGCGCACGCTGCGCTGAGGCACACGCGCCAGCAAGCGGCGATGCATTCCAGCCTGGCCTTCACGGGGAACGACGCACGTGATGGGCGAATGACGCTACTTCTCGGCGAACGCGGCATCGAAGGCAATCGCCGACGGGGCGAAATCCAGGTCCCGAACAAAGCGGCACGCCTCCGTCGCACCATGCTCGCGGTCCATGCCGGCATCTTCCCATTCCACGGACAATGGTCCGTCGTAGCCGATCTCATTCAGGGCTCGAATGATGGCCTCGAAGTCAATGCTGCCGCGGCCAAGCGAGCGGAAATCCCAGAAGCGCCGCCGGTTGCCGAAGTCCAGATGCCCGCCGAAAACGCCCGCTTCGCACGGCGTCGGTGACCAGAACACGTCCTTCATGTGCGTGTGATATACCCGATCGCTGAAACGCCGGATGAACTCGACGTAGTCAACGCCCTGGTAGCCCAGGTGTGACGGGTCGTAGTTAAACCCAAACCGCCGGTGTCCCCGCAGCGCCTCAATAGCCCTCTCAGCCGACGCCACATCGAAGGCGATCTCGGTGGGATGGACCTCCAGTGCGAAGTACACGTCTTCCTGCTCGAACGCGTTCAGGATCGGCTTGAATCGTTTCGCGAAGTCTTTGTAGCCGTCCGCCACTTGGTCGGGCAGGTTAGGCGGGAAGGAGTATAGAAGCGGCCAGATGCTGCTGCCGGTAAACCCGTTGACCACCACACGCTTCAGCTGCTTCTCGACCGCCGCTGGAGCGGCGTCAAAGAACCTGCGGGCGGCGCGTGCGGTGTTGATCATTTCCTCGGCCGCGCGCTGGCGAACGCCCTCAGGCTGGCCGTCACCCCAGACGTAGTCCGGAAGGATCGACCTGTGCCTCTCGTCGATGTTGTCGCAGACCGCCTGACCGACCAGATGATTGCTCAACGCGTAGCAAGCCATTCCGCTCGCCTGGAGCGTCTGCCATTTCTTCTTGCAGTAATCCTTGTCGGCCAGCGCCTTGTCCACCTCAAAGTGGTCGCCCCAGCAAGCCAACTCGAGGCCGTCGTAGCCGAACTTCTTGGCCTTCTTGCAAAGCTGCACCAGTTTCAGATCAGCCCACTGTCCGGTGAAAAGGGTCACAGGTCGCGCCATAACTCGATCCCTTTCTTGTTGCCGTTGAGTCAACCCGCAGCCACGCTCGACCTTCGGGCGCGGCGTGCCCCGGCGGAGCCGCTACTTCCTCCGCGCCTCCCTGCGAGCGCGCCCTTCCGTGGGTCCGCCCAAATCGGGGTCCGATGCTACCGCGCGCCCGACGCCCTGGCAATCCAGACCTAGTCAGCGCCACCAGGCGAGGACCTGCCAAAGAAAGCCCTCTCTTCTGCCCAGGAGCTACCCCGTTCGAATCGTAGTCATTGCGGCGGCAGGGAATGCAGCACCCCCGGTGCTCGGCCAGAAGATCGGGGCAGAACGCCCCCGGCATCCGGGGACTCTGGCCGGCCAAGCGGGCGCACACATCACAACCGAGAAGAGCTGCCGTGGCGAGAAGGCTGCACGACGGGCCCTCGTGGCAGATCGCCTCAAGCGCGAGATCTCACCGGAATCACACGCTGACGACTCGACTGACCTCGGGAACCTTCTCCTTCAAGTTCCGTTCCACACCCATCGCCAGAGTCATCGACGCCGACGGACACCCAACGCAGGCCCCATGCAGGCGGACAGAAACCACGCCCTCCTCGTCCACATCGACCAGCTCGATGTCGCCACCATCGCCCTGAATCGCCGGGCGAATGCGCTCAATGATCTCCGCGACACGCTGCTTCACGGAAGCCTGCTCCTGACCGGGCTCGGCCATCGGGCACCTCCATTGAGCAAGATGGACGGATTAGTACGTCCTCAGATTATAGGGCCAGCCCCATCGCCCAGCAACCTGCGTGCGACCCGGCTGACCGACAACCTCCAATGCCTCCGGACCGAACTGCCAAGCGCAGTTGTGGGTTCACAGCCTTTCTACGAAGAGCGACTTCTGGCGTAGGATGCGCATGTGCTCTCGGATATGCTCGGCTACCGGGTGCGGGCCTCCGACGCCGATCAGCACCAGCTCGGCATCTGTAACGGCCGTCGATATGATCGCCACATCGCCAACGCTGAAGAGACGGCCGAGTACGCCCTGCCGGACGCGCACATCGTCCACACGGATAAGCTCGGTCTGATCGGTCGTCGTAACCAGTATGCCGCGGCTGATGAAAAGCCGCTGCGAAGTCAACCGATAGCGCCGACCATAGATGCGCCACGCGGTCCGGACCAGAAGGTACAGGCCGGAGCCCAAGACCAGCAAGGCCAGCATCGTCGCGAACCACGGCCCCTGCAACCACGACGCGTAGCCCCTCAGCCACTGCCCAAGCAGTAGGACCGCCAGCGCGACGACAGCCCAGCCCAGCGCCAGGCCAATATAGTGCTTCCAACTCCCTCTGCCCTGCCATAGCAGCTGCTCTTTGTTCGGATCCTCCGGGCCACTCTCAGCTGTACGCACGCCCGCGACGGGCGCCCGGGCCGGGTCATCGGCGTCAGGCGGCAGCTGACCGGATGAGTCTTTCGCTCGTCGGGCTGATTCCATACTCACAGGCTTACCTGTCCGGCTCAGACACCTGACCATCGTAGCCAAACGGTCTGCTGATTGCACGTTTCGAGCTCCCATCGGGTTTGCTCGTCGGATACGTCCCGCTCCCCAGGCAAGAGCGCTGCCCCCCCGGCCATCCAGCCGCCACGGCCCGCCTCCTCGGCGTCGCAGCGCCGGGCCGAGCCAATGCATCCCCTTTTTCTGGATGATACCCCCTTGACATGATCGAGCTCCTCTGACAATCAATTCCTTGTGTAGCCTGGCGCCGCGAAAGGGTTGACCTCTGCGGCGCCAAGTGGCAGTTTCTGTCCGGTGACGGACGCAATATGCTGGTTTCGAGGTGCCGGACGGCCCGAGGCTCCAAATCATCCGACACAGCATCGCAGAAGTCATTGTCGCTCGGAAGGCACAGACATGAGTCGAGCCGTTACGCGAAACGCACCGGAACGACCCGCGGCGGGAATTGAGCTTGACCAACCGCCGCGACCAACTAGACTCTTTCCCGAATCCCGAATCTGGCGGTGTGAGGAGGGCCGAACTATGGCAATCGGGCAGTTCGAGCCGCGCGACCGGAGTAGCCGGCTGGATTCCTCCGAATCCATCGGCGTCAAGTTCACGGAGACCCTCGCTGAAGGCGAGTTCTTCCAGCTTCTCCTCGAGGACGACGAGGTCGATGACGAAGAGGAGGACGAGGAGGAAGAGGAGGAAGAAGAGGATTTTGACGACGTCGAAGAGGACGAACTAGACGAAGACGAAGAAGAGGAAGAAGACGAGGATATCTATTACGACGAGGACGAGGAGGAGGAATACGACGACGATGAGGATATGTAAGTTGACACCTCGCGTGCGTCGCACCCCCCAGCAGCCAGAGATGACTTGATGAACGACGCTGGGTACTCGAGTTCGGAGCGACGCCGCGGCGACCGGCGTCGCGGGAGAGACCGCCGATCTGTGGCGGACCGCCGCAGCGGCCTCGATCGACGCCGCGGGCCGGGCCGCCGCCGCGGCGACGGCCGCCGCGCCGCCGAGGAAGGCGAGATCACCGACGAGCTGCTCGAGTTCGTCATGACCGTCGACGAGTACAAACGCGTCAACAAAAGGCCGTTTCCGACTTGGACGGAGGTCTTCGAGGTCATAAAATATTTAGGTTATCGCAAGGTGGCAGCAAAGGGCGAGCACATCGATTCGCCCGCCCCGGATCAGTGAGTGCTGCACGAACGCGCGGGCCCAGTTCATGCTGGTGCGCCCAATGGTCGATAATGAATGTGGATGAGTGCTGAGAGCCAAGTACTGTTCCTGCTCAAGGTCGCTTTGAACCTTGCCCCGATCGCCGTCTATTTCCTCGTCCTGGGCTTGGTCAATAGCCATGCGCACCCCCGTTTGATCGGGGCCCGCTCAGACTTCCTGGCCCTGACCCTCGTGTTCGTGCCGATCCTTGTCTGGCCGGTGAAGGTGCTGGCCGAGAGCCAGCTTTGGTGGGTTTGGGTCGTCGGCCTGATGGTAGGCGTCGGCGTCTTCTGGAAGATGTTGCCCCCGAGCAGCAGCGGATGGGTCGTCTATAACATCACGGAGTTCCGATGCCGCAAGGTCCTTGAAGCCGTGCTCAGGGGCCTGGGCTGGCCTCACACCTGGCAGGGAAACTCAGTCTGGCTTCCCGATCTCAGGTTGCATGTGGACATGACGAGCTTTGCCCCGCTCAAGAACGTCACGCTTCACATTCGTCCGCGGCAAGGGCTCGCCAGCTGGAACAAGGCTCAGCTCATCGAGCTGCGCGCCGAGCTGGAAAGGGCGCTGAGCTGCCAGGAGATTCTGCCTTCGCTGACCGGTTCCTGCCTGGTCGTGCTGGGGACCGGGCTGATGATTTTGCCTCTCTGGATGATGTCGCGTCACATGAACGCGATCGTTGAAGTCGTTCACCGGCTGCTATTCGCGTAGCCCCACCCGCCCGCGGCCCGGGCGCCGCCTCAGCGGCTGTCACCCGTTCGACGTAGCTTTCGGACCATCCGCATCATCACGTCCAGCCGAACGGCCGCCACACGCGTCGGATCAAGGCAATCCAGCACACGCTGAAAGTACTCTGGCGCCGTCGCGCTCGGGCTCTTGTAAACGAGCAGGAACGTGGGCCTGCGACGGCCGTCAGCGACTTGACGGATCTTCGCTGCCACCTTCGCCGGATCGTCCTTGACGTAGTGCAGCCGGGCATCCGCAAACACCACGGGCGTGCCGTTGCTCAGACGCCGGATGGAGCGTCCGCGACTGGGCAGATGCGTGATGCCCGCCAGGCCGCAAATCTCTGCGTAGATCGCGTATTTCCTCAAGGACGTCTGCCACTTGTGCCAGAAATCAATCACCCGCACGTCCGCCCTGCCGAGATGCGCCCTGGCGTGCTGCGCGAAGCCCGCAACGTCCGGCAACCGATTGACGAACACGTAGCCGGCCCCGCCCACGCCGCCGAAGAAGTAGTCGTTGCCCGTCGCCGTCCGGTAGTAGTAGCGCATCATTGCCGGCGCCTGGCTGACCAGGACAGGGTTCATCCCCCAGTTGACGGGTACCTGCCCCCGCGCAGGATTCTGCCAGCCCCCGCCGAAGAAGAAGCTCGCCACGCGCGGCGCGTCGCCTTCACTAGTCATGAACGCGACGTAATCCTTGGCCTCGATGCGAGCCGGCACCTTCGCCGCAGGCTTTTGCCGAAATGTCCCGCCCGGCGCCGCAACCGCCCTGTGAAACGACAGATTCGACGCCAAGCCGCACATCACGTAATGGTTATGCCGCGTAACGTGGTCGGTGAACGTCCATTCGGGCTCGGCCCACCCATAGACCGCTGCCGGTGGGGTCAGCCGCGACATGATCTGCCCGAACAAACGCGCGTCCCCCGGGTAGCCTGGGATCTTCGCGTCGGGATACTTGTCGGGCTTGGCCGCCGGCGAAAGGTTGAAGACGAACCCCTTGCGACCGACGACGTAGTCGAGCGCGAGCACGATGCCAGGGTCTCGGCCCATGTCGATCCGCCCGTGTGAGTGCCCGGCACTGAAGGCGACGGTCCTGTCGCAGCGAGGTAGCAGATTCTGTATCGCCCAGAGATACGCCTGCCTGTCCGTCTTCCACTGACCCCGCAGATCGTGCTTCACCGCCAGGCGAACGGGCAGCTTTCGGAGCTGCCGCCCGGACACCGGCAGCAGGCGCTCCAGTCCCGCGAGGGTCATGGCCAGGTACCGCGAGGAGTCGAGCCGCTGGTCATACACCGCCAGGCCCCCGAGGACTCGCCGGAAGCGACGCAGCAACGCTTCCAGCGAAGGCACCTCTGTGAACGAGAACCCGTGGTCCCGACGGTAGATCTGCTGCCAGAGCCTGTCGGCCTCGGGCCAATCGATCAACCCCCGCGCGTCCAGGAGCAAACGCGGCCCCTCCTGGTTGACGATCCCCTGCAGCGCCAGAATCGTCGTCAGCCAGTCGTAATCATGGCGCCATCGGCCGACGGGGAAAACCTGTGCGCGCCCGCGCCTGCCGCCATCGCTTTGCGCCTGCCTTGCTCCCGAATGACGCATCGTGCCTGCCCAGCTTTACCCGCTTCGACGGACGGAACCGCTAGCCGATCTCCAGCAAAAGCTTGCGGTAATAGAGGTAGTTCTCCCAGGAGATATCCGGCGGGATGGCATGATCGACCCCGGGAACATATCCGCCCTCGCGGATCAGCGGTTTCTTCTCATCGACCATGGCCTTGATGGCCCGCTTGTTCGAGGCCAGGATGCGCTTGTCCATCCCGCCGCCCATCCGAAGGTCTTTGCCGAACCGCCGACGCAACCTCAGCACGTCCATCCCCGCCGCCACTTCCATCGGGTAGATGAAGTTGATGCCCACTTCCAGCCACGGCTCGATCAGCTCCTCCACGTTCCCGTCGCTGTCGAGCATAATCACGTCGATCCCGTGTTTGTGCAGCACGTCCGTGATCCGTCGGTATCCCGGCATCATGAACTCGCGAACATGCGTCGGCGAGATCAGCGACGCCGTCTTGTACGCCATGTCCTCCCACATCAGCCCGAAGTCGAACTGCACCTGCTCTAACGCCGGCGTGATGACCTGGACGATGAACTCAGCCATGTAGTCCATCATCTCCCGCACCCAACTCGGGTCGTCATAGAGTGTCACGGCGATGTGCTCAACACCCATCCAATTACGCAGCCAACCGAACATGCTGCCCGCGTGAATGCCCAACGGGTAGTCGCGTATCGCGTACTCCTTCTTCATCTGCTCCCAGTAGCGTGGGTATCGCGCCGGACTGTGCGGGCTCAAGCGCTTCTTGAACTCGGCCCAGTCCTTGCGCGTCTGAAGGGGATACTCCAGATACTGCGGCATGGCCGGTGGGGGCGTGTCCTTGCGGATCCGCCTCTTCACGCCGTCCCCGCCACGGAAGATCTGATACTCCGCCGTCTCCTCCAGCACTTCATGCTCAAACCCCGGCAACAACTGGACGTGAACCGGTACCGTCTCGTAGCGGTCGTACCCAGCCAGATCGGCCAGATGCCGATCCTGCGGCATGCCCTCGGCTCGCCATCGTTTCAGCGTCTCCGGATAGGGCCCGAATTCCCACTGGAAGGTTTGGTCTGCTGGCTCATAATGCGTAACGGCGTGATAGCGCTGCCTGCTGTTCATGGTCCACGCATCCTCATATGGTTCTGAAAGCCGATTCCGGCCGCCAATGTAATGACTCACGCTCCAAGGTCCAGTCGTCGGACGCAATATCGCCCCGCCCGACGGCGGACACTGCTATTCCCGGAGATCGTACATGCCGAGCTCAACCCTGGGATTACTGGTGCTGGTCGGGCTGTTGGTCCCCGCGGCAGCTGACCCAAACTGTGCGGATCATGCGATGGAAATGCCCAAACCCAAGTGGATATGGTTCCCGGAATCGGTCGAGCAATCGCAGAACCAAGTCCGTTACTTCCGGCAAGCCTGGTCGCTGCCGTGGGACCCTAGCAATGCCCTGCTTCAGATCACCGCAGATGACGAGTTCGAGCTGAGAATCAACCGCCGAAAGATCGGCGCCAGTAAGCAATGGCGCGACTATCAGACATATGACGTAACCCGCCAGCTCCGCCGAGGCGCAAATACCCTCGCGATCAGGGCTCGCAACGGCGGTGGCCACGCCGGCGTGATCCTGGTAGCCAAGGCCCTCAACGATGCCGGCCAAACCGAGCAACTTGTCACGGACCAGGACTGGCAGGCCTCGCAGGACGGCAAGAGGTGGCAACCAGCCCGCGTGGTCGCGACCTACCCGGACGCGCCATGGGGCCGGTTGCCCGACCCGCCCAGCGCCTACGAGCATGATCCGAACGAGATCGTCCCCGACTCGGGACTGAGGCTGATCTCCGCAATGGCGGGCTTCATGGGCGGGGGGATACCCCACGTCGATGCCTTGCCCAACGTGCATCCTGCCAAGGTGCCACTCTACCGCGAGCTTGGCTTGGCGGCGGTGGCCGAGTACGCCTATTGGTGGTATCTGGAGCCTGAACCGGACCGCTGGGACTTCCGATTCTCAGATCGCGTCCATGATGGTCTGGCCAAGGTGGGCCTCGACCACGCAGTCTATCCGTGGTTTCACGTCGCTCCGCCCTGGTACCAGAAGACCGACCGGTACACGCCCCTGCGCTGCCTGGAGCACGACGAGGAGATCGACCTGTGCATGTCGCTCTGGGATCCGAACGCGACGGCTTGCTGCGATCGGCTGTACGCCGCCTACCGCCGCCACTTCGGCGACCGAATCGGGCCGATCTACGTCGGCATCTACGGCGACTTCGGCGAAGTGATGTTTCCCGTAGCCATCAACCCGTGGTGGCGCCCGAAGTGCAGGCACAATCACATCGACTGGTGGACCGGCGACCGCTTCGCCCGCAAGGACTTCGCCAACTTGTGCCGGCGGAAGTATCGAAACATCGATTCGCTGAACAAGCATTGGGGATCGGCCTTTGCCGACTTCGAGCACATCACCTACCCGAAGGACGAGAAAGCGAGGCGCTGGTGGCTCGACTTCATCGAGTGGCGGTACGACAGCATGAATCGATTCACCGCGGCGACCATCCGAACCATCCGAAAACACTACCCCAAAGCCGAGCTTCAGATCCTCCTCGGGGGCGGCTCGGAGCTGCTTTACTACGGCCAGGACAACTCTGGGCTACCGAAACTCAGCGTTGCCGATGACGTCGTCATCCACTCCACCCACGCGGGCGGCCGCCAGATGTGGTTCATGGCCAAGCGGATCGCGACCGCGGCCAAGCACTACGGACTCAAGTACGTCACCGAGCCGCCCGGCAAGGTACCGAAAGAGCAGGCACTCGAGAGACTGTTCATCGACGCTGCCACTGGGATCACAACCATGTTCGAGTACATGGACAACATCTTCGACAACGCCCCGGAGCTGAGCCGATACCTCGGGCTGCTGCGCGGCGACAAGCCCGTTTGCGAGGCGGCGGTGCTGTTCCCGACGACGTACCATCGCCTCCAACCAATTGCCCGGAAACCCGGACCGCCCGGCGCCCCGGCCCTGGATGGCGAAGGTGACCTCTTTGAAGCCACCCACCTCCGCGAGCGAGGAGCTGATCGGCTCCAGCTTCCAGCCGTGGATCTCGGCGTACCGCTCGTACATCCGGTAGAGATCACCGGCCCATAGGGCTGCCTCGTCACCGCCGGC
>CAYGAN010000013.1:2104-6890 GCA_964347585.1 uncultured Planctomycetales bacterium | reverse complement strand
CCCGGCGCCCTGCCACAACGGCTGAAAACCGCTTTCGACGAAATCCACGACGTGATCGACCTGGACATTCTCGACGAGCCGCTGATCGCCGACGAGGCGCTCGCAGGATACAAACTCCTGATCCAGTTCGAGGGCGACATCTACGAGAGCGAGACACTCGAAAAGATCCTCTCCTGGGTCCGCGGCGGCGGCGTGCTTCTCATCTGCGGGGAGCGCCCGTGGCAGACTGTCGAGCAGCAACACACCTGGCCCGCAGAACTCTTCGAGCCGAAAGACCCCCTGCCGGAGGTAAGCAAGGCCGCTGTCACGCGCGTCGGCAAGGGCAGTATCGTCGGGCTGAACTACTCTTGGGACGAGCGGCCAGCCATGTACCAGGCGATCTACGCCATCGCCGGCCGCCTCGGCCAATACTCGGACGGCCAGAAAGACCTGTTCCTCGCCGACGGCGAGGCGGACGACGTGTGGACGACAACGTTCGCCGACCGGATCCTGCTCTCGAACGTGTCGCGCGGCAAGAGGGTGTCCAAGGTGCTCCGTTTCAACCATCCACGGATGGGAAAAGGCACGGAGATTCCCGTAACCCTCGCGCCTCAGGAGATGAAAGCCGTCTGGATCGACGGCGAGCCGGAGCGGATCGATATTGTGTGCGGACGGCACCGCTTCTCGCCCTCTCGCTCTGCCGCTGCGCGCGATGTCAGAGCTCGAACGACATGGCCTCTGCTACGGGTGGGGCCGGGCAAGTCGGTTCGGCTGGCAGCCAACGTCTCAGAAGGCGCAACCTACGCCGTCCATGTTCGCATCCTGTCCGACCCGCCGGGCAAGCGCGTAGAGCTGCGCCTGCCCAAGAACGAGGTAATCACTTTGGCTACTCAACCCAAGGATTCCTATCGCATCCCGAAAGTCGGTCAGCTTCGTCTGGCGAAGGGCAGGATCGAGATCACCATCCGGAACCTCAACCGGGCGAGCATTCACGCTGACCGAATTGTGCTAACAACGGATACGGAACTGGCCGGCCACCGGTACGCGATCACCCGACGAGCAGACCTGCTGCCCTTCGGGCTCACCGAATAGAGCACGCCAGGCCGCAGGCCTACGGGCCACTCCCACCAAAGAAGACGCTCACAGGCGGTCACCAACCGCCTCGGGACCTCGCCGAGATTGACTTTCGCGTGTTGCAGCGATACAAGACGCCAGCTTAGCCGAGCGGGCTCATTCCGAGCAGTCGGTCCTGAAAGGCCAGCGTAGCGGCTACGGGGCGATCGCACGCGGCGCTGGCACTGGTCGAACGGCGAGCGGATGTGTGCCTCAGCAGCTTCTCGGGTCGGGTGATGCGATGCGGTGTGGAACAGGCACCAGGGGTGGCGGTCGCGGTCCTTTCCGGGCTGCTCCTATCCGTGGTTGGATTGGCCGGCTCAACGTCCAAGCCAGCGACGGAGTCGCCTCCGCACACAGCGCCTGCAAGTGCTTCGTGCGTAACGCCGGATTGCCACGCTGACCTGCGCCGCTACCAGCGGGTCCACCAGCCCGCAAGCACCGACGCGTGCGACCTCTGCCATCTAGCCTCCGAGAACAGCACCCCCTACGAATCCGGCGAAAAGCATAAGTTCTCCCTAACCGCGCCGGAGGACAAGCTATGCACCATGTGCCACGTGCATCTGGCAGAGCAGTCGTTCGTTCACGACCCGGTGCTCGGCGGCACGTGCGTGATCTGCCACGATCCTCACGCAGCGGACTTCCGCTTTCTCCTCCGTGTCTGGCCCGAGCGCGTGTTGTGTCTCCAATGCCACGAAGACACGTACACCAGCGGCAGCCACGTGCATGGCCCCGTCGCGCTGGGGCACTGCAACACGTGCCACGATCCGCATCAGTCATCGCTGCCGTACCTGCTACGAAGTACGGGGGCCGATGCGTGCGGCGAATGTCATCTCGCCAGGCAGCGGCAGATCCGTGGAGCAAGATTCCCCCACCAGCCCGACGCCGAGGCATGCAACCAGTGTCACGATCCACACAACGGCCATCGACGGTATCGCTTGCGCAAAGAGGCCGCCGTGCTTTGCCTGGAGTGCCACGAGCAGACCCAACGCGAGCTGGCGAACGGCCAGTCAGTACACAAACCGATCGAAGAGACCGGCTGTGCCGACTGTCACCTGACACACGGCAGCGATTGCCGGGCGCTGCTGCCCAGCCCCTACTCAGAGCATCTCTACGAGCCGTTCAGCGTCGAGGCCTATCTCCACTGCTTCGATTGCCACGACCCCGCCCTGGTGCTCAAAGACGAGACTGACAATGCTACGGAGTTCCGGAACGGCCCGACGAACCTCCATTTCGTGCACGTCTACGATCCCGAGAACGGGCGAACGTGTAGAACGTGCCACGAGGTCCACGCCAGCGGGCCCCCGAAGCTCGTGGCCGAAACGGTTGCCTACGGCAAATGGCAGCTTCCGGTGAATTACCACAAGACCGAGACCGGCGGCGGGTGCGTTCCCGGCTGTCACAGGGCAAAGACGTACGACCGGCTCACGCCCGTACCAAGCGAGTAGAGTGGCTCTCAGCATGACCGACCGATTTAGAATGTTTGCGGCGGCGATCTGTTGGGCGGCGTGGGCGGCGGGCGCATCCGCCTCCGCACCAGCCGCTCCTGCCAGCCGTAACGTCCTTGTCACGCAGAACGCATCAACGCGCCCCGCCTCTCAGCCGGCGTGGAGAATCGGCCAGCTACTGCCGCTGGCGGGTTTGACGGATATCGACGCCCATCCGGCGCGCCTCGACGAGGAGGTCGGCGACAAGATGCTCATCGTTGCGTGCCTGAAAGCACAGCAGCAGCTTTCCTTAGACGTCCTGGCTGATTTGCGGTCCGAGCGGGCCATGCTGCAGGCCAGGGGAGCCGAGGTGGCCGCCGTCGTAGCCGATGGAACCAACCAGGCAGACTGGTGGGGCGCCGTCCAGGAGCACCACATCGACTTGCCGCTGTTCTTCGACGAGCGCCAAACGCTGGTCAAGGCAGCTGCGCTGAAGGTGCTGCCGGCCACTATAGTGCTGGATAGACATCGGCGGATCACCTCCGTGGTTTTCCTGCACCGTCCGTCCTACCTCAGGGAGTTGACGTTGCGTGTCGAGGAGACAGCAGCCGGCAAGACGGACGAGCTTGTCCAACGTCGGCAAGCTGCGCAGCTTCGTGAGCGCCACGTCGCCGAAATCGAGCAACTCGTCCGCGCGGGCATGAGCGGCGAGGCCCTTACCGCGATCGACGCCTTGCGCGCCCGACAGCCCGATCGATGCGCCACCCGCCTGCTGCTCGGAGCAGCGCTGACCGAGCTCGGAGAGCCCGGGCGGGCCGTCCAGGAATACCACGCGGCGCTGAAGATCGAGCCGAGTTCGCTTCGAGCCAAGCTCGGGCTGGCCATCGGCCGGGCGCGCAGCGGCCAAATCGCTCAAGCGGCTCAACTGGTTGCGGAAGTGACGGATCCACTCCCGGACGCTTGGGTTGCTCACGGCGAGCTTGGAGCGGCCTGCCGGCGAGCAGAAAGGCTCGACGAAGCGATCAGACATTTCACCCGATGCTTCGAACGGGCACCGAAGCTGCCGCTACTGCACGGCGTCGGCGGCGCCTGGGTGGGCACACGCGCGCCCGCCTTATGTGTGACCGATCTGGACGGCCGGACGACGGATCCCCCTGCCGTCACCTCCGCGAACACGCCAACGGTGGTGCTTTTCTGGGCTACGTGGAGCGATGCCTCACTGGCGGCGCTCCGCCGGCTCCAGGCCTTAACGCAGCAATGCAGCACCGCGCCGGCGTCCCAGCCGTCGTATCCACCGGATCAGGAGTCCGGGCGGCTGGCAATCGTGGCCGTAAACGTCGAACGCCCGTGGATCACTCGAGACGATCGCCGAGCTGTCCGGGCGGCGACCGAGCACCTGAAGCTCAAGTTCGACACCTGGCTCGACATCGGGCTTCGCACGTTGAGCCGATACGATGTGGCCGCCGTGCCGACGCTCCTATTACTCGACGGCAACGGTTTGGTCGTAGCTCGACTGGCCGGGCTTGACAATCAAGGCGCCGGTGAATTCCTCAGCAGACTCACAGCACAAATGAAGGCTCTTGCCGCCACGCAGGCTGCGGGCACCTTTTCTCTGCCTGCTTCGCAGACGACCGGGCAGCCAACAACCGCCCCAGCCCAAGCAGTCCAGACTGCCTTGGCACTGACGCCCGCCATGATGTACTTGGACATGGCTCGCCAGCTTTGCCTGCACGGCAATCAAGAGATGGCCGTTGCCAGCTTGGGCGAATCGATCCGGCTCGATCCACGCGAGCCAGCCCCGCACGCTTTGCTGGCCGAGATACTCCTGCAAGACGATCAGGCGCCGCAAGCACTTGAGCCAGCAAGACAAGCGGCAGCGCTGTCCTCGCATCAACCGGCGGCCTCGACACTCCTGGCACGGTGTCTGACCGCGCAGGGTCGCCTGGCCGACGGCATCGAGCGTTTGCGCGCAATACTGACGGCCCACCCCGGGTTCGGGCCTGCTTACGCAGCGCTGGCCGAAGCCATGCTCCACCAGCACCGACCGCGCGAAGCGTTAGCACAGGCTCAGCACGCCTGTCGCTTGAACCCCTTCGACTTTCGCAGCACGCTCGTCAAAGCCGATGCCCTAAGAGCCGTCGGCGCCGCTCGAGAGGCCGCAGAAACGTACGAGACAGGATTTCGGTTGATCCTCGCTCGGACGTATAATGAGCTCCGATCGCGTCGGCGGCGCTGACCGCTGCCGCGCAGCAGCCCTTGGGGTCTAT
>CAYGAN010000013.1:0-2058 GCA_964347585.1 uncultured Planctomycetales bacterium | reverse complement strand
CAGCGCAGAGATCGGCTGCGACAGGGATCCGGGCCATCGACGCGACAAACCGTTGGATTCAAGCTAGGCGCGGAGCCGAGGAATCGTGAACAAGCGGCAGCACTTCAGAGTCGAGATCCCTGACGACGAGTTCTTCCGGCGAGCCGTCAAATGCCTGGACGCTTGTCCGGTGGGTACGGACGTACCGGGCTACGTGCAAGCCATCGCCGATGGTCGCTACGAGCAAGCATACCTGATCGCCCGGGGGCCGAACCCGTTGGCCTCCATCTGCGGGCGGATCTGTCGGGCGCCGTGCGAAGCAGCATGCCGACGGGCCGTGATCGACGAGCCCATCGCTATTCGGGCGCTGAAGCGGTTCGTCACCCAGCATTTCGGCAGCGAGTCGCAACGATGCGGGCCGCTGGACCTGCTTGACGAGGTGGCGACGGTGAATCGCGAGGGCGCGCGCTGCGGGCGGGAGGAACTGGCAGCACTCCTGCGCGCGGTCAGCAATCTTCAAATCCGCCGACCCACGCGCCAAGAGAAGATCGCTGTGATCGGGTCGGGACCGGCCGGCCTAGCGGCGGCGCATGACCTGGCGCTGATGGGCTTCCGCCCGACGATCTTCGAGATGGAACCGGTCCCGGCGGGAATGCTCGCCGTCGGCATTCCCGAATACCGCCTGCCGCGCCAAGTCGTCCAGGCAGAAGTCGAGGTAATCCGCGCGCTCGGAGTCGAAATCGTCTGCAACACCCAGGTGGGCAAGGACATCACCCTGCCAGCGATTCGGCAAGACTACAAGGCTACGGTCATTGCCGTGGGCGCGAAGCGATCGCGCGAGCTGGCAATCCCGGGCAGCGAAGCGCCGCGCGTGCTCGGCGGGGTCGAGGTCCTGCGCGACCTGAACCTGCACCGTCCGGTCGATCTGGGAGCCAGAGTTGTCGTCATCGGCGGCGGCGGCGTCGCCTACGACGTATCGCGCAGCCTGGCGCGCGGGTACGGGGCAGAAGTCTCGCGGGCTGCTTTGCACGTACCCACCGTGCGCGAAGTACATCTGTGTTGTCTGGAGAGCCTGGACGAGATGCCAGCAGACGACGTCGAGATCCTCGAAGGGGAACGGGAAGGCATCGTCCGCCATAACCGCCTCGGACCGAAGGAAATCATGTTGAACCCCGACGGGTCAGTCAAAGCGGTCCGGTTCAAACGCTGCCTGTCCGCCTTCGATGCACAAGGACGGTTCGCACCCACCTTCGACGAAACCGATGTGACCACGATCCCTGCTGACACGGTACTCTGGGCGATCGGCCAGCGAATGGACCTGTCGTTCCTTGATCCCGAGCGCGACGGGGTTCGGCTGACGGGGCGCGGGATGATCCAGAGCGACCCGGACTCGCTGAGGACGTCCGCTGAGGACGTTTTCGTCGCCGGCGACGTGGCTCACGGGGCCCGGCTGACGATCGACGCGGTCGCGAGTGGGAAACGCGCGGCGCGATCAGTGTATCGTTACCTTCACGGAAGAGAGTTGGTTTTCGAGCGCCGCCAGAGACACGTCCCCGTTCCCGGACACCGCAGGCGCAACGCCTACCATCCGCAGCCGCGGGTCCAGCCGCCCACACCCCGCCGGCGTGAGCCCGGCTGGGATCGGACCGCCTCGCAGACGCGACATGCCCCAGCGTCGTCCCGCCAACATCTGGACGGAGCGGTCGAGCTGGTGTACAAACCAGCCGACTGCACGCAGGAAAGCGGCCGTTGTCTGGATTGCACGGTTCGGCCGATCTTCGACTCGAGCAAGTGTCTTTTGTGCGGCGGCTGCGTCGATGTGTGTCCAAAGCACTGCCTGCGGATCGTCTCTGCGGATCGGCTGGACGGCCACGAACAACTCGACGCGCTCGTGCGGCGGGTGCTGTCGGGGCCGTCCTCGTCAGCCTCGGCGATCCTGAAAGAGCAAGACCGTTGCATCCACTGTGCAACCTGTGCCGAGCGCTGTCCTGCTGGTGCGATCACGATGGAGCGCCTGACGTTTGAAGGAGCATGGCGTGAACGACCGGAGCCCGACTTCAGCAACGCGCAGCAAGAATC
>CAYGAN010000012.1:43160-43466 GCA_964347585.1 uncultured Planctomycetales bacterium | reverse complement strand
CACCCGCGAAGGTTCCAGCACGTCGGTCCGATCTGCTCGCCCATCGCCGCCCCGTAGGCTTGTAGCACAAAGGTTTAGATTACCGCGGCGAAGGCTCAGTGTCAATTCATTTGCTGTGATGGAAACGGACTCTGTGACGAGAACATCGTTCCGGCCTGGGGCGCGATTGCCGCACCTGCCCCCGGTGTCCCCGAACTGCCTTTGCCGTGCTGCCCCGAAAACGCTGCGTAAGCCGGTCGCGTCAGCCAATCACGCCCAACGCTCGCAGCCCGCACCCCGCCGACGACGAGTGTGGCTGGAACCAGC
>CAYGAN010000012.1:41192-43150 GCA_964347585.1 uncultured Planctomycetales bacterium | reverse complement strand
CAGGCAGCTGGTCACCGGCAGGGCCGGAGCAAGCGGCTTGTTATCGGGCCGTCCGATCGGGCGCGCTTAGCCGCTGGCGGAGGGGTGGCGCATCTGCGCGCGCCAGTCCTGGAGTTCCTTGAGGAGCCGGCCGACGATGTCCGGATGCTTGGCCGACAGGTCGTTCTTCTCGCCCACGTCGGCGGGCACGTCGTACAGGCCCTCGGGCTCGCCCTTCTTGCAGACGAGCTTCCACCGCCCGCGGCGGACGGCTTCGTGATCGCGGAACGACCAGCACAGAACTTCGTGCGGCGAGCGGCCCTTCCCGGCCAGCAGCGACATGATGTCCTTGCCGTCGATGAGGACGCCCTTGGGCAGATCGGCCCCGCCCAGGTGGGCGAACGTGGTGAACAGGTCCATGCTGATGGCCAGCTCGGTGCTCTCACTGCCTGGGGGGATGCGGCCCGGCCAGCGCGCCACGAAGGGCACGCGAATGCCGCCTTCGTACACGGTTCGCTTGATCCCGCGCAGCGGGCCGCTGCTGCCCTGCTTGCGCTCCGCTCCGTTGTCGCTCATGAAGATGACCAGCGTCTTGTCGGCGAGCTTGCTCTTGTGGATGGCCGCCAGGATCGTCCCCACCGCATCATCCAAACACTCCACCATGGCCCCATACACCCCTCGCTTCGAGCGAGCTACGTACTCTTCCGGGGCCAGTATCGGGTCATGCGGCGCGTTGAAGGCCACGTACAGGAAGAAGGGTTGCTTGGCGTGTCGGTTGATGAACGAGACGGCTTCGCCCTTGAACAGCTCGGTCAGGTAGCCCGGCTCGTCCTTTCGCTCGTTGCCTCGGACCATCCAGTTGCCGGCCTCCTTGCGGTAGTTGTGCGTATAGTAGTCGGCCCAGCCGGAGATGAACCCGAAGTGCTCGTCGAAGCCCTGCTGAAGCGGCCAGAACTTCTTCGAGTAGCCGAGGTGCCACTTGCCGACCAGGCCCGTGGCGTACCCGCGCGCCTTGAGCAGCTCGGCAATCGTGACCTCGTCCGGCGAGAGCCCGCTCTGCGGGTCCTGCCAGTTCGGGTTGATGTTCAGGGTTGTTCGTCCCGGGTATCGGCCGGTCATCAGGCTCACCCGCGTGGGTGCGCAGACCGGCGTCGAGACGTAGAACTGCGTGGACTTGAGCCCGTCTTTGGCCAGGCTGTCGATGTGCGGCGTGCGGATGTCGGTCGCACCGTAGCAGGCGACGTCGCCATAGCCGAGGTCATCGGCGACCAATAGGACAATGTTGGGCCTGGCCGGATCGGCTCCGCCCGAGGGCGCCTGCCCGCCCGCCGCCTTCGGGCCCGCGCATCCCGAAGCCGAGACCATCGCCAATGCTCCCATCCGCGCGATCGCCTGGCGCCGATCGATCCGGTCGCTGTCAGCTCGATTCTGATCCGACATGAGGTGCGTTCCTCCTTTCGCCGAGCACCGTAACGGTCTTGCCCAGCCCGGTCAACGCTGATGATTCTCGCAGTCTCAATGAGCCTTCCGGCCGGCTCGACCGCAGCGTGGTGCGTGAACTGAATCGCAAAGAGCACGCGTGCCCCCTGCGCCACAATAGCAAAGCCCGCCAGAAAGCCGATACAGAATACGAGACGGCAGTACACCGACCGGCCCGTGTCGCTCACCACGGCGGCGCTGGTCGCCACGAGTGTCGAGGCGCCGGTCGTTTTTCAGATTTGGCTAGGAACCGCAAGGCGCTAAACTATATAGGTCCACCGAAATGCGAAAGTGGCCCAGGCCGGATGCCGCCGGCAGGTTGTCTGTCAATGTCTGCTCCTTCGATGGATCGATAGCACGGGCGGGCAGGCCGCCCGCGCCAACCGTACTTTCCAGTTGACGCGGCTCATCTGCATGGAGCGGGGCATTTCAGCCGGCGCCGGCGCTTGAAGGGCTGTATGGCATGAACCGCATGCAACTGCTCAAGCGACTTCGAGACT
>CAYGAN010000012.1:29552-41182 GCA_964347585.1 uncultured Planctomycetales bacterium | reverse complement strand
ATCGTGGTGGCTGTCTCAGGGGGGCCGGATTCGATGGCGCTGCTGCACGGGCTGATCGCCCTCAGCGAAGCCGACAGACTGAGCCTGCGGCTCCACGTCGGCCATCTGAATCACAAGATCCGCGGCGCTGAAGCAGATGCCGACGCGGACTTCGTGACAGCAGCGGTGCGCGATCTGGGCCCGGAGTGCACGGTCGAGGTCCAAGACATCCCGGCCCTTGCACAAGCGCAGAGCAGGTCCATCGAGGAGGTCGCCAGGCAGCAGCGCTACCGGTTTCTGGAACGGCTGTGCCTGAGAACAGGCTCGCAGATCGTCGCGACCGGCCACCAGGCAGACGACCAGGCCGAAACAATACTGCATCGGATTTTGCGTGGCACCGGCCTCCGCGGGCTTGGCGGCATGCGCACCTGCCGGCCAATTCGCGTTGGCAGTGAAATCCGTCTGATCCGACCGCTGTTGTGCAGCCGGATTCGCACGAAGATCCTGCCGATGCTCGCAGCCGAGCTGAACCCGCAAGTGACCGAAGCCGTCCTTCGGCTGGGTGAGCAGGCGCGCTGTCTGGAAGACCATCTGGCCGAGACGGCCCTGCGCATGTTCGAGACCTTGGTGGTTAGCCGAACCGACCGCGAGCTGACCCTCAACGCAGAAGCCTTGCTCAGGAAGCGACGGATCATTCAGACGGAGCTCATCCGCCAAGCGGTGCTGACCTTCCACATCGGCGAGCAGGACGTCACGTTCGGCAACTTGAGCGCCGTGGCGGGTTTAGCTGCCGAGACAAGCAGCGGCAAGCACGTCCAATTACCGAAGGGCCTGAAGGTGACGAAACGTTACGGCCGGCTGATTTTCTCGCTCTGCGAGACACAGCCGCCGAAGCCCCCGGTGCCGGCAGCCGCCATCCGCGTGCCAGGTCAAACCTCGATCCCGCTGCTACGTATGCAGATTGACGCCGTCGTCAGAGATTTCCAGCACGGCATGCTTACCGAGTGGAAGCAGCAAAAAACGGCCTACCGAGAATGGCTCGACTACGATCAGGTCCGCCAGCCGTTGACGGTGCGCTCCGCCCAAGCGGGGGATCGCTTCCGGCCGCTGGGCGCGCCGGGGTCCAAGACACTGGCCGACTTCTTCACCGACGCTAAGATAGAGCCGAGCCAGCGCGCCGATGCGCTGGTGATGTGCGACCGCGTCGGATTAGTCTGGGTCATTCCGTTTCGCATCGACGAGCGAGTCAAGGTGACTTCCTCGACTCGCCGCGTGCTGGACCTCACCGCCTACGCCGGCGAACGCACGGACGGTCGTTAAGCGGTTCCTGCCGCCGAATCGCTCAGCGCAAGCGATTGCACACCATGCCAACCGAGCACGATGAGAACAGAACCGCTCAACTGAGCGCCGGGGCACTTGCGGCAGTGTATGTGATCGCATTGGCGGCTCGGCTTTTGTGGCTCGTCGTGCGGACGAAGTGGACGGCGATTGGCAGCGGATTGGAGTTCCCCGACGAAGCGGATTACTGGTCGATGGCAAAGCTGTTTGCCGTCGGTCAGGTCATGCGCGACGTTGACGGGCACGCAGCGGCGCGCACGCCGGGCTACCCGATCTTCCTGGCACTCTTTGCCGGCTGGTCCAACGGGATGCACTGGGCGCGCTGTGCGCAGATTGTCGTTGGCTCCCTGCTGGCAGTTTTCGTAGCCCTGCTCGGATGTCGCTTCGGGGGACGTTCGGTCGGCCTCTTGGCGGGTTTGTTCTCCGCGATCGACCCATTTAACATGTTCTTCGGAGCCCTGCTGCTGACTGAAACACTGGCTATAACGGCCCTGGCCGCTGTCTGGTGGTGCCTCTGGCCGCTGGGGCTCTGTACGGCAAAGCTCCCGTGGTGGCGGACCATCATGGGCGGTGCTATCGGTGGGGTCTGCGTACATCTGCATCCATCCATGCTCGGAGCGGTGCTGGTCGCTTTGATCGTATTGGTGTTCTTCGGGATCAGCGCGGGACGGCTGACACGGGGCGGTGCGGTGCTGGCGATTGCACTGGCGTCACTCCTGCCGTGGGCTGAAAGAAACCGAAGGGTGCTGGGCAAGCCCATATTCCTAACGACCAGACTTGGCAGGTCGCTCTACGACGGCGTTGGCCCCCGGGCGTCGGGCCGCAGCGATCTTGCGTACGTCCGAGATCTGCCCCAACTAACTGGCCTGGACGAACTCCAACAAGATGAGTTCTTGCTTGGCGAGTCACTGCGCCTGATCCGGCAGGATCCGTGGCGCATCATCCGGCTGGCGGGCAGGAAGTTCCTGGCCACATGGAATCCGGTCCCGAACGCGGCCGAGTACCGCTCCAGCACTGTTCGCCTGATCAGCGCGGCTTGGATGATCCCGGCGATTATTCTGGCGGCTATCGGGCTAATCCGTCGGCGTCGTCCGAGCCTGGCCTGGGCATACTTGCTGACGCCGGCCGGCTATTTCACACTGTTGCACATGGTGTTCGTCGGCAGCATTCGCTATCGCCTGCCGGCCATGCCGTTCGTCGAAATCCTGACGGCAGCGGGTCTGGTGAGCCTGCTCACGCCCGGGCTCTCGCGCTGCAGCCCAATCGCCCGGGCCAGGTCGTCAAAGGCATCGGGCGCCACGAACTCCTCCTCTGCCCGGGAGCCGTAGATGTTGCGCCTCGGGACTCTTCGCGGATTGGCGCGCGGCTCGATCCGGCGCCCGGCTCGGCGCCGCAGCCGCGGTCCGACGTCGGTCGTTCGGTATCTGGCCAGCATCGTCGTCGCGACGCTGCTGGTGGGCGGATACGTCGCCTTCAAGTACATGACGTCTCCCAATCGCGTGCTTGAGCGCGCGAGGGACTACCTTACTGACTGGACACAGGGGCAGGTTCAGATTGACGAGGCCGACTTTGCCTTCTTTGAAGGCCTTCACCTCAGGAACGTGCGCATCGCTACGCCTCTCGCTGCGCACGCCGCTCAAAGCAACCGATCGATCGAGAGCCGCACCGTCTTCTTCGCCAAGGACCTGTATCTGAAGCACCAACCCCTCAGCCTGCTTTCCGGCCGCCTGGCGATCTCAGAGATCGTCGCGACCGAGCCGACGTTCAGCATCGTTAAGAGCTGCAGGGACGGCCGGTTCAACTGGCAGGAACTGTTCGCGCGTGAGGCGCACGCCCCGCAATCGAGAACGCACCCTCGAATCCGCTTGCGTGAGGCGCGCGTCCTCCTATCCCGTCTCGGCGAGGACCTACCCGCTAAGCCGCTCTCGCTCAACGTACTCGCCACACCCGAAACGCCCCGCAAGGACGTGTACACCGTGCACTGGACGCAACGATCTCGCGAGGGGCGTAGCGGCAGGCTGCTGATCGACTTGGTCACACTGAGGGTACAGGCGGTCGAAGGCGGCCTGCCGACAATGCCCATCGGTGCCGCCCTCGTGGCGCTTCCCCCACGGCTGGCTCCGGTGGAGCAGTGGCTGTCGTTGCTGGGATTGAGTGGTCAGATCAGCGCCGACGACTTCGTGCTCGACCCGAAACATCAAACCTACGTCACGATGACCCTTCGCGGCGTTAGCCTGTCGCTGCCTCTCGACGCAACGGAAAGGACCTTGTCACCACAGGAGCGCTTTCTCCGTCTCGATCGCGTCGGTGGAACGATCCGTTTCGACGGGCTTGCTTTGTCTGCGGATCTGAACGGAGATTTCAACGGCAGTAAGTGCCGGATCACCGGCCAGAGCACAGGCAAGCTCAGCGACGCCAGCAGCATCAGCGATATCGGCTTCAAAGTCATCGTCACCTGCAAAGCACTGAGACTGCCGGAGTACGATCCCGCGGCCCGCCCGCCCGAGGCCCGCTTCATCGATCGATGGCACAAGGTCAAGAAGTTCTTCACCGCGTTCGACCCCCACGGCCTAGTGAACCTGGAGTTGTCACTTCTAAAGGCGCCAGGACCGAAGTACGGCGTCGTCATCCAACGCGGACGACTGGTGCCCCGCGGCGGGAACGCCTCATACCATCTGTTCCCCTACCGTCTCGAGGACCTCACCGGCCTGGTCGAGTTCACGGACGGCGGCGTACTCCTGAAGGGACTGACCGGCCGCCATGGAACCGGACAGGTCGTGATCAACGGGAAGATCGATCAGATCTGGAGACACTCGGCCGTAGAGCTGGATATCGAAGCCGCCGACGCCCCGTTCAACGAGGCCCTCTACCGCGCCCTGCCAAAGCGGTACCAAGGAATCTGGCGCCAGTTCGATCCCCGCGGAACGGCAAACGTCCGTGTGCATCTCAAGCGCGACAGAGGAACGGCGGAGCGGGCCGCGCCGTGGAAACCGGACGTGCGAGCACATCTGCTCGGCGTCAACGTCTGCTTTGTCGGCTTCCCGTACCCGATCGAGCAGGTCACCGGACGCATGCGGGTCAGCGCCGACCGCATCGAACTCGATCAGTTAAGCGGCAGGAACGGACCCGCGTCGGTGACGATCAGCGGGTGGGCCTGTCCCGGCACCGAGAGAAACACTGCCATCGATCTTACCGTGGAAGCGTCAGACGTGCCTCTGGACGAACACCTTGCCCAAGCCCTGCCCGAGGACGCGCGAGCTGCCTTCGATCAATTCCGGCCTGCAGGACGCCTCAGCCTTTGCGGTCGCGTCTTCATGACCCCCGGCTCGTCACGCGTCGGGTACGACATGCTCGCCCGGCTGAACGATGCAAGCATCTGCTACCGCGAGTTTCCCTACAAGGTGCATAACGTGAACGGCACAGTGAAGTTCACGCCCGAGCAAGCGACGATCGTTGACGTGAGCGGCCGGCACGGACAAGCCACCATCAAGGCATCCGGAAGCGTGCGTCTGCACGACAATCAACCCCAGGCGGAGGTCCTCGTCGCCGCCGACGAAGTCGTTCTCGATGACGAGTTCCGCAACGTCTTGCCCGACAAGTTCAAGGCCGCTTGGTCGCTGTTCGATCCGGCGGGCACAGTCTCGGTTCGCACCCAGATCTTCCAAATCGGCCGCGGCGACCACGCCGCGCGCTCGCATCGCACCGTCATCCGGGCCCTCGGCAATGACATGACCTACAAGAACTTCCCCCTTCCGCTGCATAACGTCCGAGGCCGGATCATCGTGACCGATCACGACCTGCAGCTAGTGGATGTGACCGCCGAGTACGAGCTGGCACGCCTGGCATTCGGCGGGCAGTTCAATTTCCAACCCCCCAATCGCGTGGGCAGTTTCCGCCTGGAAGCCCGCAACATGCCTTTTAGCGACAAGCTGTACAACGCTCTGCCCTGGCGGATGAAGCGAGTCTGGCGGGCGGCTCAACCCCAAGGCACCTTCGATCTTCGTCTCGACCAGCTCATTTACCGCCGCGCTGGGCAAGATCCCGCCGACTGGCAGTTCGACGGCGACCTTACCTTGCACGATGCTCAGCTCAAAACCGGCTTTGAGTGGACTGGTCTCGAAGGTACCGTCAGCGGCAGAGGACAGGCCCGCGGCCGAGGCGAAGGATTCGGCATTGACGCGCAGCTCGACATCAAGCGCGCAACCATCGACGATCGAAAGATCACGAATGTCTCTGGGCGCCTAGTCAAGGCCCCTGCCAGCTCGCTGCTCTCGGTCGATGATCTTACCGGGATCATTTATGGCGGCCTGGCATCCGGGTTCTCACAGGTCACCTTCGGCGACCGCGGCGCCAAATACGCCGTTTCAGTCGTTGTCAACGACATGCAGCTCGACCCCTTTGTCAATGCCAAGCGAAAAGGCGACGGCAATCAGCCCGGCCTCGAGGGTCGCGTTAGTGGGAATATGTTTCTGGCTGGGACAGCCGGTGATCCTTCGAGTCGTCGAGGCGGCGGCGAGGTCCACATCCATCAAGCCGAGATGGCCAAACTGCCGTTGATACTCTCCGTATTGAACGTCGCCGACCTCTCCGTCGAGGATGAGAATGCGTTCCACGACACCGCGATCAAATTCTATCTTGAAGCCGACCGACTAACCCTTGAAAACATCGCCCTGCTAGGCCCCGGTCTGATGATCCTCGGGAGCGGATGGGTGCATACGCCGACGCAGCAAATGGACCTGACTCTCGTAGCTGGCCAGCCCCAAGGCATCCCGCCAGTGCCATTCTTCACCGAGATACTTGAGGGCGCCGCTCGCGAGCTGATGGAAGTGACAGTGACCGGCACGCCCGGCCGACCCCGATTCCGCGTTAGGTCTTTGCGAAGCGTCCAGGCTGCCCTCGAGACACTCTTACAACCGCATGCCCGCCAGCGATGACAACCCCACCTACCCGTACTCTACGCGCCCGCAGCAATGCCACGCTTGAACTGCGCGTAAAGCGCCTTCGTGCATGGTCCGACCTTGCCGCTACCGATGCAGCGACCGTTCAGCTCGACGATGCCGAGCATTTCCATCGTGGTGCTCGTGATGAACAATTCGTCAGCCGACAGAAGGTCGTTGACGCTAACGCCTTCCTCCGTAGTCTTCATGCCGATTTGCGCTGCACATTGCAGAACGTACTCGCGCGTGATGCCGTGTAGAATCCATGTGCTCTTCGGCGGAGTTCTGAGCACGCCGTCGCTCACCAGCAATATGTTTGACGATGAACACTCGTGCACCTCGCCGTCGGATGTGCAGAACACCGCGTCGAACGCGCCTGCATCGAGAGCCTTCTGCTTGGCCAGCACATTCGGCAGCAAAGCGATCGACTTGACATGGCAGTGCGACCAGCGGATCTCCTCGGTCGTGATCAGTGACGCACCGGTCGCCCGCAGCTCCGGGTCAATTTCCGGTCTGGCCTTGAACGTCGCGACGACAGTCGGCTCAGTACCATGCGGGAAAGCGTGTGCGCGAGGTGCGACCCCTCGGGTCAATTGTACGTACACCATCGTATCCGTGAAGCCGGCTCGCCGCACCCCCTCGCCGATTATTACCTCAAGGTCGCGTCTGTCGAAATCGAACCCCAGCCGAATCGCCGATGCACTGCGCTTGAGCCGACCGAGATGCTCCAACATCCGAAACGGTCGGCCTCCATACGCAACGATAACCTCATACACCCCGTCGGCGAATAGGTAGCCTCTGTCTTCGATGCCGACGTGCGCTCGCTCGAGTTCGACGAATTCGCCATTGACGTAGGCCACGGGCCTCACTGTAACCTCCGCGTATGGCTACGATGAGACATCGTCCTCGAACAGCGATCGCTGGCCGGGGGTCTGTTCGCTCGCTCGCTCGATGACCTCCTGAGCCTCCTCAATGAACTGCGCGACATCCTGAAAGTCGTGATACACGCTTGCGAATCGCAAGTACGCAACCCTATCAACTTGCCGCAAACGCCGGGCCACCAGAGCCCCGATGCGTTGACTGGACACCTCCCGGTCATACTCGCGCAGCACCTCTTCCTCGATCTCGTCCACCAAAGCGTGCAGTTCCTCGGCCTGGACCGGTCGTTTGTAGCAGGCCTTCTGGAGTCCAGCCAAGATCCTCGCCCGGTCGAACGGCACCCGGCCACCATCTTTCTTGACCACCGCCACCCGGACGTTCGTCTCCGCCCGTTCGTACGTCGTGAAGCGACGCCCGCATGCGCTGCACAAACGACGACGACGGACGGCTTTGCTCCCCTCCGTGGGTCGGGAGTCAAGTACGCTGTCCCGATCGGTTTCTTTGCAAAACGGACACTGCATCGTCGCGCACCCCCCAACCGACTTCCGCCCGGACGCCGCTGGTACGGCTCGCCCCGCGCCCATCCGCGGCGCGTGTGCCTCAGCCGTCGAACACCCTATTCGCCTCCATATATGGGAGTCGCAGGCAACGTAAGTGGCTACATCTGGACCGTCAAGTAAAAAAGATTCGTTTGGACCAACGGGCCCTCGGACGGCATATTGGTCCATTATGCCTACCAAACTCGTCCAGAAGGATGTTGCGGGTATTCGCCTGCTCGGCTACTCCCTCGCCGGCGAGGAGACTGTTGTCGTTGTCCCCGAGCTGAACGTCTGCTTCGACGCCGGCCGCGCACCCGGCGAGATCATCTCCGTGGATTATCTTTGCCTGTCCCACGGCCACATGGACCATGCAGCGGGGGTCGCCTACTACTTCTCCCAACGAGCCTTCGTCGGTAACTCGCCCGGCTGCGTGCTAGCTCACGAGTCGCTTGTCGAGCCACTGAACGACCTGATGGGCGTCTGGGCCCGAATTGAAGGACACCCATCGCCGGCCCGTATCGTCGGCATGCGCCCGGGCGACGAGTTTCCCATTCGCCGGAACCTGCTCGTTCGAGCGTTCGGGGTCAATCATGGCGGCCCGGCCCTTGGCTACGCCGTCGTTGAGTCACGTAAGAAGCTCAAGCCGGAATTTGCCGACCGCACCGGCCTTCAGCTGGTCGAACTGAAGAAGCAGGGCGTACAGATCCAGTATGAACTGCAGGTTCCGCTGGTCGCTTATTGTGGTGATACGGGTCCGGGAGATTTCCTCGGCCTTGACTTCGTGCGCAACAGCCGCGTACTCATTATCGAATGCACCTTCTTCGATTCCGACCACCTTCATCGCGCACGAGCCGGCCGACATCTGCACTTGGCGGACCTGCCTGCCGTAGTGGCCCGGGTCAGCAGCCAGCAGATCGTCCTGACCCATCTCACGCGGCGCACGACCCTTCACCAGGCAAAGAGCGCCCTTCAAGCGACACTGTCGCTGGAGGATCTCGACCGGGTAAGCCTGCTGATGGACCGACCTCGCAGGCCGAGACGCCCCTCGACGTGAATGCCCTGTGCCCCGGATGCCCTCGACGTGCTGCAGGCGGCAGGCACGTATCGCCCGCCGCCACCGAACGCGACCTTCATCGCACTGACCCCCCAACCGCCGGCCAGGGAGGACAAATCTGCTTGTGCGTCTCCCAGAGCGATGAAGGGAACGCGCGGACCACTTCCTCAAGCAGCGATCCTCTGACCACGAGGATCAACTCTTGCGGCGCCTGCAAGTCTCGCAAAGCCGCTCGCACGGCACGTGCCAACCCGTCCCCGCGGACCTCCAGGGGCCCGACTTCATCAACGGCTACCAGATCATCGCCGCTGCGTACGGCGGAAACGATCGTTCCGGCGGCCCGGTGAAGCCCTTCGGGGTCGAAGCTGTACCGCCCTTGCCGGATCCAGTCGGCGCCCACCGGCTTGGTGCGACATGACACCCATCGCTGCTGGGTTGCGACGTCGACCAGGTCGTAACCGACTCGCCGGCTGCGCTCGAATGCCGCCGGAGCCAGCACACCGCCAATCCGCCGCCCGCGCCGCGCCTGATCCTCCAGGTAGGCCAGGACGAAACTTGTCTTGCCAGCGCCGGGCTCTGCGGTCACGACTGTCAGAGGCATTATCGCAGCACCTAGCGTCCTGGCTTCTAACTCAAGGCGGCAAAGAAAGCAAGGCTCACCGGCGTCACGCCAGACCTAACGCTCTGTTGAGCAGCAACTTACAGCCCGTGGGTCGCCCGCCCGCGTGGCCCGCATCTTGAGCGGAGCAGACCGCGAGCATGCCGCGCGCCAACCTAGCGCCGGGAAGAGTCCCTGGCGAGCCGAATGGCCGGCCGAGCTAGAGACAGCACCGGGAATCAATGACTTGCAAAAAGGCGGCAGCCGATTAGAATGCCCGACAAGTCAGCCAAGCGTGAGGCGGGTTAGCGCTAAGGGTGACGCAAGCAGCAGGGATCGGCCGAGCGAAGAGCGGTCGTTTTTGTTGGGTAGCGATATGCTTGGCAAAGCATCTTGGTGCCGTGCCTTCACCCTCCTCGAGCTGTTGGTGGTCGTGGCCATCGTCGCCCTACTGTTGGCCATGCTCATGCCGGCGCTCGGCCAAGCGCAGCGAAGCTCACAAGAGGTGATTTGCGGGCAGCGCCTACGACAGTGGGGAACGGCGTTCGCGTGTTACGCGGCCGAGCACGTCGGCGTCTGGCCTCACTGCGACGGGCTGGATCGCAACCCAACTGACCCGCCCGCGACGCCCGAAGACGCGGCCGACTGGTGCGGCTGGGTAGATGTGCTACCCCCGACAATCCACAGGAAGCCGTGGCGGGACTATCCGCTGGGCCAACGGCCGGGGCCTGAGAGCTTCTATCAGTGCCCGTGGTCCGAAGTCCTGGCCGACGGAGACTACAGCTACAGGCCGTCTGAGCAGGGCTACTTCAGTTACGCGATGAATTCCTGTTTGGAGTTGGATCGCAACTGCTGGCCACCGGCCGATGGCACGGGCTGGCCGATGCCGTCGTTTCTCGACACGAGCAAGATCATCGCCGCTTCGAGAGTGATCCTGCTGTTCGAGCAGCTGCTTGATCCCTACAGGGGCTTCGACGATGGCGGTTGGTACGGAGGTGCGGGCAAGTACTGCGGCAGCTACCCAAAGGCCTTCGCAGCGAGGCACTACCGTGCCAGCGGCGGGCTGGGCGGAATGGTGCTGCTCTGCGACAACCACGCGGAGTGGCGCAAGAGCGTATGGAAGCAAGGCTGGGACGTGCGGGTGCTTTCCCGGCGGGCCCCGCCCCGGAGCGACCCGGATTGGTACCCGTACCCACCTTAGCGTCTCTAACCCGTGTGCTGATCGCCATGCGACGGTCGTAGTCGGACAGGATCGCAAGCTATGCGTGCTCACTTGGTATGCCTTGCAGCCGTTATCACCGGGGCTAGTGCTGTAGCCAGGGCTGACCCGCTGACCATCTACGATGTCCAGCACACGACTGCCCCGACAGGCGAGTCGCCTTATGCGGGCCAGATCGTTGACCTAGTCGGCGGGATCGTCACGCACGTCAGTTACCAGGCATACGCCCGAGTGTTCCTACAAGACGCCGACCATCCAAGCTGGGGGGCGATACAGGTCAAGGATTTTACCATCGGCTGGGACTTGGCCTTCAACGTGCAAGTGGGTGACTGGGTATCGCTCAGCGATGTTTACGTCGAAGAGTTCGTTGGCAACACCTTCCTGCAGTATGGGCACGGCGTGCTCTCGCCGAACTCAACATACCAGATCGTCAGCAGCGGGAACCCGCTGCCCGATCCAATCGCTGTCCGCGCCCATGAGATTGCCGCCCCGCTTGAACAACCTAACGGCGACTGGATCGTCGCAGACCACGCGGCGGAGCCTTACGAGCACATGCTGCTGCAGGTTCGAGGCGCGACTGTGACCGACTGGGACCTCGGCAAGGCTCTGGACAACTACACGCTGACGGATTTGACGGGAGATTGCTGGGCGGCTGACTACATGAACTCAGACGTCTTCTTGGAGAAGTATCACGATTTCGTACGCCTGGGACAGCGATTGCACAGCGTCACCGGCGTGTTGGAGCAATACACCAGTACGGCCGGCGGCCGATTCTTTGATTACTATCAGTTGTTGACTCGCAGCACAGGCGATCTGATCGTCGCAGGCGATTTCGATCGGGACGGTGACGTAGACCCGGACGACTATGCCACTCTGGAAACGTGCTGGAGCGGGGCGAGCGGCGGGATCCCGGATCTGCTGCCGGATTACGACTGCCGGCGTTGCGACCTCGACGATGACGAGGACGTGGATCTGATCGACTATGCCACGATGCAGACCAACGTCACGGGGCAGTGACGGCGCTACAGCGCGCCCTCACGCCGATACGGTTGTTTCCGCCGCGTGCGAAGTCGGCGGGATAGGGAAT
>CAYGAN010000012.1:21195-29539 GCA_964347585.1 uncultured Planctomycetales bacterium | reverse complement strand
AGGAGGCGAAGATGACGCGAACTGTGTTTACCAGCCTGTTTTGCCTGCTGGCGGTGCTGGCTCATCCGGGCAGCGAGGCGCTTGGACAGGACCTGAGCCTTTACGACATCCAGTACACGACAGACCCGGGCGGCGATTCACCGCAGACCGGCAACATCGTTAGTTGCCAGGGCGGGATCGTCACGCACGTTTTCTTCGGCAACCGCTGTCGGATCTTCATACAGGATCCGCAGTACCCCCAGTGGGGCGCGATCCAGGTCAAGGATTGGACAGACGGCGGCCTGCTGGCCCATGCGGTTCAAATCGGCGACTGGCTGTCCTTGGACAACACGCTCGTCGACGGTCGAGGAATTCAAGGGCGCGACGTTTCTGCAGTATGATCCGCGACCTGACGGATTGTCGCCGGACGCAACGTACACGATCGAGAGCACTGGCAACGCGCTGCCGGACCCGATCGTTGCCACGGCCGATGTCATCCCGGTCCCCGTCAACCACGCCAGCAGCGAGCCGTACGAGGCCATGTTGCTTCAGGCACGGGACGTGACCCTCACGGAGATGGACCTGGGCAAGGCCGCCGATAACTACGCGCTGACTGACGCCACGGGTACGTGCTGGGCCGCGGACTACATGAATTGGGACAACTACGACAACTACCATGAACTGATCCAGATGGGCCGGCATTACGAGAGCATCACTGGGTTGCTCGAGCAATACACGAGCGATCCGTGGGACTACTACCAGCTGCTCACTCGCGGAACGGGCGACATCATCGTTCCGGAGCCGATTAGTGTGGTCTTGCTGGGCGGTGTGGCCGTGATCGTTCGCAAGCGAGGGGGCGGAAGGACACTACCAGGGCATTAGGTCCGTGATCGCTGCACGTGATATCGTCTATCAGCACCCTGGCTCGACCTTTTCGATATGGAACAACGGCCTGAGTTTCGATCTGGGCGATTCGCGCATGTCGCTCTTGCTCGGGCCCAGCGGGTCGGGCAAGAGCACGTTGGCTAGGCTATTGTGTAGTTTGTTGCCGGGCGCCCACGGGGGAAAGCTGGGCGGTGAGCTGTTGGTCGGTGGACGCCCGGTAAGCCCACACCCGGACGGACGCGTGGCAATGCTGTTCCAGAACGTCGAGGCCATGCTGCACAGCCCGCGCGTCGGGGATGAGTTGGCCGAGCGCGCCCGCGCTGCGCGGTGCGCGGGTGCGTTGTCGGAGGCCGTCGAGCTCCTAGAGATCGGCCCGCTGCTGACCAGAACCATCAGAGAGCTTTCCGGCGGGGAGAAGCAGCGCGTCGCGCTTGCTGCGGCAGTCACGGGCGGGCCCGACTTGCTCGTTCTCGACGAACCCACCGGCAACCTCGATGAGGCCGGCGCAGCAGCCATGACCGAGCTGCTGAGCCGGATCGTCAAACGAGGGTGCACTGCATTGCTCGCGATCGAGCATCGCCCGCACAGTCTGGTTCCGCTGAGCGACGGGGTCATGCGCATCAACGGCGCCGACGGCGTGCGACCGTGGCGGGGACCGAAAGGGGCAGCTCCCTGCGAAGTGATCGGGGCACGCATCGACCTGGACGGTGTGCGACAGCAGGCAGACGCGAGCCGCCACGCGGCGCCGGCCTCGCAGCCGCTGCTGGAGTGTCAGCATTTGTCCTGCCGCCGAGTAGGCAGGCCTGTGCTCAAGGACCTGCGTCTGGAGATCGGTACCAGCCAGATCGTCGGCCTGTGCGGGCCGAACGGATCCGGAAAGACCACACTGCTGGAGGGGCTCATCGGCGCTGTCCGGTGCTCCCGCAGCAGCCGCGTTCGCTGGCGCGGTAGGCACAAGCGCCGCGCCGTGCCTGTCGGATCCGTCGGGATGCTCGTGCAGAACCCGCTGCATCAGCTTTTCTGCGAGACGGTGCGTAGCGAGATCGCGATGGCAGCCGAAAATGCCAAGCTGGAGGGTATTGATCGACGCGTGCGAGGTCTGCTGACCGCGGCCGACCTGATCGGCGTCGCCGAGCGCGCCACGTTAGCCCTCTCGTTCGGTCAGCAGCAGCGTACGGCGCTGGCTGCAGCAATGAGCCACGATCCGGAACTGGTCCTATTGGACGAGCCCACTCACGGCATGGACGACGTTCATCTGCGCGGACTGGTTGAGATGATCCTGGAGCGCCGGACGAGCGGCACGGCGTTCGTGATCGCCTCACACGACCGGAAGCTTCTCGAGGCATGCTGCGATCGGATTCTCCGTTTGGAGCAGGGCGTGTTGCATGAGAACTGATCCGCGCGAGGGCGAAAGACAAAGGCCAAGCGTTACGATCGGCGCGGGCCAAGCCCACTGGATCGCAACGGTGGCAGCGTTCGGGGCGCTATGGGGGGCGGCCGAGATGTTGCTGGCGCCGCTGGGCAGGGCAGCGCTGGGACCGGCTTACGGATGCCTGATGGCCGGAATCGCGGCTCTCATCGCCGCGACGGCCAGACGACTGGCCGATCGACGCGGGACGGTTGTTGCCGTGGCAGTGGTAGCGGCTGTCTGCAAGATGTTCAGCATCAGCGGGGTCTGGCTTGCAGGCGTCGTCGGCGTCCTGCTGGAGGGCGCAGCCATGGAGGCCGTTCTGTGGCCCGGTCGCCCGGGCCGGGCGCGAGTCGCGTTGGCAGGCGCGGCGGCAGGGCTGTGTCCGCCGCTGCAGCTGCTGGGCATGCTGATCCTGCAATACGGCCCGGCTGCCGTGCGCTGGTTCGCCGATGTGAGCAGGAACCTCACCGCGCAACAAGAGCCGGCGGCCTTGCCCGCTGAAGCGTGGTTCGTCCTCGCAGGCGTCTTGGCGACCTCGTCCGCCTGGGGGGCGGGATGTGCAGCACTATCATGGCCGATAGGACAACGTATCTTGATCCGCCTGGGTCGCGCGCCCGCGCAGCCGTAGGCCTGATGCTCGGCGTGGCCTCGCTGACAACATCAGTGCTTCTATCGCTGCCGTGGCTGCTGGCGCCGCTACTCGTGGCTTTGGCGAGTCTGGCTGTGATCGACGCGCGAGCGATGCGGTCGCTCGTTCGGCCTCGGCTGTGGATCGGCATCGCTCTGCTGGGGTTGCTGCCCGTTGTGGTCCTCGCGCCACCCGACAAGCAGATACTCGGCGTGGGGATATCCACGGCTGGTGCCCTGATGACTGCTGGAATGGTCACGCGTGTCATGACAGCCGCGGCTGCGCTCCTGCTGATCGGCACCACGGTCGGGCCAATGATCATTCGCCGCGTGCTTGTCCGGCTAACGACGCCCCAAGTCGCTCAGGCCTGCGCGATCGGGCTCAATCTGATGCCGAAGCTGGTCGAGAACGTCCGGAGGACAAGTCAGGCAATGCGCTTGCGCGGCGGGTGGCGGCGGCGGAGAATCCGCAACCTGGCGAGGCTGATGACGGCGGTGGGCGTGCAGACGGTGCGCATGTCACAGGAGTGTGCCGAAGCGTTGCTGCTAGCTCGGACTGGCCCCCTCGCAAGCCAGGATCAGTCTCCGCCGACTCATCCTTCTTCAGGGAGCCGCAACCGGACCGCCTGACGGGGCCGGGGGCACAGCGCCGCAGGCTGGCTAAGCCGGCGCGAGACCATCCTGCGTTGCGGATCGTTCGTTCGCCCGTTCGTGGATGGGCGCCGAGGGAGCATTCATCCATTTGGCAAAATGCCTCGCACACGCCCTGACAGCAGCGGCCTCCACCTCCTCGCGGCAGCAGCCATACGCTGCTAACAGCAATCGACCGTCGGAAGTCAGAATGGTCTGCCCCCCGCGGGGGCCGCCCCGTTGCCGTTCAACGACCCTCAGGCCGGTGCGCTTCTCTATCAGTCGCAGGTGCTCCCAGGCCAAGCGATAACTCATGTTCATTTGCTTGGCAGCGGCTGACAGGGACCCCCGGTCGGCAATGCCCTCCAGCAAGCCGATCTTTCCTGGGCCCAGAGCGTTGTGACCATGCACGTCGATCCAAAGCCGGAGTCGCACCTGCCAGCCGGTACGATCCGGGAGCTGGCAGCCCTGGTGCCCAGTCTTGCGCGGCCCACGATTGATTCTAGGCATAATCGGCCTCTCCTACCCGTGCTCTCGCATTGGCACGGCACCTGCGTCCAGCAGCCCGCCCGTTGTGCGGACAACTCCCTCGAAGTTATCACAGCCTACGGCAGTGGGCAACGAGCCTGGGACTGGCCCTGCAGACGACAACGCCCGGAGCGGTACGGCCAGATTCCGACCGAGGGCAGGTTGACACCTTCACAATCCGAGCCGATCCGGGTAACTTGGCGGCTCCAGGCAGGAGCAGCCGCGTGGACTCGACACACGTTCAGGTAGTCGGTGATGAATCTCAACAGTAACACAGAGCACACTCGGGCGGAGTCCACACTGCGATCTTACCCGTGTCGCTTTCTCGTCGCTGCCCTGACCGGGATAGCCGTTCTTTTCGCGGGGACGGCAGGATGTCGGCCGACGCCTCAGTCGCCGACAATCATCTTTCTTGATGGTGCCGGCCATGCCGGCGCCGGCCGTTCGGTCCGCCAAGGCATGGAGGCGGCCGGATACCGCGGCAGGTTCGAGACCTTCACGTGGAGCTCATTTCTCGGTCCAGGTGCGGACCACCTGCTGGCGGCGCGTAGCAAGCTGAAGGCCAGGCAACTGGCCAAGCGTATTGCAAAGACCCGCCAAAAGAACCCAGGCGAGGCAATCCACCTGATGGGTCTATCAGCCGGCACGGCGCTGATCGTTTCGGCGCTGGCGCAGCTACCCGACGAGGTGGAGGTGGACAACGTCGTGCTGTTCTCGTCCTCGATCTCGGCTAACCACGATCTGAGCCAAGCCCTGCGCCACGTGCGGGGTCGGTTGTACGCCGTCTGTAGTGAACACGACGGGATACTCTCGGCCCTGGCAATCAATGCCGACGGTCAACCCGGCCCACCGGCCGGCCTACGCGGCTTCCGCCTGCCGCGATCGGTGCGAGCACGGCCGGCAGACGCGGCCCAGTATCGCAAGGTGGTTAACTTGCCGTGGCAAGGGTCTTACGCGGCCTTCGGCTGGCACGGCGGGCATGTCGAGGCGACCGGGAGCAAGTTGGTTCGAGCCATCGTCGCCCCGCGCGTCCTCAGCAGCGAGCCGTACCCGCTCGACAGGCCCCTGATCGTAACCCCGCCCCCCGAGAGCCCCGCGGGCCATACAAGACGACCCGATGCCGACGACGTGCCCATCGCGACTGAGGCGCGGGCACCGGACGCTGACGCCGAGGCGGAACTTGAGCGAGACGGACCCAGCCAAAGGGGAATGCTGTGACCCGGGCGAAAAGCACTTTGGCCGTCGTGAGTCTGTGCTTAGCCGCGGGGCTGATCGGCGGATGCGCAGGCGGAAAGGAGTTCCAAACCGGCTGGCAAGCCGAGCGGCGAAAGCAGTTCCACGTTGCCTACGAGTATTACTGCAAAGCAGCTGAGAAATCACCGAGCAACCGAGTCATCAGCGGCGCGATCGCACGTGTCGCTGCCAAAGCGGCGCGCCACTGGGAGGACCAAGCCCACGCGGCGGTCAAGGCCGGCCGTTACGACGAGGCTTGGCGCTTCTTCATGCGGGCGCTCGAGATCAGGCCCGATCATCCCTCAGCGGCCCACCTAATTCGGCAATTGGAGCGCGAGCATCCGCAGGAGGTCACGGTTGCCAAGCACGAGTGGCTTCGCGGCGTTCCTGCTTCCATTGCGAGAGCAGAGCAACCAGCCGAACCGGCGGCCCCTTCATCCAACGCGCAGCCACCTGCCACGCAGCCGACTCCCCCGACCGAACCGCTCGCCTATGCCGGACCCGACAAACGGGCTCCAGAGTTGCCGCGACGTCCGAGCACGGGCCCCGGCGCACCGTCGCATCCCCGGCAAGCGGCTCCAACGGGACCGGGGCCGGCAAGCCGACCGGCCAGAGCCTTCATCGTCGTGCATACCATAAGCCGAGATGACCACCGCTATCAAAAGATCATTGAGGCCATCGATGGGCTATTCGTCAAAGTCAAGGACACTGACCCGCGCCCCCTTGACGCTGATCTTGAGGTCTATCTGGGCACGAAACAAATCAGCAAGTTCAAGGACCTCCAAGTCGGGAACGTTCGCGTCGTCACCGGCCGCTCGGGCCGGTGGTACAAGCTCGTCGTGCTGAAGATCCTCGACGATAAGGAGACGGTCCAGTTTGGGATTCGCCAGGCGGAATGATCCGCTGGCCAGCCTTCCCGGCCGCGCCTCGCATCTCTTATGCGCGCCTGGCCGCGGCGCGCCCCTCGCTTCTCAGCGGCTAATCACCGCGAGGCGGCCAAATCACGGCCCCGTTCAATTCAGCAGCAGGCCGGACTGGTCCAATAGCACGTGACACGTGGGAGTCCAAATGACCAACAATGCGATGTTGCCGATCGTCGCTGTCGTACTCTCGTCATTCCTGCTCGTGGGACTAACCTTCGCAAGCGACCTGAGATTTCGTGACCGCTGCTTTAGCGCGCTCGCGCGCGAGGTCCCGAGGGTTCTCCATTCGCAAGACCGCGAGAGCGGACGATTCGGCAGCGGCATCTGGATTGTGAACGATCAGAACGTGATATTTCCGCTGGCAGTGGCGTGGGCGTTCGAGCATCCGAGGAACCCGTACCATCGCAGCGACCAAGTGCTACAGGCTGTCATGGCCGGCGGCGACGCGCTCATCGAAGATCAAGATGCCCAGGGCCAGTGGGAGTTCCGAAAGAAGGACGGCTCAACCTGGGGCAAGATCTTCATGCCGTGGACGTACTCGCGCTGGATCCGTGCGTACGGGCTCATCCGACACGCCACGCCGTCCGACCGACGCCAGCGGTGGGAAGCGGCGTTGCGCCTCGGATGCGACGGGATCGCTAAGCACGCGCTTGGGCACGTGCACAACATACCGGCCCACCACGCAATGGGCCTGTACATCGCCAGCCAACTTCTCGATCGACCCGACTGGCGCCAGCAGGCTGCAGCATTCATGGCCAGGGTATTGGCAGCACAGAACCCCGACGGATACTGGTCTGAGCACGCCGGCCCGGTAGTGCGGTACAACTTCGTGTATTTGGAGGCCCTCGGGATCTATTTCGGGGTTTCCGGAGACAACTCCGTCCTGCCTGCTCTGCGTCGTGCCGCGAGTTTTCATGCAAACTTCACCTACCCGGACGGATCGCTCGTCGAGACCATCGACGAACGCAATCCGTATCACCACGGGGTCCCCCTGGGCAACGTCGGTCTATGCATGACGGATATCGGTCGAGCGCTCTTACAGCGACGGTTCGCCTTGTTAAAAGACGACGCGATCTCGGCCGATGCAGCCGCTTCTTTCCTGCTTTACGGGCAAGAGGGAACGTGCGCGGACGAGCTTCCGCAGCAGGATCGTGACTTCGTGCTCGGCAACAACGATGCAGCAGTCCGCCGGCGCGGGCCGTGGTTTCTCTGTGCATCGGCCTTCGTGTGCCCCGTGTCGGATTCCCGCTGGATTCAAGATCGCCAGAACCTGGTCAGCGCTTTTCACGACGCTGTCGGCCTGATCATCGGCGGCGGAAACAGCAAACTTCAGCCCGGCTGGAGCAGCTTTACAGTCGGCGATACTCGTCTTCTTCGACACGAGCCCAGCGACGAAGACCCCGACTTCCAACCTTCCGAAGGGCTGCAACATGTCCCCACCGCTGCGAAGCTGGCACCCGGGGAAGAGTTCGGCCTTGACCTTCACTATGGATCACAACGCTGCCAGGTGCGGCTCGAGATCGGCGATGCAAACAGTCTGGCATGCATCTACCGAGCCATAGGCCCGTACGAGCGGCAAGTGACCGCCCACGTCACTGTGTTGCCACGATTCAACGAGATCATCCGGTCGGAGTCCGGTCGCAGCGCGACTGTCGGGGAGGCCGGATTTCACTGGAAGGCCGGTCAGGCCGGGGCGTGGATCGAACACGCAGGTGTGCGCATCACGCTGCCGCCAGCAGCCGACGTGCGCTGGCCTGTCCTACCTCACAACCCCTACCGAAAGGATGGCTGCGCCCTGCCGCCTGAGGGCAGGATCGTCATCGACCTGCCCTTCAGCCGCAAAGGCGGCGAGCATCACCTGGTCTTATCGGTTCGATAGCGCCGCAGCCGGACACGAGAAAGCGGGCAGGTTGTCGGTGCCCCACCTTGACCAAGACCCCGGGACAATCAGAACGGCAGACTGTACTCACGTGAGCCGGTGCAGACCAAGCACCGACACAGGCCGGAAGCGGACACGTTGCGCCCCGGGTTCTACCGCGTCGCCCGAGAACGCTCCAATCCGACGCCGGCCCAGCCGCGCCCACCGACGCTCGACCGAGGCTGCCCAGCACCCGTCAAGGCCAGCATC
>CAYGAN010000012.1:12133-21185 GCA_964347585.1 uncultured Planctomycetales bacterium | reverse complement strand
CGCCTGCTCCCAGGAGATGCGCTTCCACTGGCCCGAGCCGCGCTCACCGACGCTCGGTCGACGCCGCCCCAACACCCGTCAAGGCCAGCATCCTCGGCAATGATTCGAACCGCAAGTAAAGCCACTGAGAAACAGGGCCCGCCCGTCGGCGAAGTACGCTCGCCCGAATAAGGAGCACGCAGCGCTCGGCCATTTCTATCCGGTCGCGCTGGCGGAGGACGCGGAGGGCAGGACCGCGACAACGAAGTTCTCGGCGCACGTGACAGAATAGACGCGGCACAGCCTGGAAGAGCTTACACGAGGGGGCGCGGTCGGCCGGGCAATCATGCACTAGGGTCCTGGCCGGCGTAAACCGCGCGGTGCCGTCCAAGCCTAATCAGCCGGCCAAGAGCTTTTCGTGCTGGGCGTGGGAACTGGACCTGACCTCCTCGTGAAGGCTCTCGCCGTGGCTGTCCATGGTGACGACGGCGGGAAAGGCAGTCACGCGGATGACCCACATCGCCTCGGGCACACCGAATTCCAGCTTGTGAACCGTGATCACCTCTTTCACGCTTTCAGCGATGAGCGTAGCCGCCCCACCGATGGCATGCAGATAAACCGCACCGTGCTCACGGCAGCCCTCAAGGGTCTTGGTCCCCATCCCGCCCTTGCCAATAACGGCGCGAAGACCGAAATGGCCGACGACTTCCGCTTGGTAAGGCTCTTCGCGAATGCTCGTGGTTGGTCCGGCGGCGACGAACTCGTATTTGCCGTCGCTGCGCTGCCGGACGACCGGCCCACAGTGGTAGATGGCCGACTCGCGCAATCCGTCCTGAAGGGCGCGGTACGTCTCGCGCTCGGACTCGGGCACCGACCCCCGAATAAAGTTCTCCCCAATGGATTTTTCCGCCGCGTCGCGCCCCGTGAGGATCACACCGCTCAGCAGAACCTGATCGCCAACGTGCAGCGAACGGACTTGGGCCTCGCCGATCGGAACCTGTAGTTCGGTTGCCACGGGCAGATCTCCCTGCTATTCGATTGTCACCTTGCCTTCGCGGCAAGTCATGAACTTGCGTCGATCGGCCCAGCACATGTATGCCACCGAGACAAAGAATGAAGCCGGTACGCGGTGAAGCTGGACCATCTTGACACCAAGGACTGTTGTCTTCCCACCAAAGCCCATCGGCCCGATGCCAAGCTGATTGGCCTCGTCGCAGAGTTGCTTTTCCATTCTGTCCAGCTCAGGGTCGGGATTGGCGTCGCCCAGCGGCCGGAAGAACTGTTCTTTGGCCTTCGCCATGCTCGACGCTCGGTCGCCGCCGACGGCGACGCCCAGAATGCCGGGTGGGCACCCTTCGCCTTGCGCGCGGAAAGCAGCATCGAGCACGGCTTTGCGAACGCCTTCCATGTCCCGACCGGCGGGGAACTCGGGCGATGGGATCGTGTACTGTCGTCCGCAGTTCTCCGATCCGCCGCCCTTGAGCATCAACCCCACCTGCAGGCAGTCCCGCTCCCATTCCTCGAAGTGCACGGAGGGGAAGCCCACGCCGGTGTTGTCGCCTGAGTTCTTCCCGGACACAGGCTCGACCGCGTTCGGCCGCAAATACGCCTTCTCCGTCGCCGCCCGAACCGCCTGTCGAATCTGGCGGGACAGCTCCCGTTGGCTCCAGCCAAGCGGATGTTGGACGTAGAAGATCGGCGTGCCGGTGTCCTGGCAAATCGGTCGGCACGTCCTGCGAGACAACTCAACGTTTTCGAGAATTGCATCCAGCGCCGATTGAGCTGCCGAGTTGGGTTCCTCGAGCGCGCGTGCTTGGCGCAGCGCTTCCTCCACGTCAGCCGACAGGTCTGTGGACGTCCGACGGACTAGTTCGACAAACTGCTCGGTAAGGTCTTGCATCGTCCTGCTCAAGTCCGGACGCTTTTACACGCATGTCTTCCTGCAAGCGCTCGCACCAAGGAACGCTGATTATCCAAGCCCAGGAGCAACGGTCAACACCGATGCCGTGATAACAGAACAGCGGCTTGACCGTGCGTCCGTTCCCGCTGAAACCTACGCTTGTGGGTGCCTGTCCTCACGAACTCGCGGTGGGGACACACCTGCTCTTGACTCGTTAGAATGCGCTTCCGATCCGTTGTTTTGTCAGACCGGACATGAGGCAGCGTGCCGAGCTCGGAAGATCGGAACCGCCTGCGATGCATACTGGCATGCCACGCCAGCCCGAACCGGAGGCGATGGATGACGCGGAGGAGGCGCGGGCATACGCCCACGCGGATTTCGCCGAGGTCAACCAGGCCTTCGTCGAACGACTGCTCGAACTCGCAGGGCGCCGAGCCAGGGCGGCGGCGCTGGACCTCGGCACCGGGCCAGGCGACATACCGGTGCGGCTCGTACGCGCCCGCCCGTCCTGGCACGTCGTGGCGCTCGACGCGTCGGGGCCGATGCTCGAGTTTGCGCGGCAGGCCGTCGAGCGCGCCGAAATGTCCGCACGTATCCAACTCCTCACTGCCGACGCGAAAGCCACGGGGCTTACGTCGCACGCCTTCGACGTGGTTTTCTCCAACAGCATCCCCCACCACATTACACAGGTCCATCTGCTTTGGGCCGAAGTGAAACGATTGGGCAAGTCTGGCGCGACGGTGCTGCTGCGTGACCTAGCCCGCCCGGAGAGCCCCGAAGCGGCCCGCAGCATCGTCCAGCACTACGCCGCTCACGAATCGGACCTCCTGCAGGAGGAATACTACCGCTCGCTACTGTCGGCCTACACGTCCGCAGAGATCCGAACGCAACTCGACGGCGCCGGCCTGGAAGCGATCCAGGTTGCCATGGTGACCGATCGGCACTTGGATGTCTTCGGACAACTGCCGTAACGGCCATCCGCTAACAGCGACGGGCAAGATGCTTCCTTCACTTGCTCCACGCGCGTTTGACGCTCCAGCGGTCGCAGACCGCAGATTGACGATCAGAAGCTCACTGCGACGCCCGTCGGCCGGTGCGACTCGACGAGGGCTTCAGCAAACGTCCGACGGCAACTCGCACGATCGGCTCTTTCCGGAGTGCCCTGTCCGCCTCGGCATAGGCTGTTCCGCTCGCGGCAAGAATCAGCGCCCGAGGGACGACCTTCGCCATGTTCGTCGCTGCCTCAACGTGCTGAGATGGCCGGGCCCGAAGCATCGTCCGGGTGAGCCGATCGGTCTGATAGATACTCCGCAATAGGCAACGCCTTGCGACCTCGGCCGAGACGCCCGTCGTATCCTGGATGATACGAACCGCACGATGGCAGAGTTTGGCGTTGCTGATCCGAAGATCCACCATGCGGTTCCCATAGACCTTCCCGCTGAGCACGTGCGCGCCCGTGGACAGTGCGTTGATGACGAGCTTCGTTGCGAACTCCGCCGGAATAGAAGCACCGCCCAGAATGCTCGCCGGGACCCGCGGCACGGACACCAGCACGTCAAGCGGAACTCCGGCTGGGCGCTTGGCTGCGGTCTGCACCCCGGCCGTTCGCGCCCGCGCTCTCTTACTGCCCCGCAGCAGTTCGCACAGCGAAGGGCTCCACGCACGCGAACCAAGTCCCACCACGAGGTCGGTGGGCGCGAGCTCCGGCAGCTTCCGACGGACGAACTCGTCGGTGGAGATTCGGTAGAGCGCCCCTTGAGCATCGAGACCACGCCTCGGGCCAAGCACCGTTTTCCACCCTCCAGCGATAAACCCGCGAACGTCCTCGAAGCCAGCCCCGAATGTCGGCGGGCATTCTGCTGCGTCAATGATCCCCAAGACTCCCACAGAACCCGAACCGACGTAGTAGATATGCCCACCGGCTCGCAGGGCTTCGCCCCCCAGGGCGACGAGCTCCGCGACATCGGCTAGCTGCTCATAGACGACCAGCCGCGTCCGCTCATAGGCGTAGAGGCACTCCCTTATCGCCGTCCGCAAGGGTCCGCACGTGGCGCCGCCCGGGCAAAGCCCGGCTCGGCGCGCGGCCAACGTGAAGATCGTTTCCAGGATCAGCTTCGTGGCGCTGCCCCCCTTCATCCGTGTGGAACCCGTTATCGCCTCCGGACCGAGAACAGGATTGACGACTATGCAGTTGGGCTTCCGCACCACGTGGCTGACCACGTCCGCAAACGTCTTGTCCCAATTCTCGATCTTGGTGCTGCGGGCCTGCTCAGCGGGGTTAAAGCCGAGTAGCACGCACGTGGAACCCGCCCTTCTGGAAAGGTGCCAGATCTGGCTGGCCACGTACGGAGCGGACAGACCACACGTCACACCGACGTAAAGGACACGACGCTTGCCTTGGACGAGCGCGCGCAAATCGTCCCAAGCTTGTCGAGGGTCATCTTCAGCTCCCTCCTGGGCCTTGATGATTGCGCGATCGGCGCCCGCAACCAGGTATCGCAAGTTCGCAGAGCGACCTGCCCTTGCGAGCAGTCTGTTGAACGTCCGGGCCACGAACATGGCCAAACGCCCGCTCGTACCCGCGCCCGAGAGGACAATGACGGCGTCCGACCGGCCCATCAGTACAGCCGCGCCGTCAATGACGCGCTCGAGCTTCTCGACGATCTCGCAATCCAACAGCCCCGGGTACGTCCGGTATCCGCTGAAGATCTGCGCGTCGGCCGCTCGCAACAGCCTGACGATGCCCTCAGGCGAGGCCAAGTCAATGTCGAGGGTCAGTTCATTCGGCGTCTCTGTAACAGGCCGCAGACTCATTGCCGCTCTCTTCGACCTACGCTTATGGCGCCTCGTGGGCCCGCTCCTGGTCCTTCGGCGAGGGGGACGGCCTAGCTATAGCTCATCAGTTCGCGCGACGTGGGACTGTGCCGGAGCAGATCAGGCAGCCACCGATCAGCTTCTCTCGACACACAAGTGCGGGTCACAACACCACGCACCCCGGGCCGAGGGCCTGGCGCGGTTTGCCGCGCAACGGGAGCTTGATCACCGTCACCAGCGGGTCAGGAGGCTTGGCCGGCAGGCCGCTTAGAATCAGTCGCGGGCCGGATTGCTTGAACCGGAGTCTCCGGCCGGTGGCCAGCAGTTCGGCTCGCAGAACTTTGCTCTTCAGGCCGCCGATTACCAGCTCGCTGCCCGGCCAATTGTGCGAGTGGAAGTAGGCTATGTTCCCTTTGGCAGTCCAGTAGCCGGTGATTTGCCATTCCATGTGCACCCGGTCTGTCCCGTAAATGGCCTCGCCGTTCCTTTTGACCCACTGGCCCACCTGGGTTAGCACGTCGCGCGACTCAGGCGGAATGCTCCCGTCAGGCGCGGGGCCGATGTTCAGCAGGAGGTTCCCCCCGCCGCTGGCCGCAGCCCCCAGCAGCTTGACGCAGTCGCGGGCGGACTTCCAGTCCCGGTCGATGGGCGTGTAACCCCAGGACTGGTTCATGGTCATGCAGGCTTCCCACGCCCGGCCTTGGGGCTCGGCCCGGACGTGCTGTTCCGGTGTGCCGAAGTCCTCCGGCAGCCCGGAGCGGTTGTTAATGATGATGTCCGGCTGGAGTCGGCGGACCATCCGGTTCATCTTCCGCGATTCCCACCCGTCGGCGCTGAGCGGCCAGTGCACGTCATACCACATGATGTCGATCTTGCCATAATTGCCACACAGCTCCCGGACGCACCCATGCGTGAACTCCACGAAGCGCTTGCGAGCCGGCTCCGACTTGGCACACCGGGCCCCGTCGGGGTGATGCCAATCCATCAGCGAATAGTAGAACCCGATGCGCAGGCCGAACTCCCGGCAGGCGTCGACGAACTCGGCAACCAAATCGCGCCCGGGCCCACACTTGACGGCGTTGTAGTCGGTCATGCGCGTGTCCCACAGGCAGAAACCCTCATGGTGCTTGGTGGTCATGACCATGTACTTCATGCCGGCCTGGCGGGCCAGTTGGGCCCACGCCCGCGCCGGCCGAGACTTCGGCTTGAAGCTAACCGCCAGCTTCTCATACTCCGCGACGGGGATGCGCTCACGGTTCATGACCCATTCGTGCCGGCCGAGTTGGGAGTACAGCCCCCAATGGATGAACATCCCGAAACGGGCCTGATGAAACCACTTCAGCCGTTGTACCCGATCGCGCTCGGCAGCGGACAGCTGCTTTCCTTTTCCTTTTGCCACTGATCCTGGTCCTTTCGTGATCGTTTAACGTGTGCGGGTAAGCGCCAACTCACGGACGGGCCCGGTTTATAGCAGGCCCCAACCTGGGTGTCCACTCCGCGGCCCAACCCGGTCAGAAACCAAGTCAGCCTGATGACGATCGGTTTCAAAGCGACGCCGACCTGCGGTTCGCCTCTTGCAGGCAGGACTCACCGAATCTCGCGTATCTCAATGTCGCGAAACTCCACCGGGTGGCCGTGATTCTGCAAGCCGATATACCCCTCGTTGGGCATGTCCTTCATTGACTCCGTTCGATCGAAGTGCACCTCGCAGACCAGCTGCCCGTTGAGCTCAACACGAAGTTGGCGGCCCCGGCAAGTAATCCTGTATTGGTTCCAATGCCCGACGGGCTTGCTGAACCGCCCGATGGCTGGCACACGGGCGAAAACCGCCCCGCTCAGGTCCGCCGGGTTGTCCTCTTCGCTATCGTCTTTGATCTGGACCTCGAAGCCCTTCAGCGACGTGCGACCCTGGCGATCCGGCGCCCGGCAAAAGATGCCCGAATTGCCCCCTGGCCCGATCCGCCACTCCAGCGTCAGCTCAAAATCGCCATACTTCCGATCCGTGCTTAGCCACGCGTACCCGTGGCGCCGTCCGTTACACCTCACCACACCGTCAATCGCGGACCACGAGCCCGTACTGCCTACCTCGACCCACCCGGTCAGATCCCCGCCGTTAAACAAAGGCGTGGACTCCTGGCAGCCGCACATGGCAATTGCGCCGAACACCAGGACTGTAAGATCGCCTCTCATCTGCGGCACCTCACGCCCCACGTGTGCCGATCCGCCTTCCACCCTCAACCGGAATCAATAACGAACCTACGCCAGACGTCAACGCCTCACCGCGTCTGGGCCCGCCAGCCGAACCAGCTGAGCTGCCCACCGGGCCCATCCCGATTGTGGTGAGCAAGCGCTCTGCAGCAATCTGGTGGCGACGAAATCTCTCGATGAATCGCTTGCGTTCTTCGCATGACCCAGCGATAATGCGTTGCAGAACATCGAAAGCAGAGGCAGACCGAATCTGCCACATCTTTCGGCGCTCTTTCAGATCTCTCAATTGCCGGCCGGGTATTGGTCTTCCTTCAGTGCGAGTCGCGTGACCGCCAAGCCATCGCCCTCCGGGAGCGGTCCGAATCACTTGGAGTCAGTAGCAATGACCAATATCTATGTAGGCAATCTCCCGCCCGAATTGACCACAGCCGAGCTTGAAGAGGCTTTCGCAGGCCACGGAACAGTCAACCGCGCTCAGATCATTACCGATCGAACGACCGGTCAGTCGCGTGGGTTCGGGTTCGTGGAGATGCCCAACGACGCCGAAGGCCAGGCTGCAATCAAGGCCCTCGACGGATCGGAACTGGCTGGACGCGTCCTGACCGTCAACGTCGCACGCCCAAAAACGGACCGCCGCAACCGTGGCGGTGGCGGCGGCAGCGGGCGAGGGCGGCGATGGTGACCCGTCGGACCTCTGCCGTGGTCGGTTGACACCCAAGCACACCGCCTGAATGCAGCGCGTTGGTGCCAGAGCGCTTTCTCGGCATCCCCCCTCTCGCGGCCGCGATCGGACGACCAAACAGCTCATCTGCGTGAGTCGGTCGCAGACAACACTCTGTGTGACCCCGCGGATCGCGACGCGAACGCCCCACTGGAGGAGATCCCACGCTTACGGTGACCGAAGCTGCTGGCGCACACATGGCGCGGGTACTCGCCGGAACCGAAGCCGCCGAATATGCCGCCCTATGGTTCGTTCGCGCCAAGCATGGTTTCGCATCACGAGTCGATAGCGCGCGTCCGAGTGACGCAACGTTCAAGCATGAGGCCAGGACCGTGTTGCTGTTCGACGAGCAGGTGTCCGAATTGCTGGCCGACAGGACGCTTGATCTTGAGGACACCGACGAGTGGCCGCGGTTAACGCTGCTCTAGAGCGGCCGCCTCGAGGGTCGTGGTCAGGCGTCCGCTTGGGCAGTGAGGCCGGGGAAGACGGACTTCGCCCCTGCGGGCAACCCTAACCCCTGTACTTCGCGAAAGACCAGGCGTCTCTCCCCCCATCACGAGCAGAACGGCGTGCCCGCACCTTTGCCACCAATTCTCACGCCGGCGGTACAAAATGACGCCGTCAGAAGGCGCACTCGCCGCTCGACCAACCGGGTGGTATAATCCCCGCCAGGAAATGGCCGGCGCGTCGCTAACCACGGCGCCCGGCACGGCTGTGAGGACAACGACCAGAGGGCAGGAAGGGCCTGATGGAACTGCCAAGGCGTCAACGAGGCGACGAGCTGATCAGACCGGGCGAAATGGTCGCGCTGAGGAAGCGTCTCCGCAGGGTAGCCCCCGAGCACGACCTGACCACGGTGATCGCGTGCGCATTCGACCACCGTACGCGGATGCTCCCGTTCTTTATCTCGTCCATGAAACTGGCACCGGCGGGTGCGCGGGCGGTGGGAGCGGCCATGGCCGACGCCGGATTCGACAAGACGCGCATCGTGCTCCAACAATGGAACCGCAGGTTCCGCCCCTCCGCCATGAAGCTGGACGGCCGGACGCCCGACATCTTCATGGTATCGAGCATGCAGATTCACTCGGCCAGCGCGCGTGAACTCATCTACGACGCGTGCGGAATCGACCTGGCCCACAGGCCCTTGATCATCGCGGGAGGGCCCAAAGCAATCTACGAGCCATGGGATCTTTTCAGCCACAAGCCGGACGACCGCTGGGGAGCGGACTTGGTATGCACCGGAGAAGAGTTTGTTCTGCTCAGCGCGATCGAGGTGCTCCTTTCTTTGCGCGGCAGAGGCGAGTCGATGCGGAGCGTGTTCATCCGAGCACGAAACAGCGGCATGCTCGACGACATCCCCGGTCTGGTTTATGCGCGGACCGACCCCGTGGGTCATACCGAGGAACTCGTCGACACGGGCGACGGTGCGA
>CAYGAN010000012.1:7822-12123 GCA_964347585.1 uncultured Planctomycetales bacterium | reverse complement strand
ATCCCCGGCCTGGTCTATGCCCGTACGGATACCGAGGGAGTGGCGGAGGAGCTCGTCGATACGGGCGTCCAACGCCTCGTCGGGGACCTGGACGAGCTGCCCCACCCGTCGTTGGGATACAAGCTGCTGGAGCCACCGAGTAAGAAGACCGGGCTCGCCGAACGGGCGATCCCCGCCGACCGGGTGCGCAAGCATAGCCCCCTGGCGTCGCTCATTCTGACCTTCGGGTGCAGATTTGGGTGCCCCTACTGCCCGATCCCTGCCTACAACCAGCGTCAATTCCGAGTTAAGAGCGGCCCGCGCGTCGCCGATGAAATGCGCCGGCTCAACACGGAGTACGGGATCAGGTATTTCTTCGGAACCGACGACAACTTTTTCAACAACAAAGATCTCGCACTGAACATCGCCGAGGCAATCGCACGAGCCCACACGAACGGCAGCCCGCTGCGGCGCCGGGTCCGCTGGGCCACGGAAGTCACCGTCCATGACACGATTCGGATGAAAGATCACCTGGAACTCTTCCGCACATCGGGCTTGCGCGGCCTGTGGTTGGGGGTGGAGGACATGACCGCCTCGCTCATCAAGAAGGGCCAGACCGTGGACAGTACCACCGAGGCCTTTCGCTTGCTGATGAAGCACGGGATTTACCCGATGCCGATGATGATGCACCACGACGGCCCGCCGCTATACACGCCGCACAGCTCTTACGGCCTGATTAACCAGGTCGCGCTGCTGCGCAAGGCGGGCGCCATCAGCATGCAGGTCTTAATGATCAGCCCCGCCACCGGCTCGAAGCTATACGAAGAGGCATTCACCACCGGGCTGGCGTACGAAAGCGTCGGCCGACAGCGCGTCCAAGAGTACATGGTGGACGGGAACTATGTGGTGGCCTCGCGGGCGGACAAGCCCTGGCGAAAGCAGCTCAGCCTGATGATCGCATATCTGTATTTCTACAACCCCCTGCGATTCGCCTGGGCGCTCGTGCGCCCCAAGAGCAGTAAGTGGTACCTCGCAGACGCACTCATGCAGCTTACCGAGATGTGGGGGCTGGCACATACGATCCGTCGTACCATCCCATGGGCATATCGCCTCTGGACGGGAAAGATAAGGCGGCACACAACACCCCCCGCCAGCAAGCTCCCGATCAAGAGCAGCAACGGCGGACCGGCAAGCCATCTGCCTTCGCCGCGAGCCACTGCTGCGAGCACAAGGGCAAGGACCTGACCAACCGACTGGACGACAAGGCCAAGACCCGCCAAGGTTACGCCGAGCACCGCCGAGCCGACCCGCCGGCTAGCGATCCCCTCTGACTCAACTCCAACACCGTTGCGGCGTCATCAACGCTGCCTGCCGCCATGCGGGCCTGCCACGCGTCCCGCAGCGAGGACAGCCCACGTCCGGCTATCGTCGCTTCGGCATACGGGGGGAGCGGAGCGTGCGGAGGCAACCCTGCCTTACCATCTCTTGAGCACTCTCTCGATACTCCGGATGCCCACGCTAAGCACCACGGCCATGACCGCAGCCGGCAGCGCCCCGAGAAGCGTGAGGCGCGGATCATTCCGCGCGAGGCCCCGGCTGATGAAGTCGCCCAGACCGCCAGCCCCGATATACGTCGAAAGTGTCGCGATGCCGACGGTCCAGACTGTGGCGGTTCGGATGCCGGCCACGATGACGGGCAGAGCCAACGGCAACTCCACCATCCACAAACGCTGCCCCGTGGACATGCCCACCCCGTTTGCGGCTTCCACCGCCGCCGGCGGAACCTGCCGAAGGCCCGTAAACGTATTCAGCACGATGGGCAGCAAGGCGTAGAGCACCAGGGCCGTCACCGCCGGCGCCGTCCCGAGAACCCCATAGACCGCGAAAAGAAACGCCAGCATCGCCAGGCTCGGAATCGTCTGTACGACCTCGGTCAGGGCCAGCACGAAGGCACTGCTTGCTGCATAGCGATGGATACCGACTCCGGCCGGCACGCCGACCACGACGGCGATCACCATGGCCATCCCCGTCAGCCCCAGATGCTCAAGCACCTTCTGCCACAGCTCACCCCGCCGCTGCACCGACATGGCCCAGAACCCGATCGCCTCAGCACTTCGCTGCTGACCTTCCTGATCCACAGTCGGCGTCCCAGGCACGCGACGCGACGCGATCCAATCGCGCGCCACCGCCCGGGGTCTCCTGCGAAGCTCGTCCACCGCGTAGTTGAGCTTCTGCATTGTCTCATCGTCGATCGTGCCGACGAGGGGCGCCAAAGCAGCTCGCAGCTCCGGATGTTCGCGTAGTAGCGCCCGCTGAACGACCGGGGCAGCGTCATACGGCGGGAAGAACGCCTTGTCATCGCGTAGTACGCGCAGGTTATATGCGGCGATCCGCCCATCCGTCGCGAACGCAGAGATCACGTCCACCTGTCCCTTTGCCAGCGCCGCGTACATCAAACCCGGATCCACATCGACTACGCTGGCAAAGTCGAGGCCATAAACCTCACGCAACCCCGGGTAGCCGTCGCTGCGCTCCACGAACTCGCTGGTGAACCCGGCGGCCAGTCGTTCGACAGCACCAACGAGGTCGCTAATCGTCCGCCACCCGTTCTCGTCAGCTTCCTTGGCACGCACCGTGATTGCGTAGGTGTTGTTGAAGCCAAGCGGGGGCAGCCATTCGAGGTCGAAAAGTTCTCTATAAGCCCGCGAGACGATCTGGAACACCTCGTCCGGGTGCGTCAGCGGCTTGTGCTTGAGCACGTTGAGCAGCGCGGTTCCGGTGTACTCGACGTAGATGTCAAGCTCGCGCGCCACCAACGCTGAGTGGCACACCCCCGTACCCCCGAGCCCGAACCGCCTTTCCACGTCCAGATCGGTGTACTTCTCAACGAGTTGCGCCACCAGCTCGCCGAGGATCTCCTGCTCGGTGAAGTTCTTTGATCCGATTCGAACACTCGCGCTGCCCTGGCCTAGCGCGCTTTCGCCAGCCAGACAGATCAGCAAAGCTACCGATACGCGGACAGGCTTCATCACAGGCGCTCCCCTCGCGGTGCGTCCAGGCCGGCCGACAGAGGCACCCGCGGTGCGTGAGGCAGGTGCCGCCAGCAATGCGCGCGCAGGTAAGTTCTGACAATCACCGCAAGAAAGCCCTCTGGCCCGCTTCCTCCTGCATCGACGTGACATACACACCGCCTGCGGGGATCATTGTCTGCCTCGCCGCCCCCGAGCGCCCTTCGCTCGCCCCCTAAGACGACGTGGTTCGCGCCTGGCGACCTTTTCCGAGTTCTCCCCGCGCCGGGCTTTCCTCAGATGCTCGCCGACGGCCTCATGCAGCAGCGGGTGCGCCAGACCCGTGCCTGCCAGCATCTTAGCCGGATCCAGTAGCGACTCGTAGAAGTCAGCCCGACGGGTTGCCAGCTTGCGGTCCGCAGATCCCCGAGCAGCCGACTCAGCCTGCAATCGAGCCAAAGCTGCCATACATCGGATGATTTCGAGAATCCGCGCTTCACCTTTGGCGCCAGCTCGAATCGAGGACCGCGCGACTCTGGCAAGTCTATCCTTCCACTGCCGATCCCGTTCGGCCAGTTCTCTCGCCGCGACCAGCGAGTTCTCTAGTACCCCCATGGCGCGATTCAAATCCAACAGCAGGCGGGCACACTCCTTCAGCGATCGGGCCGGGGCGCTCCGCGAAGGCCGCGGTACGCGCTGCTCGAGCTGCTTGCCGATGGATCGGATCGCAAGATGGGCGCGATCGACAAGGACACGCACCTGCAACCCCTCGGGCACATAGTTGAGCGTAACCCAGCCCGAGCCGTCACAGAAATCACAACGAGCGACACCGAGGCCCGCACATCGCTCGCACACCGCCCCACTACGAGAGTGGCCACGCCCGCCGCAGTTCTCACACGCCTCCCGCCCCTTCTCGCAGTAAAAACAGGGGCATCGCACAAAGGCAACAATCAGTCTGGCCGCCGCCTCTGTCCCGACCGTCTCAACGAGCCACTCCGCAAGGTCGGCTCCTTCGGGGACGATGCCATGGGAGAGGCCCTTGACGAACAACCGAGCTGCTTCCGCACGATGGTCCAGATCCAGCTCACGCAGCACGTCCCGCATCACCCGCTTGGCTTTCGCCTCCGCCGACCCGCTCCCCTGCCTAGACTCCAGCCTGCCGGAACTATCGTTGTTCGGACGCGCCATCCCGAGAGTCCCTGACACAAAGCCCCTCTGTTACGATCGACTTTCCGACTCGTTGGACAACGCAGTGAGCTTCGCCCGGGGTCGCGCGAACAGATCCCGTACGAATTCTGTTGTCGGACGCCCCAG
>CAYGAN010000012.1:7508-7786 GCA_964347585.1 uncultured Planctomycetales bacterium | reverse complement strand
AAGCGCATCGCGTGTCAGAGCATCGAGCGCACCGAATGGCTCGTCCATCAGCAGGTAAGCCGGGTCCGCCGCCAGCGCGCGCGCCACGCCCACCCGCTGCTGCTGGCCGCCAGATAAGTGCCGCGGGTATCGCCTCGCATACTCATCCGGATCGAGCTCCATAAGTGATAGCAGCTCCCAAGCACGCTCCCGCCGTCGCCCTTTCGACCAACCCAACAAACGTGGCACAACGCCAACGTTCTCCTCAATTGTCATGTGCGGGAACAGGCCGATGCCCT
>CAYGAN010000012.1:0-7327 GCA_964347585.1 uncultured Planctomycetales bacterium | reverse complement strand
ACATACCCGATCGACCGCCGCAGCTCCAACACATCGTGCTCGAGCACGTTGCGGCCATCGACCTCGATCGAGCCCGAAGTCGGCTCGATCAGCCGGTTTATCATCTTCAGCGTCGTTGTCTTACCGCAGCCGGACGAGCCTAGCAGAATCAGCGTCTCCCCCGGCCGTACCTGCAGCGTCAGATTCCGTACCGCAAACGTCTGCCCCCCGTCGAAGGACTTACATACCTCACTCAGCCCAATCATCCGCACAACCCGATCCCGGACTTCCTCGCCATCTCGCGACAAGCTTGTCCGTCGCGGGCGGGTATTCCCGCCGATACAGGCACCGGTACACACGGGCCTCAAGATCCCGCGCCGTCGCGGCGCCATCCGCAACTACCCCAAGGCGCTTCGCCATCCGTGCCACGACCTTTCCAAGGACCGCAGTCGTCCCGCTGCCCTCATCGAACTGCTCCTTTGTCCGCCAGGCGATCTCAACCGGAAGCAAATCCTCGCACGCCCACCGCAGAATCCACTTCTCAACCGGCGGGTCGCCCCGGAGCTTCATTTCCGGCGGAATGCTCTGCGCCACGTTGATCACCCCGGCGTCGAGAAAAGGCACCCGGCCCTCGACCGAATGCGCCATGGTCAGCCGATCCACCCGCTGCAGATTCATGTTGTGCAGCGCACTAATGGATCGCCGCAACTCGTCGTGAAGCACCTGCGAATCACAAAGGGACCGATGGTATTGGTATCCAGCGAAGAGCTCGTCAGCGCCCTCGCCCGTCAGGGTTACCTTAACGTGTTCCGAAGCCAGCCGCGACGCAAAATAACATGGAATCGCGCTCCGCACCAGGTCCACGTCGAACGACTCCAGATAATAGATGATCTCCGGCAGCTTATGGAGCACCTCTTCCGCCGTATAGATGTATTCATGATGAACCGTGCCCAGGTGCCGCGCCGTCAGCCGTGCCGCCTCGATGTCCGCGCAACCTGCCAACCCAACCGAGAACGAGTGCAACTCCTTGAGGTGGTGCCGCCCGATCGCGGCAATGATGCTGCTATCCAGGCCGCCCGAGAGGAACGTGCCGACCGGCACGTCGCCCATCAGCCGTTTGCACACCGCTTGCTCCAGCGTGGCACGCAAGAGGCGCGTTCGCACATCGAGCGGCATGTTGCGCGGCTGCCGGTCCGGCACACGATAATACGAGCGGAAACCCATGTCGCTGCGGAACCAAGCCCCAGGGGGAAACTCCCGAACCGCACTCGCAGCCCCACACAGCGCCTTAATCTCGGAAGCGAAGACGAACCTACCGTTGTGCCTTGCGTAGTACAGCGGCTTGACGCCTACCGGATCGCGCGCCGCGAAGAGCACGGGCCCGTCCGCAATAGCCACCGCAAACATCCCGTCCAGCTTGGTGACACTCCGCGGTCCCCACATCTCATACAGGTGCAGAACTGCCTCCGTGTCGCTGCGCGACCGAAACCGATGACGCTCCCCCAGCTCACGGCTCAAAGCGGGGAAGTTGTAAACCTCGCCGTTAGCGACGATCGCTTTCGTAGCATCTTCATTCAGAATCGGCTGGTCGCCGCCCTCGGGGTCCACAATCGACAGCCGCCGGTGACCAAGGGCGCCATTTGGCCATACCAACTGGCCTTGTGCGTCCGGCCCGCGGTGACCCATGGCCCCCATCATCTGGGTCACCAATGAGCGGTTCGCTTCGCCCCACACGCCTGCTATCCCACACATAAGAGCTGCTCCGCGGCCCGCTGCCGCCTCGCCCGCGCAGTGAACAATGCGGCCATCGCTGCCCCGTCTCCTTCATCCCCAAGGCGTGCTGCAGATCCCTGCTGACCACCGTTGGAGGTCACACCGCCCTCCTCGGCCTGCTTGCCAAGATTATCCGGACCAAGTATTAGCGACCGGGACACACACTTGCCAGAAATACTTTGCATGGGAAGCGATCGGGCTGTCGGCCGGCGCCCTTTCCAAGATATCCCTGCTGCTGTCCCTCTTGTAAGCTTCTTTCTGAAAAGCCTTTACAGTAGGGGCCGGGAGGCATCCCGGAATCGCCGGTTTCATCTTGACAAGGAATCGTTTTCACACTAACCTTCTTCCCTCTGTCGGCAGGGGGCAGAGCGCCGGAGACTGCAAGTGAGCGAGTCGTCGAATCTTGAGCCCGAAATCGTGGCGGCCATTCGGCGGATCATCCGTGCGGTGGACCTGCACTCGCGCTACCTCGCGGTGGCACACGGACTGACCGGACCGCAGCTTGCAACCCTGCGGGAGGCCGCGCGGCTTGGTCCGGTCTCAGCCAGTGCGCTCGCGAAGGCCGTAAGTCTCAGCCAACCCACAATGACCGGCATTCTGGATCGCCTGGAACGACGCGGCCTCGTCAGCCGCAGGCGCGATGGCGCAGATCGGCGAAGCGTCATCATCACGGTCACGGGAAAGGGCTCTGACATCCTAACGACGGCGCCGTCGCTCTTGCAGGATCGTTTCCGCGACGAGTTGGCCAAACTCAAGGAGTGGGAACGGACCTCGATGTTGGCGACGCTCCAGCACATCGCCGCCATGATGGACGCAGAGGCCATTGAAGCCGCTCCAATACTTGTTACCGGGCCGATCGGTGCAACGCCCGGAGAGGCGGAGAGGCAGCCTAATGCACCGTCGCCAACGCACCCAGCTGCGGTACCCGCAGCTAATAAGACCGGTCAAGCGCCAGCAACGTCCCCACCATAACACCAGAAAGGAACACGAGCCGTGCAAACCCTCGAAACTCCAGCCGCCTCGAACAGACGGGCAAAACGTTTACTTGGCCCTCGCTACGTCGCCCTGCCTGAGCCGGGCCTTTCCATGTCGCAGGATGCTGAGTGGTGTGTGGTGCGCGTGAACGGGCACTGGCAACAGATCCGGTTCCACGACTACGCCGATGTTTACGCGATTCCGGGCCTGTACGAGCGCTTGTTCTACGACATCCTCAAATGCCAGTCGCCGGCCACTGTTCGGAGGCTGCTGGAAGCGGAGCTTCGGCGATCGGGTACACCCCCAGGAGACTTGCGCGTGCTCGACCTGGGCGCGGGCAATGGGATGGTCGGCGAGGAACTCGCCCACATGGGCGTCGAGGCAATAGTGGGCGTGGACATCTACCAAGAGGCAGCCGACGCCCTGGAGCGGGATCGCCCCGGCATCTACACTGATTACTTCGTCGGCGATGTTGCGCGTCTGGTCAATCAGCAGCGCGAGCAATTGGCGAGCTTTGCGTTCAACTGCCTTGTGTGCGTGGCGGCCTTGGGATTCGGCGACATCCCGCCGACAGCCTTCGCCGAAGCGTATAACCTTGTTGAGCCGCAAGGCTGGATCGCGTTCAACATCAAAGAGGACTTCCTGAACGGGCCGGACTCGTCGGGCTTCGCGCGCCTGATCCGCGGCATGATCGACGAAGGCGTGTTCTCCGTGGAGGCTGAGAAACGGTACCGACATCGCATGGCCACCAACGGGGACCCGCTCTTCTATGTCGCCATCGTTGGCGTCAAGTGCCAGGACGTCGGCGACCACCTTCTCGACTGATGCCCATTTCGAGCGCGTCCATCGCGAAAGACCGCCGGACGACCGCCCTCGCCCGGGCCGGGTCAGGAGGGACACTGCCGCCTAACATAGGACCCGGCCTACCCGTAGGCCTTTGAAGGCTCCGTTCGTTGCCGCATCCGGCCGGACCGCTTGCAGCAGTGCCGCGTTCAAAACCACCAGCCTCATCGGGGCCGCCCGCCCCACTCCCTGCAGAACGCCTCAGCGTGCGAGCGATTGCTCGCCTCGAGATCGTCGAACGTGCCACCGGCTATCGCTTCTCGTGACCCGCCGGATCCAGTCACGACAGGTCGAAAGGGGTGACTCAACCATCGGCGCCGCATCATCGAGTCCAAGGGCAGGAGCTCTCGGCTAACGCACGTCAAACTCAGACGCTGGGGGAGGCGCCTCCCACACGCAATAGGCGAGCCAATCAGCAAGGGAGATCCCCGGAAGGAGATCACAGATCGGCAATGTGCCGTTCGACGAGGAAACGGACGTCAGGCGCAAGGTCCTTTGAGCGACCAGCCCTCACTATTCGACTGATGTTCCGGCCAACCCTCTTCGTTCCCGTGCAGTTCCGAGCCCGCCCCGACAATCGGCGCAGCTTCCTCTTGTTCGTCTTGCAGGCTGCGGTGATCAGCCCTTCTCCAGAACCCACTTCACAGCATGATGGGTCAATTCCGTGCCGCTCTGGAGGTCCAATTTGATCTTGATGTGCTCGCGGTAGGACTCGACCGTCTTGACGCTCACGTGCAGCTTGCTGGCGATCTGGCGTGTGCCCAGACCCTGGCCGATCAGCTCGAAAACTTCCAATTCCCGGTCGGAAAGGCGATCGACGGCGGACTGCTCGATGCTCCCGCCCTCGCGCATTTGATGGAGCACACGGTCTGTCATCCGCCCACTGAGGTAGATTTTGTCCCGCAGCACGTTGCGGATAGCGTCGATGACCTTATCGACGGCTTCCCGCTTGTTGATGTAACCCATCGCCCCGGCGCGTAGAGCGCGCTCCGCGTAGAGCGATTCATCGTGCATCGACGAGACCAGCATCTTGATATCGCTGTCGCAAGCCTTGATCTGCTTGATCAATTCGATCCCGTTTCCGCTCTTGAGCGCGATGTCAACCACTACCACGTCGGGGTGCGTCGCTCTGACCTGCTGCAGCGCCTCCGGAGCATCGCTCGCCTCGCCGCAGACCTCCAGGTCTGGCTCTTGATCAATCAATTCCGCCAGACCGCGCCGCACGATCGGGTGATCGTCCACGATCAGAACCCGCACTATTCTTCCGCCAGCCCCAGCGCTCTTTGTGGCCATGGTTCTCATCCTGTTAGAACCTGCACGTCACAACGGTGCCGCGACCCCGCCGGCGCCGAACCTCGAGGGTCGCGCCGATTACACCGGCACGGTATCGCATAATGCGAACGCCCATGCCATCTATCTCGGCGAAGTTCCCAGGCAGGCCCACGCCGTCGTCGTGCACTCGCAGAACACGGTTTCCGCGCTCGGCCTCCAGGTCGAGCGCGATCTGTTTTGCTTTCGCGTGCCGGACCGCATTCGTGACCGCCTCCCGTGCGATGTGAAACAAGTGCGTGGCGGTATTGTTGTCCTCTACCAGAACTGGCTCGCCGCACTCGAACGTGCACCTGACGCCCGACAGCCTCTCGGTGGCAACCGCAAGTTCCCTCAGGGCAATCATCAGCCCACTGGCATCCACCTCCACAGGGCGCAGGCCCTTCATCATTGCGCGGCCCTGATCCTGAGAGTCCTGGATAAACCCGACCAGGTCCGCAGCAGCGGCGGCTTCCGGCAGCGATCTAGCGCGCAGCTTCTGGTGCAGGCCCTTGGCCATCATCCCCAGCCCGGTCAGTTGCTGGACCAGGCCGTCGTGCAAATCCTGACCGATCTGATGATGATAGCTCGTGATCGCGTGGGCGAAGTGCTTCTCCAACCGCTTACGTTCCGCGATCTCTGTCGTTAGCCTTTCGTTTGCTTCAGACAATTCCCTCGTACGTTCACGAACGCGGTTCTCCAGTTCACGGTACGTCTTTCGCAGCTCCTCTTCGGCCAAGGTCCGCTGGATGCCCGCGCCCAGTTCCATCGCCACCTTCTCCAGGACCTGGACCGTCCCAAGTGGAACCGAGTACTCGCGAGAATCGGCCACATGAATCAACCCGAGGATGCGATCGCCCAGGCGGATCGGCATCAGCGCCACCGACTCGTATCCGAATTGATTGCATGCGTTCCGCGTCTCGCCCTTGTCGGCTTGCGGAACCGTGGCCAGGAACCGCGTGGTGCCATTCATGTAGAACGACCCGCCTTGCGTGTAGAATGGGAGTTTCGGATCTGTCGTCCCACGCACCACGTTGATACACATGCACTTGTCCCTCTTGATCGCAAGCGGACTCTCCAAGTCGTAGAAGTCCCGGCTGAAGCCTACATGGGCCTGGTAGGGAATATTGCCTTGCTCGTCCAGCAGGCGAATTCCCACGGCATCGCATCCAGTGAAGCTCTGGACCTCTGCCACGAACTCGTTCAGCAGAGGCGTTATCTCCTGGTGCCGGTTCACGATCTCGAGAAAGCGATGCGAGACCTGAAGCGATTCTTCCGCGCGCTTGCGCTCACTTTCGTGCCTTTCTCTTTGCAACCTGGCTTGGAGGATCGGCGCTATGTGGCTCGCGATGGATTCCAGGAGGCCGCTATCATCCTTACTGTAGTCCGTTGGCTTGTTCGCAACCAATAGGAGCCCTATGACCTCCCCCTTGTACACGACCGGCACGCTCAAGGCTCTGAGAATCGGAATGTGCCCCTCAGGCACCCGAAACGGGCCGTTCGAATGGAGGGTCCTCTTTTCGATGAGGGTCTTGCCCCAGATCCCCCCCCAGGCGTCCCGGCGAAACACGAGGTCTTTGCCAGGAACCCTGCAGCGAGCCCACACGTCTCGCGTCATGCTCGGGGCGACGAAATCTCCCTCTTCGTTGATGTGTCCAAAGACCCCGTGCTTGCTTTCGACGGCATCCAGCATGACCTCAAGCGCATCTGCGTACACCTCGTCGTCCGGGCTGGTGAGGAATATCTCGGCAATTCGGTTCCTGATTGTCAGCTCTCGTTCCGATCTGAGCAGCGCCTGCTCCGCCTGCCTGCGCTCCGTGATATCGAGCCCATAGGCATGCACTGCTTGTCCAGACCGTATCGGGTGAAAAGACCAGCTCAACGCTACGTCGGAGATCTTGGCTTCCACCAGTTCTCGGCTCCGGCCCGTCTTCACGCAGTTGGCAACGATCGCATTGACGTCCGGAGGAAGAATGGCAGCAGGGCTCGCATCTCGACCGCATAGTCTGGCTGCAAAGGAATGGGCAGCCGAGTTCGCATAGCTCACGGTTCCCTCACGATCCAGGGCTACAACCGGGCTCGGGTTTTCCTCCGGAAAGGCCACAAGCTGCGCAATCTGCTTCTCCGCGCGCTTACGCTCGGTGATGTCGTGCCAAATGCTGTGAATGAAGGCTCCTTTACCGATGGAAATCGCCCTGCTCTTGACCAGGACCTCACGTATTTCACCTGCCTTCGTCCTCATTTTCGTTTCGAATGTGTCGGTTCCCTCGCTCATCACTTTCGCGGCATGCCTAGCAACATCGTCAGCAGACTCCAGCACGTCAAAATCAGCTATTTTGAGTTCCCGGAATTCCTCGCGGGTATAGCCCAGACCCTCATGAGCTCTGTCGTTGAACTCTACCAGCGATCCGGTTTCGCCGCCCACCAGGACGACGGAGTCAGCTGCTTG
>CAYGAN010000011.1:13035-44974 GCA_964347585.1 uncultured Planctomycetales bacterium | reverse complement strand
AGCCGCGACTCCAGCTTCGCGACGGACCAGGCGCCCTTGCCATCCGGCCAGACTTGACGCTGTACGAGCACCAGCGTGCTGGGAAGTTCCGCCAGGAGCCTACACATCCCCGGAGAAGCAACAGGCATCGGGTCCAGAGCCGCCAGGTCCTCTGGCGTAAGCAGCGCGACGGCTTGGACCGACAGTTTTCCTTTGTCGCCCTGCGGCCCGTCAGCACCTACGATCAGGGCTGTGGCGGCAACGTATTCGTCGGCTTTGAGCTGCGCTAAGCCGAACGCTGCTGCGCCAACGACCACGGGCACGACCACGAGCCACTTCCACCTAGGGCCGATCGCCCACAACACGGAGATCAGGTCCGTGGGCACCGAGTCCCTCTCGATCTCAATCGTGGACACGGACTTGCCTGACTCAACGGCCATCCCTCGTGCTCCTTGGTTGTTGATTCGATGAGCTGGTTGCGCCCCGTCCGCAAGGCTTTCGATCGACGCCTGGTGGCAGGACCTTAGCACGGCAGCGCGAAGTGGTCAACTGGCCTGCAGGCCGCCACGAGCCAGAAACGCGTTCACGGCCTCAAGCAGCGGCCTCATCAGCGTGACCCGGTTCATCATTCGAGCGGGATGCCCTGTACCGGGGTCACTGAGTATCAGCTGGGCGTGTGCGGCATCGTCCGGACCCAGATCGATGCACAAGGTCTTGCCATTCTCGGCGCTGTTCGAACCAGGCTCCAGGCATCGCTTGAACACGGCGTCGGGTACGTCTGCATTCGCTCGGAACACATGAAGCTCAACCGAGGCGAATCCCATCATCCGCACGACGGCTGCCAGGCTTCGCCAGATCGCCCGCACGTCCGTCTGTTGACGGATCTTCTCCTGGCTCTTCATTACGGCCCGATACCAGGCGCGCTCCCGTAGCAACGCGTTGCGTATTCGGAATCCGAACCATCGGTAGGTCAGCAGTGCCAAGGCGAGCACGACGATGCAACAGTAGCCGATGATCGGCCCGCGGGCCATCGCTGCAATGGTGCCCAGCACGCCCAAGCCCAGCGCAACCAGATACAGCAGGATCACGACTCGGCGTTGTGACAGGCCCAGTGCAACAAGCATGTGGTGCAGGTGTCCGCGATCGGCGGAGAAGGGCGAACGTCCTTGCGCGGTGCGCCTCAGCATGCTGAAGAGCATGTCAAGCACCGGCAAGCCCAGAATGATGAAGGACGCTGCCAGCCCGACCGCGGCGATGCTCTTTCGGTAGCCCACTAGTGACAGGCACCCGATGGCAAAGCCGAGGAAGTTGCTGCCGGTGTCGCCCATGAATACTTTGGCCGGATAGAAGTTATGCACCAAGAACCCGGTGCTGGCGCCTGCCAGGATCACGCACAGAGCCGCCACCACGGGGTTGTCGTGGGTGATGGCGACCACGCCCATCGCCAAGGCAATCATGGCTCCGACCCCGGCGGCGAGTCCGTCCAGCCCGTCGAGCAGATTGATCGCGTTCGTGATCGCGACGATCCACAGCACCGAGGCGGGCAAAGCCAGCCAACCCAGTTCGAGCGTTCCGAAGAACGGCACGTGCGCCGTCACGAGGGCCGCCCCGCCGGCGTAAGCGATCAGAGCCGCCAGAACCTGAACGCCGAGTTTGGCGCCCGGACGCGTCCCTCGCAGATCATCGTACGCCCCGCCGACCAAAACCACACAACACGCCGTAATCAGCCACATCACCCTCGAAGGATTCAACCGACGCCCACCCATCCATTCGATTGGGAGCAGCCAGGCGGCCAAGGCTACCGTCAGCGCACAACTCAGCGCGATTGCCCAACCTCCCAGAAGTGGGGTAGCGCGCATGTGCAAGTGTCGCCCCCCTGGTGCGACCATCGCGCCCAGCCTACGCGCGACCCCGGCAGACCAGGGCGTGAACACCGCGGTCAGCCCGAGGGCAGACAGGAAGTAGGGCAAGAACTCCGGGAACCTGCGCATCGTCTCGTACATGAGGAATACACTGCGTCCCGCCTGCCACGCGCCACCGGCAGGCCGCTGCCACGTGCCAAGAAGCTATCGCTATTCTAAAAGGTGCCCGTGCGATGTCAACGTCGGGCAGCTTGTAGGCGGCCTGTCCTTTCGTGTCTAAGCGAGCTTGGCAGGCAAGAGGACGTGTGCCTTGGCACTCGTGCCGGGTCACTCGCCCCGAAGCATCGCGGCTGGGAGCCGATGCACTGTTCGCGGATTGCCTTTAGGCTTGTCCGGCACAGACGTGCTCGGCAGCGAACGGTCAAGAGAAGAATTGGAGCACCCTCGCCCCGAAAAGCTGGTAGAGGATGCTCTCGCGGATGAAAAGCCTGTTGCCCAGTGCGTCGGGGGCGAACAGCCACTCCATCTCGTTCTGCAGTCTGGCCAGGCAACCTGCCTCCAGTAGCCAGAGCGTCGCCACTGATATGGCAACGTATTCAACAGCACGACGAAATGTGATCCGGAACATTTGCATACTTGACGTTGTGCGATTTTCCTCGATCGGCCTCGTCTTGTCAACGCTCAACCTCGCCGGGAGTTGCGGGCTTGCTGTCGGCAGCCTATACTTAGCGAGGATTAGAGGTCGCGCGGTGAAGCAGGAGTGGCTTGTCATGGCGGACGAGACGGAAGCCCACGACATGGACAGCGACGAGCGTGCCGGGCACGCTGGCGAGCAAGGCACGGCGGTCAAGCCCGCACCCCCGCCGCAAAAACATCCCCAGCCCCCGCTGCCTGAGCAGATTCCCCTGTACAGAGTTCTGCTGCACGATGACGACGTGAACGACATGGAGTACGTCGTTCGGGTGATCTGCAAGCTCACCCCGCTTGAGGTCGAGGCCGCCATCGAACGCATGCTGGAAGCGCATAACACCGGCCTAGCGCTGCTGTTAGTGATCCACAAGGAGCGGGCTGAGTTGTACGTGGAGCAGTTCGCCAGTTGTGGGCTGACCGTTACGATCGAGCGGGACTCTTAAAGTCCGCAGGTGGTGCGCAGGCCCAATGTTAGCCCTGGGCCGGGCCCCTGGACCAGCTGTGCAGAGCCGGGGGATTCTCGTACGATTCCTGGCGGCAGGGGGTTACATGCTGCTCAAGCTTGTCGCGTCCGCTCGCCGATGTAACGCTGTCTGTGGCTGGCGACCCGGGCTCGCGTGGGGCTGCGGGTCGTTTCTGACGTCCCTTAGGCAAGGCGGGCTGTTTTTTCCTTGCCCCTTGTGGTACAAGCGAGTATAGAGGATATGCTGCGTAGGTATCCTTCCGAGTGTGGCGGGAGCCGATTCATGTCCGCTCAAGCTGGTCGGTTTCTGGGTGCATTGAAGTTGGCGCTCTGCGCGCTGACGTTCGCGCTACTCAGTTGCATGGAGTCCGCGCCGGTCGATTCAGTGTTGCGGAAGACCTTGTCGGCCCGCGGGGAACTGTTCCTTCCCGCCCAGTCGGGCAACGTTGTGATCAGCCACACGAATCAGACGGGCGATTCGGTACCGTGGACGGTCCTGTGGCAGAAGGCTGACACGGCTGAGCCGAGCGTGTTTGTGGCAACCACCGAGCCCGAGCAGACCTGCAGTGTGGCTGTGGAGGGGCCGGTCAAGGCGATAACCGTCGGCTCATTCGATGGCCAGTCGCCGGGAGCGGTCGTCGGGCCGAACTCCGATAGGCCCATCGCTGTCTCCTACCCCGGTCCGGTGCTGTTGGCGGGCGTCGATTTCCGCGACGGGGACATCATCAGCTACACCGTCGCCGATCAGGCCGGCGGAGAGTTCGTTATCACCGTAGAGATTACCGCTGGCGGGTAGCCATCCTTTCCTTCATGTCTCACTCGTTGGCGTGCGGGTCTGTTATTGGTGAGTCCGGCTGCGCGCGCCGGGTCAGGGCTCGGTGAAGATGCGGACGTAGCTTTCGTATCGCTGGGGGTGGATCTGGCCGGCCTCCACAGCCGCCCGAATCGCGCAGCCGCCCTCGTGAACGTGGGTGCAATCGGGATACTTGCAGTCGGCTACGCGATCGATGAACTCCACGAAGTGAGCTTCAATCTCGTTCCGCGCGACGTTGCCCAGGTCGAACGATCGAATCCCCGCTGTGTCAACCACGTATGCAGGCAGCGGCAGCTTGATCAGTCGGGCGCCGGTGGTGGCATGTCGGCCCTTGAGCGTAGCCTCGGAGACGTCGGCTGTAGGTAGCACCAAGCTCGGCTCGATGGTGTTGAGCAGTGAACTCTTGCCGACCCCGCTTTGCCCGACGAACACGGAGCACCGGTCCGTCAGGATGTTCTTGAGCTGATCGATGCCATCGCCGGTGACCGTGCTGGTGCCAAGACACCGATACCCGAGGCTTGTGTACAGCGCGAGGGCCGCGCGAGCCGCACCCTCGCGGTCCAGATCTATTTTGTTGACGCATATGACGGGAACGACGTTGCCGGCGTGGGCCGCGATGATATATCGATCGATCAGATGTGGCTTTATCGGAGGCTCGTCCGCCGAGGCGACGATGACGGCCTGATCGACGTTTGCGGCTATCACGTGCACGCGCTGATCGCTCGTGCGAGTCAGGCAGCCGGTGCGCGGCTCGACCTGTTCGATGACGCCTTGGCGCTCGAGGCCGTCTTCCTCGGCAACGGCGCGAAACCATACGCGGTCGCCGACCGTGACCGGATGTCTCTCCCGGATCAGCCGGGTCCGCAGGACACGACGGACGGTGCATGGCCATATCCGATTGGCGTGATCGACCTCGGCGATCGGGCCGCGCATGGAAACGACTACGCCGCGACGGCGTCCGGCGTCGGCCTGCTGGCCGGAATCCGCGGAGCGATCGTCGATGATCACCGTGCGCTTGCGGGACAGGTCTCCCTTGGCGGCGACGCTTTCGATTTGGAGAGTATCGCGATCGGCGAACCCATGCTCGCGGAACTGCCGGGTCCAGCTCTTGTCGCGCGCCGGCCGAGCGCGGTTGCGACGAAAATCGACTCGCACCTTCTTGCCGGGCCTTTTCTTCTTGGCGGACTTCCGTTTGGCCATGTCGTTGGTTCAGCGACTCGTCTGTGGACGTCTTGCTGGGCGCCGAGACGAACCGGAGCTCCCTTTAGTATAGCTTATTCGGACGGCCAGGCGGGACGGCTGAATGCGCTTTCGCGCACCGCCGCCGAAATGGCCTGCGCTCGACCTGCCCAGAGTGGTGGATTGCCGATCATGCAGGCCGGGCCGATTCGTGCCGGCCAGTTGCGAGGGGGCGGGTTGGTCTCGTTCTGGCCGAAGCAGGGCGCGCCTCACTGTCTGCGGGCGAAGTTACTTGCCCACGTTCCCGGACCGAACGCTTGTCCCTGCCGAGGCGGGGATTTGCTCTAAGATTCGCCTTGCCAAACGGTTGGGACGGGGCTAGGATGCCGTCGTTGTGCTGCTTCTTGGCTGTATCTGTTCTGGCTGACCGCGGAAGGAATGCGACGTGGCTGAGAACTTCGCCGACCGGCTGATATCGGCTATCCGCATGAAGCGTGCCCCCGTTTGTGTTGGGATCGATCCCGTGTACTCGCGGCTGCCGGCCGACATCGCTGAACATCGGGAGCTGAACGACGAGCAGGATGTTGAGGCGGCTCTTGATGCGGTACTTGAGTTCGGTCGCCGCGTGATTCGCACGGTGGCTCCCTACGTGCCGGCGGTCAAGCTGAACAGCGCGTTCTTCGAGTTCTACTATGGCGAAGGCGTGGGAGGCTACTATGAGCTGGTCCAAGAGGCAGCGGAACGCGGGCTGATCGTCATCGGGGACGTCAAGCGAGGTGACGTCGGTCACTCCGCCCAGATGTATGCCCGCGCGGCGCTGGCCGACCCGGACTTCATCAATCTCGAGGAGATGGTCGCTCCCGACGCTGTGACGGTGAGCCCTTACCTCGGCTCGGACGGTATGGAGCCATTCGCCCAGATCGCTCGCGAGGAAGGCAAGGGTGTATTCGTGCTGGTACGTACGAGCAACCCCTCGGCCGGCGAGATCCAGGGCTTTCAGGGGGCCGATGGGTCCAGCTTGGCCGAGCACGTAGCTCGCCAAGTGGCCGCCTGGGCGGGTGAGGAAGATTACATCGGTCAGAACGGCTACAGTTGCATCGGCGCCGTGGTCGCGCCCGCCGATCGGGACCTGACCTACAAACTGCGAGCAGTCATGCCGAGATGCATGTTGCTGGTGCCCGGATACGGGGCGCAGGGTTTTGCGGCTGAGGACGTAGCTCCTTGCTTCAAGTCGGATGGAACGGGCGCGTTGGTCACCGCCTCTCGCAGTGTGATCTACGCGTATGAGGAGCCGAAGTACTTGGAGATGTATGCCTCCGAGTGGGAAAAGTGCGTCGAGCAGGCATGCAAGGATTTCGTCGCCGAGGTCACGGCGGTGGTCAGGGGCTCGTAGCACGCTGAGCATGGGATCGGCGACGAGCGCGTCAAGGATGGTCCGGGCGGTGCCCGGGCCTTTTTTGATCTCGGCGGCCACGCCGCACGTTCTCGGTGGGCGCAGCGGAGGCGGTCAGTGGGCTCGCCCCAAGTGTGGCAGGTTCCAGGCCGACAGATCCTATCGGCGGGCCGGCTATTTGATAACCAACCGTAATCTATGGACTGACGTGCGCACACGTCGCCTCTTGGCTGAGGCGAAGCGATCAGAACTGTGACGACGGTGACTGGCAAACGTGTGGTGGTCATGGGCCTGGGGCGGTTCAGCGGGGGGCTGGGCGTCAGTCGATGGCTCTGCTCCCAGGGCGCGCGGGTGGCTGTGACCGACCTCGCCGACCGCCAGACGCTCGCCACTTCGTTGGCCCAGCTTGAGGGCTTGCCGATCGAGCTGCACCTCGGGGGCCATCCGCTTGAGCTGCTGGATCGTTGCGATCTGCTGGTGGTCAACCCCGCAGTCGATAAGAAGCGGTCAGAGTTCTTCCGGAACGCCGTGGCGCGCGGCATCCCTTGGACCAGCGAAATGAACCTGTTCTTCGAGCGATGCGGCGCGCGGATCATCGGAGTGACGGGTACGGCCGGCAAGAGCACGACGACGGCGATGATCGGAGAAGGGCTGCGCGCGGCACTGGCGGCCGAAGGATCGCGCGCGGGCTACGCGAACGTTTGGGTCGGCGGAAACATCGGGCGATCGCTGCTGGAAGATTTGTCGGACATCGGTCAGAGCGACCTGGTCGTGCTCGAGCTTTCCAGCTTTCAGCTCGAGGACCTGGACCGGATCGAGAAGAGCCCGCAGGTGGCTGTGCTGACCAACCTGGCCCCCAACCATCTGGATCGACATGGCGCGTTTGAGCAGTACGCCGCCGCCAAGCTGAACGTCATTCGATTCCAGAATCGGCGGCAGGACGAGTGTGTGGTCAACGCCGAGGACGCTGTTGCCCTCGAGTGGGTGCAACGAGTCCGGGGCGATCTGGCGGGTGTCTGGCGGTTCTGGCTGGACAAAGCCGGCCAGCCTAGGGCGGCCCGCGAGGGCGATGATTCGATGCCCAGCACTCCGATCACCACGACCGAACTGACGTTGTGCGTACCCGGCAGGCACAATCGCCTGAATGCGGCAGCAGCCCTGACGGTGGCCCGGATTCTCGGCGTGGCTGATGAAGCCGCCGGCGCGCTGCAGGAGTTCCGTGGCTTGCCGCATCGGCTGGAGTTCGTCCGCAAGTTCGAGGGCGTCCGATATTACAACGACTCCAAATCCACGACACCCCAGGCTGCGATCACTGCGCTGGCGGCGTTCGAGGAGCCTGTTGTCATGATCGTTGGGGGGCACGACAAAGGTGTTTCGTTCGACGAGCTGGGATGGCGCTTGGCTGAGCGATCCACGGCCGTCGTGTGTGTGGGCGCGACGCGCGCGAAGCTCGAAAGCGCGATCACCAAGCACGTCGGATACGCGCCAGGCCCACCGGTTCACTTGGGAGACGACCTCGCCGAGGCGGTTGAACAGGCCCGGCGACTCGCGTTGCCCGGGGATGTCGTGGTCCTCTCGCCCGGGTGCGCGAGCTATGACATGTTCACCAACTACGAACACCGCGGGGAGACATTCAAACAAATCGTCAGGGGCTGGTCGTAGCTGGAGCTTCGGGGGCAACTGTTGCCTGGCGTCGGCAGCTTTTGCGCGTGGCGGGTGGCTGGCCGGGGTCAGACCGGGCGTGGCGTGCCTCTAGCATCTCTGTGATTTAACTCCTTTATTCACAAGTTTTTGTGTTCCGTCCGACCAGCGTGAGGGGGTGTGTGTTCCTCGTCAAAGATCGCCTTTGGCACAGGGGTTGCGAGAGCACGGGGCGGCAGGCGGAGAGCTGGGCGGCCGAAGTACGGGGCCGGCTCGCTGCGACGAAGTCCGAGCGAGCGGGCCTGGGGCTGAGGCCTTCGGGCTGAGGCTCGCAGGAGCGCGGGTATGAACTTGTGGGAACGACTGAAGGCAACGGAGGCCGACTCGCTGGGCTCGGGGCCCGAGGCCACATTCAAGACTTCCGTCAGACCGGTAGGGACGCCATTCGACGCATCATTTGAGGATCCCGACCGCGAAAGATCCAGGCCGGAACGCCCCTTTGGAGCCCGTGAGTATCCCAAGGATTGGGCAGAACTGGGAGCGCGCATCCTGCAGGCCGCCGAGATGGCAACCGCGGTGCACTTGGGCGCCTCGACCGCAAGAGATCGCGGGTGAGGCCCCTGGCCGATCGGTCGGCTCGCATCGCGCGGACGGACGCGGCGGAGGACTCGCCGCTGGGTCAGACGGGTGGATAACCCATGATTTACGGGCTGTGGCTATCGGCCGCAGGCTTGCAAACCAGTCAGTATCGGCAAGCCGTCATTGCCAATAACTTGGCGAACGCAGACACCGTCGGGTTCAAGGAGAGTCTGGCGGTGATCCGCGAACGCCTCGTCGAGTCGCGCAGCGGCGGCAAATTGAGCTCTGCGCATCCAGTGCTGGACGACATGACAGGCGGGAGTTTTGTTGCGCCGACATATACGCGCTTTTCGCAAGGGCAGATCGAACCGTCTTCAAATCCGCTGGACGTGGCCATCATCGGGGAGGGGTTCTTCCAGATCAAGCAGGGCGAGCAGATTCGGTACACGCGGGACGGGCGGTTCACGGTGAATGCCGAAGGTCGGCTGGTGACGGTTGCGGGCGGCTTCGACGTGCTCGACGTTGAGAGGCGGCCGATCGTTCTGGGGCAGCGCAACGCGGGGCCAGCCAGGATTGCAGAGGACGGGACCGTATATCGGGGCGACACGGTGGCTGGGCAACTTGGCGTGGTGGATTTCGCGGACAAGTCGCTGCTGCGCCACGTGGGCAAGAGCGGCTTCGAGCCGGTCGGCATCGAGCCCCTACCGGCCACAGCGCGGGTCCGCTCGGGCGCGCTCGAGCGCTCGACGGTGGACCCGATCCGCACGATGGCCAGCATGATCGAGGCGGCCCGAGCGTATCAGATGAACGCGATGATGATCTCGTTGCAGGACGGGATGCTGGGTCGGGCGGTGAATGACGTCGGGCAGGTGAGTCAGTAGCCGCTGCAGTGATGGCGGAGTCTCGGTTTGTGCCTGCCGGTCAGGCAAGTTTGGCGGAGGTAGAGTGGAGAATTGACCAATGGCGGTAAGTGCACTGCACGCAGCAGCCTCCGGGATGCGGGCCCAGGACCAGAAGCTCAACGTGCTGGCGAACAACCTGGCAAACATCAACACGGTGGGCTTCAAGCGGTCGCGGGCGAATTTCGAGGACCTGTTGTACCAACAGAAGCGTGAGCCGGGAGTGCCGAACGCCGACGACGAGATGATCCCTCACGGGATTCAGGTGGGCATGGGCGTGCGACTGTCCGGCACGCAACTCAACTTCGAGCCCGGACCGTTGGAGGTGACCGACAAGCCGCTGGATTGGGCCGTCCTTGGGGACGGGTTCTTCCAAGTCAGGACCACGGAGGGTGGTAACGAGGTGATCGCCTACACGCGGGCGGGCAACTTCGTCCGCAACGCGCAGGGGCTTCTCGTCTTGGCCAACACCATCGGCTCCATCCTGGAACCGCCGATCACAATCCCCGAAGAGGCCCCGACCCGTAGTGTCGAGGTCAGTCCAGATGGGCGTGTCTTCGTGACGCTCCCGGGTCAGATATACCGCGAACAGGTTGGCCAGATCGAGTTGGCTCGGTTCGTGAACGCAGAGGGTCTGCGGCAAAAGGGCGAGAACTTATTCACCGCCACCGACGCCTCGGGCGAGCCCATCAGTGGGACGCCCACCGAGGACGCGCTGGGCGAGATCGCAGACCGAACGTTGGAGTTAAGCAACGTCGATCCGGTGCGCGAGTTGGTTGATCTGATCTTCGCGCAGCGTGCGTTCGAGTTGAATTCGCAGTCGCTCCAGAGTGCGGACGAGACGCTCCAGATTGTTGGCAACCTAAGGCGGTACTAAGAGTGAATAGCGGGATGGCAAGCGCTCGATTCTGAGTTGTCAGGCAGGATGCAAACATGAATCGCAAGGAGTGCGATAGCGGCTATCGGATGGTGCAGCGCGGGACCGGTTGTAGTCCCGCGATGCGCTTTGGCTTCCATAAAGCATGCGTAAGGCTGTTTGTCGTCGCGGCGATCGTGTTGGCCTCGTTGTGCGCCCCGCCCGCGTCGGGTGCCGGCATTCGGCTTTGGCCGACCGCCGTCACCGACCGCGACGTGATCCGCCTGCGAGACGTTGCTCGGCTCGACGGGTTCGGTTCTGAGGACGGTGACCGGCTGGGAGAGGTCGTGGTGGCACGCTCGCCGCAGCCGGGCGGCCGCGCCACCGTCGGTTTGGAGGACATTCGAAACGAGCTTTACGCCGCGGGGGTGAACCTGGCAGCGCTCTTGCTGAAGGGCGCGAGCGTGTGTGAGATCTCCAGGCCGGTTCCCGGGCGGCCCCAGCAGGCCCCACAGGCTGCCGACCGCCAAGAGCGGCCTTGCAGGTGGCCTTCAGACGGCCAGCATGTCGATCGAACGCTCGAGCTGGCCGTGCGCCAGCGCATCGAGGCATCGCTGGCGCATCTCGGCGGCCGAGTCCAGGTTCGCTTCAGTCGCGCGTCTCGGCAGGCGCTAGGTCTCTCCGAGCCGGACTACACCTTCCGCATTCAAAGCCGCAGCGATCGCATGCTCGGACTGGTCAGCTTTGATGTGGACGTCGTGCGGGACGGGGCATCGGCTCTGACGGTACCGGTAGTCACGGAGGTGAGCCTCATCAAGCGGGTGATCGTAGCGCGGCGGGCGATCAATCGTGGCGCTGTGGTTCGGGCCAAGGATGTGGCGATGGCGGAGCGGCAGTTCACGCGACTGGAGGACGTCGGCCTGACCGATCTGGGTGCGGTGGTGGGTCAGGAGGCCAGGCGATTCCTGGATCGCGGGACGTTGATCGGGCCGCGCGACGTTAGGCCTCTGCCGTTGGTTCGACGGGGGCGCTTGGTCACGGTGTGGAATCGCTCTGGCCCGATCGTCGTCAAGGCCGTCGGCAAGGCGCTCGATTCGGGCAGCTACGGACAAGTGGTTCAGGTGAAGAACGACCGGTCCGGCCAGACCTTCTACGCAAGGGTCAGCGGTCAGCAAACGGTTGTGGTTGGCAAGGCTCCCGCGTCTATCAGCTCGCCTGGAGAAGACAGCGGCCAGGCGACGGCGCTGACGTCGGACGGCGAGGCGGTCACGTGGGCGGCGGGGAGCGGGTACGCAGGCGGCCAGCCACCAGAAGCGAGGTGACGGCGGCATGAAGCGCGTAATCGTGAACAGACACCCGCTTGTCCGAGGGCCCGCCCTCGGCGCGCGGAGTCTCGGCCAGACGGGATGGCTGATCGGCGTCGCAGCAGGGGTTGTTGCGATCGGGTTTCCCGCGTCGCCAGCGGCGGGACAGAACTCATCGCTCTATCACGAGACCGCTGAGGTCCACATGCTCCAACCGAACGCACCGCCGGTGCCGGACGCGCCGAGGGGCGACGATGGCGGGGGAAACGATACGCCGGTCGTGTGGGCCAATCCGGCCATCGAGCAGGTCTCATTGATCGCAGTGAAGTTCGCGCCGCCGCGCAAGTTCCGAGTGCACGATCTGGTCACGATCATCGTCCGCGAACGCAAGAAGTTCGAGAGCGACTCGGAGCTTGAACAGGAGAAGGAATTCACCATCAGCTCGAAGCTGGAGGAGTGGTTTCGGTTCTATCCCGGTTGCCGCCTTGGCAGCGATCAGCTGTCCAACGGGGATCCGAGCATCAAGTACAAGTTCGGCTTGGGCTGGGAGGGAGAGGGAGAGGCCGACCGGGAGGACAAGTTCACAGAGCGGATCACGGCCGAGGTCGTGGACGTCAAGCCGAACGGTAACCTCGTCCTGGAGGCGAAGAAGTATGTCAAGCACGACGAGGAGGAGATCACGTTGACCCTTACCGGCATGTGCCGTAGCGCCGACCTCACCCCGGATAACACGATCCTGAGCACGCAGGTGGCCAACCTACGCATCGTGGCCAAGCACACCGGCGCTGTCCGGGACGCGTCGCGGAGGGGTTGGATTCCGAGGCTGCTTGATTTGTTGAGGCCGTTTTGATGGCTCGCCAGGCGGGCTTGTCCATCCTGAGGTCACGGATGATGTACGCAGACCAAATGCAAGTCGGCAGGCGTGAGGGCCGCCGACCCGCGGCTGCGATCGGGTGCCGGAAGGCTGGGCGCTCGCGGACGGGCGGCTGGCTGGCGTGTCAGCTTGTCGCGGCATTCCTTGTGGTGGTCTTGAACGTTGACGTCGGCTGGGCGGTCAGGGTCGGCGACATCACGCAGCTAAAGGGGCAGAGAACGAACAAGCTGGTGGGCGTTGGTTTGGTCGTCGGGCTGAAGGCTACGGGTGACGGCGGCGATTTCGGGCCGGCGATTCGTCCGCTGGCGGCGCTGCTAACCAAGTTCGCCGACCCGGTGATGGGTCTGGATGAGCTCAAGGATGCCAAGAATGTGGCCATCGTCAGCGTGGAAGCAACTTTGCCCGACAATGGGGTCCGGGAAGGGGATGAAATCGACGTGTCGGTCTCGGCACTCGGACCGGCCAAGAGCCTCACGGGGGGCAGGTTGTTCCTGACACCGCTGCTCGGGCCGGCTCCCGGTGATCAGCGAGTCTTCGCGCTCGCCTCCGGCCCGATTCACACGGTGGACACGAAGACGCCCACGGTGGGCGTGGTCCGGCGGGGAGCGAGGATGGAAGCGGACGTCATTCACAACTACACGGCTCTCGGCCGAGAGCTTGAGCACCGCAACCCATGGATAGAACCGGACGGATTGTACATCACGCTGGTGATCGACCATGAGCACGCGAGCTACGGCGTGGCGCACACGATCTCGCAGATGATTAACGAGGACACCTCGGGGCCCGGCGACATGGAACGAATCGCGCTGGCGGCTGATCCCAAGAGCGTCCTCGTTCACGTGCCGCGGGTCGAGCTCGAGGATCCGGCGCCGTTCATCGCGCGAATCGAAGCTCTCGATCTGCTCATGCCGGTCACTGAGGCGCGAGTAAAGATCAATCGTAAGTCGCAGACGATCGTGGTCACCGGCGACGTCGAGATCTCGCCGGTGGTGATCTCGCACGCGGATATGACCATCACGACGGTGATCCCGGCACCTCCGCCCGATCCGAACAATCCACGGGTCGAGCAACGGCGATGGGTGGCGCTCGATCCCCAACGACAGGGTGGGGCGAAGCTGATGGATCTGCTTCAAGCGCTAGAGCAACTGAAGGTGCCGGCCAAGGATCAGATCCAGATCATCGAGGAACTGCAAAAGACGGGTAAATTGCATGCTCGTCTGATTGTCGAGAACTGAACCGGTGGACAGCGGGATGCGACAGCATCGCTTGGTGGGGTTCGAGTTGGTCCGGGGTCCGGTCGCGTTGCATCCGCGGGGAGGCGCCCGTAATGGCTCTTGAGGCGGCTCCGGGCGCCGGCTGCGCGGGGAGGAACGTGTCGTGTGCTCATGCCCCCCGCTTGAGATCCCAGCCCGGGTCCGCGGCCCGAACACTCAGTCCGAGAGCTTCGAGTCGAGATGAGCAGCTACGCAGGAAGATAGATGAATTCATCGGGGTTACGTTCTTCGGCACGCTGTTGAAAGTGATGCGCGACAGCCGGCTGAAAGGTGAGTATGGCCACGGCGGACGAGGTGAGGAGATCTTTCGCGCACAGCTCGACGCGGAATTGGCCCAGCGCGCGGGGCGCGGGCTGCGCTCGGGATTGAACGAGGCGATTTACCGTCAACTGTCCCGGTGGGGCAGGCCGGTGGCGGGCAACCAGGCGGACGGTGCCATTCCAGCGGGGCAAAGCCGAGCCGAATGACCGCGCCGAGCGAGGTGCAGGACACGCAGTGGAGCCGACAGTGAACGAAAAACGTGCGGACGAGTTAATCGTGGTGCTCGGCGAACTGAAGAGTCTGCACGAGGAGCTGTTGCTGGTGATACGGCGCAAATTGGAGGCTATGCGCCGGGCCGACGGCGAGCAGATGCAATCCTGTGCAGCCCGAGAGCGGTTCCTTGCGGAAAGGATCCGTCAGCGGGAGGGCCTGCGGCGGCAGTTGGCGGAGGCTGTAACCGAAAGCCTGGAAATGGGAGCTTCGGACCGCAAGGCGGCCAAGATGGTCAAGGTCGGCGAGCTGGCCGAGCGGATGGATGAGCCGCGCCGGAGTCGCATGATCGTTCTTGCGTCCGCGATCCGCCAGGCGATCGAGCAAGTTGATCAGGCCAACCGAGTGGCGGCGCTGGTGGGCCAAGAGATGGCCAAGCACTTCCAGAAGGTGCGCGAGGCGGTGATTTCGGCGAGCGGCGACGGTGGTGTGTATTGCAGGACGGGCCGGTGCGTACGGATGGGCGGTTCACACGTGCTCGATGCGGTGGGTTAGCGAATGGGTCTGATTACCTCGGCTCTGCAAATCGGTCGAAGCGCCTTGCTGGCGTATCAGGGTGCGCTTCACTCGATTGGAAACAACATCAGTAACGCCGGGAGCACCCGCTATACGCGCCAGTCCCCGGTTCTGACGCCGCTGCCAGGCGTGCCCCTGCCCGAGGGGATGATGCCGGGGGCCGGCGTGGCGCTGACGGGGTTGCGTCGCAACATTGATGAGGCGCTGGAGGCGCGACTTCGCGCCGCGATCGGGGATCAGCGATCGGTTCTTGTGCAGCAACAGGTGCTCGGGCGGATCGAGGCGCTGTTCAACGAGCTCACGGACAATGACCTGTCCACGCTGTTGGACAACTTCTTCAACGCCTGGTCGTCGCTTCAGAACACGCCCCAGGATTTGGCCTCGCGGGGGATCATCCTGATGGAAGGGACGGAAGTAGCCAGAGCGCTGCGGCTGCGTCGGGCCGACCTGTCGGCGACGGTCGAGGAGCTGAACGGGCAGGTCGTGTCCTTGATCGAACGGGCGAACGAGATCGTCGGCGAGCTGGCTGGGTTGAACAAGCATATCGTCGAGACCGAAGCCAGCGCGCAAGGGTTGGCCGCGTCTCTGCGCGATCAGCGCGACGGCCTGCTCCGGGACCTGAGCGAAATCATGGAAATCACGGTTAGAGAGCAGGAGAGCGGCGCGATTAACGTGTACGTCGGCAACGACCCGCTGGTTCAAGCGGGCATCACGCGCGGCTTGACGGCCGAGCTGGAGACGGAGGACGGCATTGCCCGCGCCGTGGTCCGGTTCGCCGATGACAAGGCCCTGGTCCGGATCAACGGCGGCGAGTTGGAGGGCGTCATCACCTCGCGGGATCAACACGTCCTGGGCGAGATCGAATCGCTGGATCGTCTGGCAGCGGCCCTGATCCACGAGGTCAACAAGATTCATTCAGAAGGACAAGGTCTTGCCGGGCTGACGAGCGTGACGGGCACCTACGATCTATTCGATCCGACGGTGGCTTTGAACACGGCAGACAACGGTCTGAGCCTGCTCCCGCGGAACGGGTCCTTCGTCATCACGGTGACCGACGAGGCCACGGGCGTGTCGTTGGACACGTTAATCGAGGTGGATCTGGACGGGATAGGTGCGGACACGACGCTGAATTCGTTGGCGGCGGCGATCACGGCCAACGTCGCCAACGTGACCGCCACGGTCCCGGCGACGAACCAGTTGAAGCTCACGGCAGACTCGGGGTTCAGTTTCACGTTCAAGCAAGATTCCTCGGACGTGCTGGCGGCCCTGGGGATCAATACGTTCTTCAACGGCGATGACGCTTTGAACATCGAGATCAACGCCCTGGTCGCCGACAGCCCGGCGCTCCTGGCGGCGGCGATGGAGAAGCTGCCCGGGGACGGTTCAAACGCGGGCAGGCTGGCCGCTGCAGCTACGGTGGTCAGCAGCGAACTGGATGGCATGAGCATCGTGGACTTCTACGACCGATCCGTCGCGGAGTTGGCGGTTGTCTCGTCGGCCGCGGCGGCCGGTGTCGAAGCCGCCGACGTCATTCACGCGGCTCTGACGGCACAACGTGAGTCCATCAGTGGCGTGAGCCTCGACGAAGAGGCCGTCCAACTCATGAAGTTCGAGCGGGCGTTCCAGGGAGCAGCGCGCTACGTAACTGTCGTCGATGAGCTCATCGGAGAGATTCTGAACTTGGTCCGGTAGGCAGGAGGCTGCAGGGCGAGACGAATGGCGATCACGCCGATCAACATCACGCGAGTCAGTCACAACCTCCGCACGTTCTCGCTGCTTGATTCGCTCCGGCGGAACACCCTGGCACTTTTCACCCAGCAGACTCAATTGGCCAGCGGCAGCCGGATCAATGCGCCGAGCGATGATCCGGTGATGGCTTCGCGCGCGCTGAAATTGACCCGGGTGCTCGAAGAGCAGGATCAGCTCCTGGACAACATTCGATTCGCGGACGGCTTTCTGAGCGCGATCGACAGTGCGGTCGGTCAGGTCAACGATTTGCTGATACAGGCTCATACGCTCGCCAGCGAGAACGTCGGGTCGCTAACGGACGAGCAGCAGCGCGAGACTGCAGCCGAGCTGGTTGAAGGCATCATTGCCCGGCTCATCACGATCGGCAATCAGCAGTATCAGGACATCTACCTTTTCAATGGTCGCAAGGGCGGCATCCCGCCGTTCGTGGCGGATTCCAAGGGCGTGCTGTACCGGGGCGACGAAGGTGAGCTGAAATCCCGTGTCGATCGCTCCGGCGATGTGAGCTTCAACGTGACGGGCGGCGAGTTGTTCGGCGCCCTCTCCGGTGAGGTGCGGGGTACCGTCGATCTCGATCCGGCGCTGACGGCGGGGACCCGGCTGATCGACATGAACGGTGCGAACGGGGTGGGCGTACGCCTGGGATCGATCCAGATCGAAGAGTCGGGTGGAGCCGGTGTGTTCGTCGTGGATCTGAGTGAAGCAGACACCGTCGGCGACGTCATCGACATGATCAACGATGCCAGCAGCAGCGCCAGCGCGACGATTACGGCCTCGCTGACCACGAACGGTATTCAATTGACGTCCGGCGGGTTCGACATCGGCGTCCGGGAGTTGGGCAGCGGCAAGACGGCGTCAGACCTCGGGATTCTGCAAGATCCGCCCGCAGCCTCGCCCCTGGTTGGCGCGGACCTCGACCCGCGAGTCGTCTCAAGGACGTTGCTGTCCGACCTCAACGGCGGAGCCGGTGTAAGTTTGATCAACGGCGTCATTGTGACCAACGGGTTGCTATCGGAAACGATCGATTTGAGCAGCGCGAACACCGTGCAGGACGTGCTGAACCTCATCAACGGAGCGGATGTGGCGGTCGAGGCGCAGATCAACGCGGACGGCACGGGGATCGATGTGCTCAGTCGCCTCTCCGGTGCGGACCTTCGGATTGGAGAGAACGGCGGGACGGACGCGACACAGCTCGGGATTCGCTCGATGTATGGCGACACGCTCCTGGCAGACATGAATCATGGCAAGGGGGTCGCCACGGCTGAGGGCGAGAACGATATCCGGGTGGTGGCCAAGGACGGCGGGAGCTTCGAAGTGGACCTGAGCGGGGCGGTCACCGTTCAAGACGTGATCGATGCGATCAACGTGGCGGCCGCGGGGGCTGGCGTGGCCGTGACGGCATCGTTGGCATTGACGGGCAACGGCATTCGCCTCGTGGACGCTACCGGGGGCACGGGTGACCTGCGCGTGGAGCGCGCAGCCATTACCTCGTACGCCGTGGACGATCTCGGTCTGAACAAGAGCGTCGCGGATCCGGCCACGGAGCTCGTCGGGGACGACGTACACGGGGTTCGTCCGGACGGCCTGTTCAGCGCCTTGGTGGCCTTGCGGGATGCGCTACTGCAAGGCGATCAGGGTGGCATTACCGAGGCGGGATGGCGCCTTGGCGAGCTGACCTCGGAGGTCGCACGGGCTCATGGCATGGTCGGTGCGCGGTCGCAGGCGATGCACGCCCGTGCGGAGTACACCGAGGACGCAGTTCTGGCGACGCGAGCTCTGTTGAGTGAGGTCAAGGATCTCGACTACGTCGAGGCCATTACCAGGTTCCAGCAGGCACAGATGGCGCTGCAGGCGAACCTGATGAGCGGCGCACAACTGCTGAGTATCTCTCTGCTGGACTTCCTGCGCTAGAGCAGGCCGGTCGGATGCCGCCGGAGGTGGCCCGGCCGGGGCTTTCAACGGCGAGGCGAGATGACGACGTTGAAGTGCATGAGCTGCGGGGCAAATACAGGCTTGCTCGGTCGAGGGAGTGGCCCGATCGCCCGGGTGAGTTTCGATTGCCCGATGTGGAGCCATCGGGTCGCGGGCATGGACGCCGCGGGCTGTTCGTGCGTGATTGTGTGCAGCGCGCCTTTGCTTCGACCAGAAGGGTAGGTGTGCCAGCGGCCGATGGTCGGCCGCCGCGCACGGGCGGACAATCGATGTGTGGGCCACTGTGAGGAGTGCCGCGATGGTAATCGAAACATCGCGATTCGGTAAGATCGAAGTGGACGGTGATCGCCTGATTCGCTTTCCGAAAGGGATCCTCGGATTCCCGGACGACCATCAGTTCGCGCTGATCCAGATGGGCGATGAGAGCTGCTTCTATTGGCTGCAAGCGGCGGAGCGGGCAGAGCTGGCGTTCGTCGTGTGCGACCCCACTCTCTTCGTAAGTGACTATCAGGTGCCAATCAAGGCCGATGAGCTCAAGGAGGTCGGCCTGGAGGATCCCCAGGGCGCACAAGTGTTCGTGATAGTCAACAAGGTGGGTGAATCACTGACGGGCAACCTGCAAGGTCCTTTGGTGATCAACGTCGAGACCCGCGTCGCTCGACAGTTGGTCCTGTCCGAGAAGAAGTATAGCACTCGCCACCCGTTGATGACACTGCCGCACACGGACGTAGCGGCAAGCAAGACGGCCTAGCGGGCCAAGTGGCGACGCCGGGCGAGCGCGGGCTATAATCTAGAGGATAGAGACCCCCGCTGGCGAGTGCCCACCCGGTCTGCGCTCCGAGCGCCGCCCGCTGGTCCATGGAGCCGGTCGCCGAGTGTGCCACCGATTACCCGACTTGGGCGGCCTATCGGCGAACCGAGGCTCGGCGCTAGCTGTCCCGCGAAGCAACGGCGCAGCCGAGGAAGGAGCCGAGGATGTTAGTGCTATCACGACAACGCGACGAGACGATCATGATCGGGGATGATATCGAGATCACGGTCGTTGATATTCGTGGCGACAAGGTTCGGCTGGGTATCAATGCCCCGTCGGAGATCCCTGTGCACCGCAAAGAGGTGTATGACGCGATCCAGCGCGAGAACAAGGAGGCTGCGAAAGTCAAACCCGAAGATATGACAGACGTGGCCGGGGCGCGCAAGGATCGCCCCGGTCCGTGCTCGTCGGGGGAGAGCAAGAAGCGCTAGACACCGGTCAGTCCGTGATCGGGCTGGTTCCTTGGCACGCAGCAGCCCGATCGCAGAGGATAGCCAGGTGCGGCGAGCCCTTGTGGCGGGCCGCATCTCAGTCAAGGAGGATTGCTAATGGCTACGATCAACACAAACGTGCCGGCCCTCATTGCTCAGCGCCATCTATCGCGAGCCCAAAGCGAACTGCAAACCTCTCTCGAGCGGTTGTCGAGCGGCCTGCGGATCAACCGCGGTGCGGACGATCCTGCCGGTTTGATGGCATCGGAGGTCCTGCGCTCCGAAATCGCAAGGGTGGCTCAAGCGATCGACAACTCCCAGCGAGCGATCAACGTGATCGCCACGGCAGAGGGCGCTATGCACGAGATCGCGACTCTGTTGGTGGAGGTCCAGGATCTGATCATTGAGGCGGCCAACGAGGGAGCGATGTCGGAAGATGAGATCCGGGCGAATCAGTTGCAGATCGACTCCGCGGTGGAGTCGATCACGCGCATCGCCAACACCACCACCTTCGCGGGGCGGCATCTGTTGGACGGATCTCTGGATTACATTACGAGCGGCGTGGTCGCCAGTGCCATCAGCTCGCTGCAAATCCAGGGCGCGAACTTCGGCACGCGCGACTGGATTGGCGTCGATATCAACGTGACGCAGTCGGCGCAGCAAGCCATGTTGTGGTTCAAGACTAGCTCGATCGTCAGCAGCGTGACCCTCGAGATCGCCGGCAATCGCGGCGTGACGACCCTGTCGTTACTGTCAGGCACGACGGCCAGCGCGATCGTTAGCGCATTCGACATCATCAGCGATGCGACCGGCGTTGAAGCGGCGTTGATATCGTCCGGAAGCCCCGCCTCAGGCGTCGTGTTCTTCAGCACCGGGTACGGCTCCAGAGCCTTCGTCTCGATCGAGTCGTTGTCAGGCGGGTCGTTTACTGTCGAAGACGCCGACGGAGAGAAGGTCAAACGCGACTATGGACAGGACGCCGCGGCGACCATCAACGGCGCTCAGGCCCTGGGCGACGGGCTGAACCTCACGCTGAACACGGTGCTGCTGGACATGTCCCTGACCCTTGACGAAGGCTTCGGGACCAGTACGACCACGTTCGCCATTACCGGGGGCGGAGCGCTGTTCCAGCTTGGCGGTCAAGTGGACAGCAATCAACAGGTCGCCGTCGGTATCCAGTCCGTGGCGGCGTCGCGCCTCGGAAACGGTATAGTGGGTCACCTGTCCGATATCGTCATGGGCGGCGAGAAATCGGTGGTTGCAGGCAAGTACCGCGAAGCGTCCGACATCGTTGAGGAGTCGATACGGCAGGTGGCGGTGCTTCGCGGTCGATTGGGCGGGTTCGAAAAGAACGCCCTGCTGACCAACATAGGCAGCTTGAGCATCACGCTCGAGAACCTGACGGCGTCCGAATCGAGCATCCGTGACACCGACTTTGCCGAAGAGACTTCCAATCTGACGCGCGCCCAGATTCTCGTTAACGCCGGCGTGAGCGTCTTGGCGATGGCCAACACAACGCCACAGACTGTCTTGGCGCTGCTGGCTGGCTGATCGAGCGGGTTGGACGTCGGATAACCCAGGGCGCCGCTGCAGGCGGCGCCCTGTTTATGCGCGCGCCGCCGCCTCATCAGCCGCCGGTTCCGATGGAATCGGTCCGTAATGACACAAACTTTCGGGCCGCGGCTCCGGAGCCGATGCACTTCTTGTCCGGTAAAAGCGACGCTTGTTCGGGGATTAGCGGCCGCTTTTTCATTATGGAACAGAGCGATCGTCCGCGCGGAACTCGCGCCATGCAACCGGTAGCGATCGGATCAGGAAAAAGCTAAAGGGCTTGATCCAACCTGACGATGGCTGCCTTGGTTGAATCCGGCTGTCCGGCGGACAGCGGGGGCGTCGTGTTTAGCCTCAGCCGGCAGGCGATGTGCGACGGCTGCTTGCTGCTCTAAAGGGGGCCGGACGATAGGGGCAAGGCGGGACTGTCCTTCAGGCAGGCCCTGGAACCCCAGCCAGACGCTCGAGTTCGGGGGCCCCTAGACACTGAATCGACGTGACCGCCCTTGAGAGTCCGAAAACGAGGCGGCGGCTAGTTGGTAACCTCGCCGACGGGGCCGCACTGTACGGGGTGGAGCGGCCCGGCTGGGTCGAAAGCGCCGGTGGGTTGACACGGCGGGCCGGCCCTTCTTACCCAAGCTTGGAGGCAGTGCACGATGAGCAGAATAAACACCAACATTCCTTCACTCATTGCAAGGCGCGTGTTAGGCCAGCGCCAGGCTGAGTTGAACGTCTCACTCGAACGGTTGAGCACGGGTCTTCGCATCAACCGAGGCAAGGACGACGCCGCCGGCTTGATCGCATCGGAGACGCTCCGATCGCAATTGGCCGCCATCGGCGCCGCCCTCAGCAATGCCGACCGCGCCAACAAGATCGTCGGGATCGCCGAAGGAGGCCTGCAGGAGGTCAATGCGCTCCTGATCGACCTGGAAGATCTGGTCTCTCGGACGGCGAACGAGGCCGGGCTGAGTGACGAGGAAGTAGAGGCCAATCAGTTGGAGATCGATGCGATCCTCGATACCATCAACCGGATCGCCACCGCCACCGAGTTCCAGGGCAAGAAGCTGCTGGACGGCGGATTGGATTACACGCTCTCCGGCGTGGCTAGCGGCGCCATTGCCTCGGTGCAGGTCACCGGCGCCAGGCTGGCAGCGGGCAGTACCCGTACGGTGAACGTGGAGGTCACCAATTCAGCGGAGACGGCTGAGCTGCGATATACCCTGGCTGCGGGTTCAGGGCTCAACGGCTCGGTGACGATCCAGGTGCAGGGCAACTACGGCCTGGAGGTCTTCAGCTTTGCCAGCGGCACCGGGCTATCGAGTATTGCGACGGCGGTGAACGGATCCGGCGAGCTGACGGGCGTTTCCGCGACCGTTAGCGGTTCGGTCGTCCGGTTCAACAGCCTTGATTACGGAGACGACGCGCTCGTTACCATCACGGCTATCGGCGGGTCGTTCATGGTGAAGGACAAGGACGGCAACACCACGACCCAGGACTACGGCGTTGACGTCGAGGCGACCATCAACGGCATGGCGGCCAACACGGACGGTCTGGAGGCGTCGGTCCGCAGTACGGCCCTGAGCACCGAGCTGATCCTGGATGAAGACTTCGCCCAGGCCCTCTCGTCAACGACGTTCACCATCACCGGTGGCGGCGCGACGTTCAGTCTGGCTCCGGAAATCGGGCTGGCCGGTATGGCGAGTCTGGGCATCGGGTCGGTTTCGACCGGCAGCCTGGGCAACGCGGTCGTTGGGCTCTTGTCCTCGCTGGGCAGCGGTCAGCCGAACGAGCTCAGCTCCCAGAACTTTGCGACGGCCCAGCGAATCGTCCGGGCAGCGAACAAGGAAGTCTCGTCCCTGCGCGGGCGGCTTGGTGCGTTCGAGTCAAAGACGCTGGCATCGACCATCAATTCGCTGCAGGTGGCGTCGGAGAATACCAAGGCCGCAGAGAGCGCGATCCGCGACACCGACTTCGCGGAGGAGGCGGCCAACCTGACGCGTTCGCAGATCATGGTGGCGGCGGCAACGACAACGCTGCAGTTAGCCAACACCGTGCCGCAGAACGTCTTGACGCTGCTCGGCTAGCGAACGTCTAGTCGCCTTCGTTCGAAGGCGGTAACGCTCAAGGGCGTCCAGGGGCTCCGCTGGCCACGGGAGCAACCTGTGGCGGTGGGGTCACCTGAAAAAAGCCGGGGGGATCGGGTTCCGGTAACTGACACGGACCCCGATCCGCCCCGGCTTATTGTTTGCGCAGAGTGCCTCGGGCGTGGCGAGCCCCCGTCCGATAAACCAATGCCAGCCTTTTTGGGAGGAATTACCTAAAGGCTCTACTCCTAAGCTGTCGAAATGCGCGATGCCGGCGGCATTCCAAGGCTTGTCCGACGCCGACGGACGGGGGTGGAAAGACGCCGGGACGCCAGGCGCGAGAGGCGCACTTGCTCCTCCAGGCGAGCCGGACACACGCTGGATGATTATGGCGCGGGCTCGCGGCGAACCGATTCAAGGATGGCGGGAGTTCGGAAAGGATTTCCGGCTCACTTCTTCCTTCTTCTTTGTTGTCGGCTGAATTGATAGAGCGCGTTGTGCGCGGCGCTCAAGCCGGCCGACTTTCGCAAGCACAGCGGTGGAATCCGCAGCTCGCGGACCCCCGGGAACGGTGACCATGCATCGTTACCGCGGCGGGTCGGGCACAGCGTCCGAGACCTTGTCAACCTCCGGGCGCCGGGCCAGCCCATCCTCACCAAAGCACGGAGGCAGTTGACGATGAGCAGAATCAACACCAACATCCCATCCATGATCGCAAGGCGCGTGTTGGCTCAGCGCCAGGATGAGATGAACCTGTCGCTCCACCGGTTGAGCACGGGTTATCGCATCAACACGGGCAAGGACGACCCCGCCGGCTTGATCGCGTCGGAAACGCTGCGATCAGAACTGGCTGCCATCGGGGCTGCCCTCAGCAATGCTCAACGCGCCGAACACGTTGTGGCGGTCGCAGAAGGAGGCCTGCAAGAGGTCAACGCGCTGTTGGTCGAGATGGAAGATCTGGTCGTTCGGGCGGCGAATGAAGCCGGGCAGAGCCAGGGGGAAGTAGAGGCCAATCAACTGGAGATCGATTCGCTCCTCGACACGATCAACCGGATCGCCGCCTCCACCGAGTTCCAGGGCAGGAAGCTGCTGAACGGCCAATTGGCCTATACACTTTCCGGGGTGGCGTCGGCGGCCATCGCCTCAGTACAGATCGACAGTGCCAGGCTGGCGCCGGGTACGACCCGTGCGGTGAGCGTGGAGGTCACGACATCGGCGGAGACGGCTGAGCTGCGATATACCCTGGCTGCGGGTTCGGGCATCGACGGCTCGATCACGATCCAGGTGCTGGGCAACTACGGCCTGGAGGTCTTCAGCTTCGCCAGCGGCGCGTCGCTGTCAGACATCACGATGGGGGTGAATGGATCGAAGGAGTTGACGGGCGTTTCCGCAACTGTTAGCGGCGCGGTCCTTCGGCTCAACAGCCTCGATTACGGGGATGATGCATTCGTTACGATCACGGCTATCAGCGGGTCGTTCACGGTGAAAGACAAAGACGGAAGCACCACGAACAAGGACAGTGGCACCGACGTCGGCGCCATTATCAACGGCATGGTCGCCAACGCAGACGGCCTCGGAGTCTCGGTCCGAAGCACGACTTTGAGCGCCGAGTTCATTCTGGACGAGGACTTCGCCCAGGCCAACTCGTCAACGACCTTTACCATCACCGGTGGCGGCGCGTTGTTCAGTCTGGCTCCCGAAATCGGACTGACCGGCATGGCGAGTCTGGGCATCGGGTCTGTCTCGACCGGCAGCTTGGGCAATGCCGTCGTAGGGTATCTGTCCTCGCTCGGCAGCGGTCAGGCGAACGAGCTCAGCTCGCGGAACTTTGCGACGGCCCAGCGGGTCATCCGGGCGGCGAACAAGGAGGTCTCGTCCCTGCGTGGGCGGCTCGGTGCGTTCCAGTCGAAGACGCTGGCATCGATCATCAGGTCGCTGGCGGTGACGCAGGAGAACACCACCGCCGCGGAGAGCGCGATCCGCGACACGGACTTCGCGCAGGAGACGGCGAACCTGACGCGGGTGCAGATCTTGGTGACGGCATCAACGTCCGCGTTGCAGATGGCGAACATGTCGCCGCAGCACGTCTTGGCGCTGCTCGGTCAGTGACCGGCTCAGTGCTTCGTTCGAAGGGGGCAACGCCCACCGCCGTCTGGGGGTGCCCGCAAACCGCGGGCCAACCTGTCGCGGCTTGGGAACCCAAAAGGCCGGGGGGGTCGGGTTCCGCTGTTGGACGCGGCACCCGACCCGCTCCGGCTTATCGTTTGCCGCGAGCGGGTCGAGGGCGGCTAAGTTCCGTCCGATAAGTGAACGCGAACGCCTTGCACGGAAGCACTCTCTGAACCTGCAGGCTTGGAGGATCGGCGTGCCGTGCGGTCATCACTAAAGGCTGCGTCCGCCTTGGCCACATAGCTTCTGGTCGCTTTGCTAGGCCCGTGTGGTCACCCCGAGCTAAGTTGACCTTGCCGTAGTCCGGGCTTCATCACGCAAGCCACACCGGCATGATGCCTCTTTTTTCTGCCCGGTACTTGACTCGTCGGCGTCGTCAAGGTGTAGGTGCGAACAAGCCGATAGAGAACATAAGGGGTCGGTATGCGCAGAGAGGGCGCGGCCGGCATTGGGGAAGTAGGTGCGGCTATGGGAACGATCTCTACAGGCGTGGGATTGATCTCGGGGTTCCCGATCGACGACATCATCTCGCAGTTGATGGTGATCGAGGCCCGGCCTCTGATGTTGCTTCAGGAGCGTTTGACGGAGCTCCAAGCGCAGCGGACCGCGTACATGGACCTGTCGGCCCGCTTGTTGGCCCTGAAGGCTTCGATCACTCGTTTCGATGAGCCCAGCTTCTTTCAAGCCGCGAGAGCGACCAGTAGCAACGAGAACGTGTTGATCGCTTCCGCGAGCGAGGGTGCCACCTCGGGCACGTACGTGTTCAGCGTCCATTCGTTGGTCACGAGCCACCAACTGGTCTCGGCCGGCTTGGCGGACGCCGATACTTCACCCGTCGGGAGCGGGACGATCACATTAGAGATCGGTAACGGCAGGTTGGCACGGCGCACGCGGCTGGATTTCCTGAACGGGCAACAGGGCGTTCGCGTGGGTCAGATCCGGATTACAGATCGTAGCGGCGCGTCCGCAGACGTCGATTTGTCCACGGCGGTCTCGCTGAAGGACGTGTTGAACGCGATCAATTCGGCCGCAGCCGTCCAGGTTCGGGCCGCTGTATCGGGCGACACGATCGTGCTGACCGACCTGACCGGCCAGACGACGAGCAACTTGATCGTCGAGGATCTCGGAAACGGACACGCAGCAGCTGACCTGGGCATCGCGGGCAGCGTCGCGGCCGATCAGCTCACGGGTTCAGACATCATCAATCTGGTTGATACTACGCAACTGCGATTCCTTAACGACGGCAACGGCGTGGACAGGCAGCAGATCCTCAGCACCGAGACGCAGGGAGATTTCCAGATCGACCTGCGTGACGGCGTGACGAGCTTCAAGGTGGATCTGTCCGGGTTGTTGCGGCACGCAACGCAGTTGGACGTCCTCAACAGCGGCAACGGTGTTAGGCTTGGGACCATCCGTGTGACCGACCGCAGCGGAGCGTCGGCCGATGTCGATCTGTCCTCTGCAACGACCGTGCAGGACGTGTTGGACGAAATAAACAACGCGGCAGGGGTGGACGTCACGGCCAGCGTCTTAGGATCGCACGTTCTCGTGACGGACAACACCGGCAGCGAGGCGAGCAATTTGAAGATCGAGGACGTCAGCGGATTTGCCGCGCGGGACCTCGGAATCCTTGCGGATGTGGATTCCGTAACGATCACGGGCAACGACATCCACCGCGTCGAGACGATCGGCGATGTGCTCCGGGCCATCAACTACGCTGAGGGCAATCCTGCAACGCTGGTGGCTACGCTGGCGGCGGACGGCAATGGCATCGTGCTGACGGACAGCTCGGCGGGCGGTGGCAATACGGTGGTGACGGCCTTGAACGGATCGACGGCGGCGGATGACCTGGGCATCCTGACCTCCTCGGGGACCGGTACGATCGCATCGCGAGACCTGATCGCGGGACTCCGTACGTCCCTGCTTCGGTCTTTGAGTGGGGGGGCGGGAATTGATGTCGGAACGGTCCGTTTCCAAGCGCGTGACGCAACGATTACTGATATTGATCTGAGCGGTACTCAAACCGTCCAGGACGTTCTCGATACGATTAACGCCACCACAGGTACCTCGAAGATCAGTGCGTCGATCAATGCGGTGGGTAACGGGATTCTAATCAACGACACGTCCGGAGGCTCCGGATCGCTTGTCATCCAGGACCTCACCGGGACCGCGGCGGCGGACCTGAACATCGCAGGCAGCTTTGACGCCGACAGCGTCGATGGGGGCGATGCACAACTGCAGTACGTGTCGAGGCCAATGCTGCTGGCTGATTACAACTATGGCCAAGGCGTCTCGGCCGGCCGCTTCACCATCACGAACAGCGCGGGGGCGTCGGCCGTTATCGACCTGAGTCAAGCGAACGACGTGTCGCTCGGTGACGTGATCGATCAGATCAACGCGTCCGGGATCGACGTCCAGGCCATGATTAATGATACTGGGGACGGGTTGTTGATCGTGGACAATGCGAGCGGGGCGGGTCGGCTGAAGATCGAAGAGGACGGCTCAACTACCGCGGCTGATCTGCATATTCTCGGGGAGGCAGCCGAGGGAGAAACCACGATCGACGGATCGCTGGCGATTCAGATCGACGTGGATGCGGACGATACGCTGAACGACCTCGCGGCCAAGATCGACGCGGCGACGAACCTGGCCAACGCGGTGGTCATCAATGACGGTACGAGCTCGAGCCCGTATCGGCTGACGGTCACGAGCGGGCTGAGCGGGACGCGAGGAGAGATGGTTTTCGACCCGGGTGACGTGGGCGTCTCGTTGACGACGTTGATCGAGGCGCGAGACGCGGTGATGTCTCTAGGCGGCGCGGGCGCGGAGAGCCCGATCCTGATTACCAGCTCGACGAACACGCTGACGAACGTAATCAACAAGGTGACGATCGACCTGGTGGGAACAGACGACGATCCGGTGACGATCTCGGTCTCACAGGACGTTGATGCCATTGTCGGGGCGATCAGTAATTTTGTGGACAAGTTCAACAGCGTGGCTGGGCGCATAGACGAGCTGACCGCTTACGACGCCGAAACGGGCGAGCGAGGGGCCCTGTTGGGTGACGGGACGGTGATGCGGATCGAAAGCCGGCTCAGGCAGCAGATCCTCAACCCGGTGGTGGGGGCGGATTCGGCGGTCCAGCGGCTGGGGAGCATCGGTATCAGTGTGCGCCGGGACGGAACGCTCGACTTCGACGAGGACGAGTTCCGTGAGGTTTACGCTGAGAGCCCGGAAGCGGTCGAGAAGTTCTTCACCCTTTCCGAAACGGGCTTTGGGGAAAGATTGGACGCAGCACTGGAGAGTCTGACGGACAGCTTCACGGGCCTGCTGGCGCGCCGCGATGACTCACTTGAGGACCGCGAGGAGCTGTTCAACAAGCGCATCGAAGCCCTGGGCGATCTTCTACTGAAGAAGGAGGAGCGTCTGAGGCGGGAGTTCCAGGCTATGGAGCGGGCGCTGTCCGCGCTGCAGGCGCAGCAGTCAGCCCTGAGCAACCTGACGATTATTCAGCCACTTAGTCTTTATCAACGAAGTGGCTTTTGAATCGAGTCTGCCCGGCGAATAGCCGATAAGGGTCCGCGACATGGCTACACAAGCTGGAGATGAATACCTGCGCAGCGCGGTGATGACGGCCTCGCCCCCGCAGCTGCAGTTGATGCTCTACGACGGTGCGATCCGCTTCGGCTCGCAGGCGCGCGACGCCCTGCTGGCGAAGCAGATCGAGAAAAGCTACGAGTTGCTGAGCCGGGTGCAGAAGATCGTCTTGGAGATGGACAAAGGCTTGCGGCCCGAACTCAACCCCGAACTATGCGACAGGATGTCGCGTCTGTACACGTTCATCTATCGTAAGCTGGTGGAGGCGGACGTTCGCAAGGACGTGTCCGCTCTGGACGACGCTTTGAAGATCCTGCGGCATATCCGGGAAACGTGGGTGATGCTGATCGACAAACTCAGCGAGTCCTCGGAAGCGGGCGCCGCGGCCGCCGAGGGGGGCTGGCAAGAGGGCCAGAGCATAAGCGTGGAGGGATAAGGCACGACGCAGTGCTGTTGGCGTCCCCGGCCCGCCGCCTGGACCGCAATTGCGGTACTCGAAGCCGTTTTGTTCGATTGCTCAGGTGTTTCGTTGACTGGCGGGGATCGGCGCGTTTCCATTCTTGCGTGAGCTGAGGAACGAGCGGGGGCACCTGGTCGTAGTATCGACTGAGGAGGTGACCGGAATGCGTTGCGCCCGTGCGGCCGCGTCGAGCCGACTGATGGCATTTCTGTCCGTGTTCTTCTGGGTCTTGGCCCTTGCTGCGGCAGGTCTGGCTCAGTCCGGGACGGGACCGGCAGGAGCGACGCCGGCAACTCGGCCCGCCACCGGGCCGACCGTGCTGGCGACGACCCCCGGCGAGGCGGTAGCCAGGTTTAACGCAGCCATCGCCGCGAACGACCTGCCGAAGGCGAAGCAACTGGCTGGTCAGATGCTCAGTTCCGCCAACGCCGCATTCATCGCCGGCGACTACGAGCTGGCCATCGACTGGTTCAGGGCTGTTTATCAGCTCGAGCCTGGCCTGCCGGGGGCCTTGCTGGGGCTGGCGAGGAGTCATGCCGCCCTCAACCGCGATCGCGACGCGATGGAGTTCTTCAAGAAGTATCTCGAAACCGAGGACGGGCGCGACGACTGGCAGGCGCACTACGGCTTGGGGATGGTGTATGTCCGATCGAACCTCTGGTACCTGGCCAAGTCGAGGCTCGAGAAGGCGAACGAACTCTCGGACCAAAGCAAAGCGGAGGTGTTGTTAGGGCTTGCCAGATGTTACGAGGGTCTGGGCAAGAAGACCGAGGCTGAGGAAATGGCCAGTGCCGCTGCCTTGCTCGCCCCGGACAATCCTGAGGCGCACGGCATGCGGGCCTTGATGCTGGCGCGAAACGGCAAGTTTGCAGAGGCCGCGGTGGCGTCGCGAACCGCGATCGCCCTGGGGGAGACGAGGCTAAGAGGCATCGCGGCGGATGACTCGGCCGGCAGGCGCGGCGCTCTGGACGAGTTGGCGAGGCATCTGCTCACCTTGAGGGAGATCCTGCGGGCCGGCCTTCAGCTAAATCCCGCGGAGGGGGATCTTCACCATGAGCTGCTCATCGCGACCCTGAAGCGTATGGATGTGCTTCGCCAGAGAGAGCTGCTCGACGCCGTGACACTGGCTGAGCGCTCGGCCCAGCAGGTGCCGAGCCATGTGGGCCTGCTGGTCGAGCTGGCAACACTGTACAGACTCATCGGACGGAGCGGCGAGGCGATCGAAACCTGCCGCAAGGTGTTGACGATCGATCGGAACAATCGGCAGGCCAAGCAGATGGTGGCCGAGCTCTCCGGGGCTGCCACTCGATCCGCCGACGGATCGGACACGTCAGCGGGCCCGCCCTGATCGCGCGTTCCGGAGACGAAGCCACGCTTCGCCTCCGCGGGCCCCAAGCTCCCGAGAAGGCTCGTCGCGGACACGGCGACCAGTCAGCCATCCCCGATGATACCGTCCTGGCGATTGCGGCGTCAGCAAGAGTGTCTTGTCTGATCCTGTTGCGAGCGTTCTTCGGCGGCCAACTCCGTACGGGCCGGGCGAGGCTGCTGGTGCCGCTGACCAGGCGGGTTTGACATCTCTGAGCCGCTCACTAAGATCGCCCTCGGGCGTCTAACGAGCTTTGTTGAGGTGGCCGGAACGGTTTGCAGGTAAACGATGGTAACTGAGCGTACTCGAGAACGGCTGGGCGCACGTGAACTGGCAATCGTTCTGAACCACTATGACCTGGGGGTCATCGCTGGCATACGGGAGTTCCGTCGCGGCTCCGGAAAGAGTCCGAAAGTCGTCATTGAGAGTGAGCGAGGGCGCTATCTGCTCAAACGTCGAGCCAAAGGAAAGGATGATCTGATCAGGGTCGCCTTCGCACATGCGTTGCAGACCCACCTGGCCGAGCGCGACTTCCCGCTGCCGCGGCTGCAACCGACCCGTGACGGGGACGGAACGATCGTCCGGTCGAACGAGGGCATCTACGAGCTCTTCGAATACGTAACGGGGCATTCCTATGATGGCTCGTTGGAGGCTACTGTCGGCGCCGGGCGGGCCCTCGGGCTGTACCACAAACTGGTCGAGCCGTTCCAAGCAGATTGGGCTCCCGCTCGGCTCGGATTTCACAATGCCGATGGTGTCCGCGCGGCCCTGGATGGCGCCCCGGTCTCGATCGGCAGCCACGACAGCGTGCAAGGCCGTGAGGCGCAAGTACTCTCGACGGTTCAGTCCGTTCATGAGGCCTACGAGGCCGCCGCTGAGGCGGCGGAGGCGTGTGGCCTGTGCGATTGGCCTGAGCAGATCATCCACGCGGATTG
>CAYGAN010000011.1:6510-13025 GCA_964347585.1 uncultured Planctomycetales bacterium | reverse complement strand
CCGGGAATATGCTGTTCAGCCAGGGCTCTGTGGCGGCTGTGCTCGATCACGATTCGGCCAGACTCGGACAGCGCATAATGGACGTGGCGAACGGGTTATTGCATTTCTCCATCGTCGCCGGGAGCAAGGATCCGCGCCGGTGGCCCGACCATCTCGATGAGAAGCGGCTGAAGGGATTTCAGCGTGGCTACGAGTGTGTTAGCAGCCTGATCGCGGGCGAGGTCAGTGCGATTCCACATTTGATGGTCGAGGCCTTGGTGGCCGAAGCCATTCTGCCGATCGCTGCCACCGGCAGTTTTGGAAAGGTGCGGGGGTTCAGGTTCCTACAGATGATCCGTCGCAAGGCTTCCTGGCTTGCCTTGCACACTGACGAGCTTGTCAAAGTGCTTCAGGGATAGGGGCGGCTTCGGTGTCTTCCCTTGAAGCTCTGCGAGCAAATGCGCGTGAGGCGGCCGCGGCAAGAGACGCTCCCAGATCGGTGTGAACGAATGCGCAACTTCCATCCCAGCCGGCCGCGCGATCCCCATAGTCACCCCTTGCTCGCCTGGCGTTCGCACCGGCGTTGCGCGGTCGTGCTTGCCCATGTGGCCGTGGTGCCGGTGATCGGCCAGCCGGCACGCCCGCCCACTAGCGCCACAAGTCAAGTCTGCCCATCGACGGCCAGCGTGAGCAGGCCTGCGGCGGAGGAGAGGGCTGAGCTGATCGCTCAACTTGGTGATCGGCGGTGGGAAGTGCGCGAACGGGCGGCGCAACGGCTCAAGCAGTTCGGCGCCGAGATCTGCCCCGAGCTGGCCGAGGCGTATCGATGTGCCGGCGATTACGAGGTCCGGCTCCGGATCAGGGAGATCGCCGAGTATGTCTTCCTGCGACAGCAAGGGTTCCTCGGCGTGGGTATTCGGGCAGTCAGGGTCCGGGATGCTCGCATCTCTACCGGCCGAGTAGGGGTATTGGTGGCGCGGGTGCTTCCGGGCACCGCGGCGGAGCGGGCCGGCATCGAGGTCGGCGACGTTCTGGTCTTGTTCAACAGCCAGTCCATCCCTGCCACTGATCCCGCGACAAGTTTCACCAACATGGTGATTCGCACGCCGGCGGGTACGAAGGCGACAATCGAGGGCCTGCGCAGAGAGCGTTACGTCAAGTTCGAAACGACTCTGGGGTCTCTGCCGACTGAGTATCTTCGCCCCGAGATGCTGAATCGGTCGCGGGGGATGTTTGAACAGTGGTGGCGAGAGCACTTCGAGCGGCCGAGCAGTCGGGCCTCCGTCGTGCCGACCCGCCCGGAATAGAGCGTCGCCACGACATCAAGGAGCCGATAGCGCTGATTCTGTCGGCGCCGATTGCCCCGACAAGCGTGCCAGGGTGTTGACGAGGGCCTGGGTACCTTGGTGGCCCTCGCCGGCTGCCTGATTGGAGGCGAATAGCTGGTGTACCAAAGCGGTACCTGGCAGAGGCGTGAGGTGCTCGCGAGCGGCCGCCAGCGCAAGCTGCAGATCCTTCTGCTGCAGGTCGATCATGAATCCAGGGGTAAGGTCGCCATCCCGCATTCTCGGTCCGAGATTCTCAACCATCCACGATCCAGCGGCGCCAGCCGATACCGCCTCGAGCATCTTGTCCAGGTCGATTCCCGCTTTTCGGGCGAACGTGATCGCCTCGGCGATCGCGAGCAGGTTCAATCCGCAGATTATCTGATTGCACAGTTTGGTTGTCTGCCCGGCGCCGTGAGGCCCGCAATGGACGATTGCCTCGCCGAGGACGCTTAGGATGGGCCGGGCGCGTTCGAGCGCGTCAGCGGGCCCCCCCACCATAATCGAAAGGGCCCCTGCGATCGCGCCGGCTTCCCCACCAGAGACTGGCGCGTCGAGGAACTGGGCCCCTCGCTGTTCGAGGACAGAGGCAACCCTCTGTGCGACCACGGGGGAGACGGTGGACATGTCTATGGCCAGTCCCCCCTGGCGAATCGTCTCGCAGATGCCCGCAGCCCCCAGATAGGCCTGCTCAACATCCGGAGAGTCGTTGACGCAAGTGATAATGACGCTCGCGTCGGCTGCAGCAGCTGCGGGCGAATCAGCCACCTTCGCTCCGTCAGCCCTTAGTGCCTCGGCTTTGGCGGCTGTGCGGTTATGCACGATAAGCTGGTAGCCGGCCCGCAACAGGTTCCTGGCCATCGGGGCCCCCATGATCCCGGTTCCGACGTAAGCGATCTTCGGTCTGGCCATTTGTGCCTCTCCCACATACGCGTCTTGCGAAATGATCTGCGCACATGCTACCGTCGGTGATTCGAACCTGCCACCCCGTGCCGCGGGCTCCTCAGCGGATCTCTACGCTGTGTGGCCCTCGTTTGACCTGACCGATGAGGTAAGGCTTCTCGCGCAGGCGAGAGAGGTGCCCCATGAGCGAATGGACGAACCAGGGCCGGACGACCAGCACGAAGCCGATGCCCATATTGAAGACCCGAAACATCTCTTCGCGACCGACGCCGAGGGACTGGATGAAGGGAAAAACGGCTGGCAGGTCCCAGGAGTCGCTTCGGATGGTGATCGCGCAGCCTTCGGGAAGGATCCGTTGGAGATTGCCGGGCAAGCCCCCCCCGCTAATGTGGGCCATTCCTTTCACAACGCGCTTGACCTTGTAACGCGAGAGCAGAGAGACGATGGCCGGCGAGTAGATGCGCGTCGGGCGAAGCAGCTCTTCGCCGAGCGTGCAACCAAGCTGTTCGATGTGTTGGGTGAGCTTCAGGCGAGCCACCTCGAATACGAGTCTGCGCACGAGGGAGTAGCCGTTGGAATGCAGCCCGGACGAGGCCAGTCCTATCAGCAGGTCGCCGGGCTCGATGCCTGAACCATCGACGATGCGCTCGCGTTCCACCACGCCCACGGCAAAGCCGGCCACCTCGAAGTGCCCCCGCCGGTACAGATCAGGCATCTCGGCGGTTTCCCCACCCAGGAGAGCGCATTCGGCCTGGTAGCAGGCGTCCGCGATGCCCCCGATGATCTCTCCGACACGCGCAACGTCGAGCCGGTCAACGGCCAAGTAGTCGAGGAAAAGCAGCGGCTCGGCGCCAAGGGTGGCGATGTCGTTGAGACTCATGGCCACCAGGTCAATTCCAATGCCGCGAAGGTTGCCGGCCTTGATGGCCACTAGAAGCTTAGTCCCGACGCCATCGGTCGCGGCTACCAAGGCCGGGTTTCGATAGTTGCGGTGGAAGAGCTGCTCGTCATAGTCCAGACGGAGCAGCCCTGCGAACCCGCCGAGCGTGCCGAGGACGCGGGGACCAAACGTCCTTTGTATGGCGCCACGGATTCGATCGGGCAGGGCCTCGGCGGCTGCCAGATCGACCCCGGCGCTGAGGTAGCTGTGCCGATCCCTGGCCATGCCGAGAGGACAGGTTATCGTCGAGACGGGGCAGGAACAAGGCTGGCTCGACGCAGCAGCCCAGATCGAAGCTGGCGCAACTCATGTGCTAGGCCGATCTTGGGGTGCCGCACTTCGCCCAGCGGGCTCGGCGGGGACCTGCCCATCGCTGACGATGAGGGGGCGCTTCTGGGTGGACACCTGGTGCGAGCAGCGCGCGAAAAATTTGGCTTGACATGCCCGTCGTTCGCGGCGATAATCTAGTGGCCAAGTGGCTATGGGGCAGACAGATAAGTAGCAGGTCCCTTTGCCCGATCGGTCCTTGGCGGGCCCTTGACTTGCGGGCCACTACGTGGAGGGGAGGTACTCTAATTACCAGAGAGGGGGCGTAACTCTCTGGAGCATGCAAGTCATGACGGGTTACGGGCTGCATGAGCTGGCCCAACTGGCACACCAGTTGAAGCTGTCGCCTCCTCGTCAGAGGTTGCGGCAGCTGAACGGCGCTGAGCGTTTGGTCGATCTGATCAACCCCCGGCGTCGTTACCCCTACGAATTCGTTTGCTACCACATCACAGGCTATCGACCAAAAGACGACGGAAGGGATAGGGCCCTGCCTGGGGACGTGCTTCTGGCTGACGTCGTTCGCCTGATCGACGACCTGAGCCGGTCCGCCGCGATGCCTGTGACCGCGTGCAATCATGAGCCCAGATACACGATCGAGGAGGCGGCCAAACGGTTCAATGTCTCTACAAAGACGATTAGCCGCTGGCGTCGCCGGGGGCTTGTCGGGCTGCGGTTGATGTTCGGGGACGGAAAGGTCCGTCTGGCATTCGCCGAACGGTCGATCCGGCGATTTGTTCGGCGACATGCCGAGATGGTTCGACGCGGCTCCGCGTTCCGACAGCTTGACGATGCGGAACGGGCGGCCCTGATCAGCCGAGCTGTCGAGCTGCTGGCGCGGCGGCGAGTCAAGCTGCATGAGGTCGCTCAGCGGCTGGCGGACGAGACCGGCCGGGCCGTTGAGACCGTCCGGTATACGCTGCGGCGGCACGATGAGGAGCATCCTGAGCATGCGCTGTTCGCTGCGTCGGGCCAGCCGGTAGTGCATCCCGCCTACCGGGAGATCTATGCCGCCTTTCGCAAAGGGGAAAAGGTTGCTGGGCTGGCGACGTGCTTTGAGCGAACACGGTCGGCCGTTTACCGGATCATCGCGGAAATGCGAGCCCGGGAGCTACTGGACCGGCAGATCGAATGCATCTATAATCCCGAATTCGACGCCCCGGATGCCGACAAGCGGATACTGAACTCGGAGATCCCGTCCGGCCCCGTGGCGGGTCGCCGCGTCAAGGCCAGCTCGATCTCTGAGCTGCCGGCATATCTCCAGCAGCTGTACGGCGTGCCCTTGTTGACCCGAGAGCAGGAGCAGGGTCTGTTCCGACGGTACAATTACCTGAAGTTCAAGGCGGCTAGGCTGCGGGAAAAGATCGACCCCTTGCGAGCATCGGCGAGGCTGATCGCTCAGGTGGAGCGGCTGCTCGATGAGGCGGACGCGGTTAAGAACCGTATCACGCGGGCGAATCTCCGGCTTGTGGTGAGCATTGCCAAGAGGCACGTGGGTAGGGCGGGGAACCTGTTCGAGATCATCAGCGACGGGAATCTGTCGCTGATGCGTGCGGTCGAAAAGTTCGATTATTCGCGCGGCAACAAGTTCAGCACATACGCCTCCTGGGCGATTATGAAAAACTACGCGCGGACGATTCCGGAACATCAGTACCACGCGGCGCGGTTCGTTACAGGCAACGACGAGCTTCTGCAGGCTACCGCGGATCCTGCCTCCTCCGAGACGTACGAGGCCCGTGTGGAAGGGGCTCGCGAGTCGCTCGCGGTCGGTCTGCAGGCCTTGTCTCAGCGGGAGCGGAGCGTCGTTTTCCACCACTATGGCCTCGGACCGAACGGGCGTCCGATGACGCTCGAACAGATCGGCAAGCTCTTCGGGGTAACCAAGGAGCGCATTCGCCAGATCGAGAAGCGCGCTTTGGAGAAGTTGCGGGAAGCTATGTCGCCCTCGGTGCTCGAGGCGCTAGCCGAGTAGATCCCCACTCGACGTGACCGGCGGGTGCCTGCCAGTTGCTGCAGGACTGTTCGAGTTGGTTCAGTTCTGCCAGGTTGACCAGCCTGACAAGCCAAGTCTCTTTTTGCGGGGTCGAACTGGCGTGCCCTCCATCTTCAAAACAGGCAGATGGGTCGGCGTGCTCTGTGTGCCGGCAGGTTTGGCCCTGGCTGCAGCCACCTCCGGACCGACCGCATCAGTACCGGCCGAGCCGAAGAAGCCGGACCTAGCCCGGCAATGCCACGCCAAGGCCCGTGCCATCCGCGACTGTCGTCGTACCAACTTTGCCGTGATCGTCGATCCGCCGTTCGTCGTGGCTGGGGACCTCTCGAGCGAGCAGCTCACCCTCTGGGCCAGTCGGACGATCCGCGCTGCCGCCGAGAGGTTATGGAAGAGGTACTTCGATAAGAAGCCCACCGAGCCGATTGTGATCTACCTGTTCGGCAGCGATGCCAGTTACCGTCGTTCCGCGAAAGCGTTATTCGGCGACACCCACGTGCCGCACTTCGGCTACTATAAGGCGGAGCGCCGGACGCTGGTGATGAACATTTCGACGGGCGGGGGCACACTTGTCCACGAGCTGACCCACGCGCTGGTTGACTTTGACTTCGAGCGGATTCCCGATTGGTTCAACGAGGGTTTGGCCAGCCTCTACGAGCAGTGCCGCTTCGAGCCGGATGACATCGTCGGGCTGGTGAATTGGCGGCTGCCCGCGCTGCAACAGGCTATCGCTGCCGGAAAGCTTCGTTCTCTTCGTGAGCTGATCACGGCTGACGACTTTCACGGCCCGCTGGAGGGGCTCAATTATGCACAGGCACGGTATCTGTGCATGTACATGCAGGCCAAGGGCGTCTTGCGGCGGTTTTATAGGACCTTTCGTGACCAATTCGACGAGGAGCCTACTGGCCTTCGGTCTATAGAAGAGGCCTTCGGGAAACGTTCTATCGCTCAGGTTGGTAAAGACTATCGACAGTGGGTGCAGACTCTCAACTTCGGGCCTGGTCGCGCCGACGGGCAGTAGCGGGTCGCCGAGCTCCGTGGCGGCAACCGCAAG
>CAYGAN010000011.1:0-6500 GCA_964347585.1 uncultured Planctomycetales bacterium | reverse complement strand
CGCCGTGCAATTCGCCGTGGTGGTCAGAGCGCGAGCGCAGCCGCTGGCGCTTCGGCCGGATGGAAGACGGAGTCTGTGGGGCGGTTTGGCTTTGCTGAGGGCGAAGTGATGAGACGTGATCCCGACTGCCTGTTCTGCAAGATCGCCGGCGGCGAACTCCCGTGCATGAAGGTTTACGAAGATGACCGGGCCTTGGCCTTTCTGGACATCGCCCCGTTGTCCGAGGGGCACTTGCTGATCATTCCGAAAGAGCACTACACTCGCCTGGAAGAAGTGCCTGTCGATGTCGTCGCGGACGTGACCATGCACCTGCCGAAACTGGCTCGCGCCGTCATGCAGGTCACGCGGGCCGAAGGCTACAATGTGCTGCAGAACAACGGCCAGGTCTCCGGCCAGGCCGTCGGCCATGTTCACTTCCACATCATCCCTCGGACCGGCGGCGACGCGTTGGGGTACCGCTGGCCGGCCGGCCGGCTGGAGAAAGAGCGGGGCGAACAGCTTCAGAAACAGATCACCGCGGCTCTCGGCCCTTGAGCGTGCATGATTGTGGGCGGCTCTCTGTTGGTCAGGACGTCCTGACTGGACCTTTAGCACAATGGAAACACTCGGCAGGGGATTCCTGTACTGCCTCGTCGGGGCAGGGGTGTTGTTGCTCTTCGCGCTGCTCACCCAAAGCCACATCAACGTTCCGTGTTACGTCGCGTTGCCGCTGGCGGCGATCGCGTTCTTTGTCGCCCATGTTCGCACCAAGTCCCGACGAGAGCGCGACGCGGCGCGGCGAGACGAGAAGCTGGTCTTCCAGGACGACGCGACGTGCCCCGAGTGTGGGTACATGCTGAGGGGCCTCCAGACGCCTCGGTGCCCTGAGTGCGGCACGCCCTTCACGTTCGTGCGATTCAATCAGCACCTGCAGGGCGACCGTTCAGCTCTCAGCCGCGACGAATCAAAGCTGACGAATAGGTGGTAGCCCGCAGCGGGGACCTACCATCCGCCGATGTATCGACCGAAGCCAAGGTAGCAGGCCAGGAAGGTTAGCTCGCTGAGCAGTCCCGTGGCCAGCAAGCTGGATCGAGTCTGTCCGCTGGTCCGGCGGGTCATGATCACTGTGCCGATGAAGGTCACCGCGAGGACCACGAGGCCCATAATCACTCCGATCAGGCGGTTGTTTTTGTGACTGCAATAGACCCCGCTCAGAAGGATCGGAACCAGGACACTTGCGAGGATGAATGTGGGACGCACTGCGCGACAGAGGCTGGCTGTGACCGGATCGCATCCGCGCGCGGTTCGGCCGATGCCAGCGGCCAGCAGGATGCCCCATCTGCCCCAGAGTGGTGCCAGGATGAGCGCCCGGTAAATCGGCCTGGGGTACACGAAGTTGAAGACTCGTCGCCAATCGCTGGGCCACCATTGCATGCCGACGGGCAGACTGACCAGCATGGCCCACTTCAGCATGAGCACGACTATCATGGCCATCGTCGCCATGCCGGGCACGCCGCCTGCGTCGGACCGTTGTAGATCGTCTCGCCCACGCGTGCTCAGAAGGTGGCCGATCTGACCGGCCGCCATCGTGAGGACCAAGCCGAACAAGACGGTGTCGAGCAGCCAAACTGCCGTGGCGGGCATGAAGCGCACGCCCGCGACCACCTCGCCGAATAGGTGCCAGAAGAAGCGGTAGGCGGCAGCCCACCCGATCCCGATCCCCAGCCCTACGGGCATGAACCACCAGATCGCGCGACGCCAGACCGCGGGGGACTCACTCGGCTCGCCCCCAATCGGAAGGAGAAATCGCAGGGCTGCTCGCAAAGACGGCAAAGCCGTTGGCGGAGATGCTGTGGGCTCATCCGGCGGTGCGCCGGACGATGCGCTCCTCGGGGGGTGTGGGGTCCCCTCTCGCGTGCTCGATGTCGTCCTCCGACCGGTGGTCATGACGTCTGGCGAGCCCGTTGGCCGGCGTCGAGGAAGGCCGCGGCGGTTCGAGTGATCGCGGGCCAGTCGTGCGAAGCCAGCAACTCTCTGCTGACCAGTGCGCTGCCGACGCCAATGGCGGCGGCGCCGGCACGAATGAAATCTGCCGCATTGTTCAAGTTGACCCCGCCGGTAGGTGTCAGCTTGATATGAGGCATCGGCCCCTTCACGTCCTTGAAGAACTCCGGGCCGAGTTTAGTGGCGGGAAAGACTTTGACCAGGTCGGCGCCGGCCTGCCAGGCCGAGACGATCTCGGTCGGACTGAAAGCGCCCGGGATGACAATTTTGCTGTAGCGCTTACACAGTTGGATGGTTGCCCCGTCGAGGATGGGGGTCACCACGAACTGCGCCCCGGCCAAGATGGCAGCGCGTGCGGTCTCGGCGTCGAGGACGCTGCCGATGCCGATGACGGCCCCGTCGGCGAATCGTTGCCCAGCCGCGCGAATGACCTCGAGAGCGTTGGGTGTGGTCATGGTCAGCTCGACGCAGCTCACTCCGCCTTCCCGCAGGGCAGCGACCACGTCGAGAAGGTCGTCGCTCGCCTGGGCGCGAATGATCGCCACCACCCCGGTGGACTCAATCTCGCTCAGTACCGTTGCTGGATCTTTCATCCACTCGACTGGATCGTGAAGCAGCGCGTCCTTGGACCATCATTCTAAGCACGAGGGGCAGCAAAGCAAGCAAAGCGATGCCGCTCAAGACGAGAGCGAGCTGCAGCCAACTGCCGCTGATCAGCTTCCTGCCGAGCAGTGCATACAGAAAGCACCCGGGAACCACCCCCACCAGCGAGGCGAGCCAGTAATCGCGGAACGAAACCCTCGTCACACCGCAGGTGAAGTTCTGCACGTCGAATGGGATGATCAGCATGAGGCGGAGCCACAAGACGGCCAGAAACCCGTGCCGTTCCACCCACAAGTTGACCCCAATCACCCGCCGAGGGATGTGCTGTTGGACGAAATCGTAAGCCAGGTAGCGGGCCACCAGGAACGCCAGGCACGAGCCGGAGGCCGCACCCAACGATGTGAAGACCGTCCCGGGGCCAACACCGTACATCGCGCCGCCGGCAATGGAGACCATCGACGCTGGCGGGATCAATACCACGCATCGCAGGGCGTACAAGAGAATCAGTATGGCCGGGCCGATCGCGCCGAATGTTTTGATCCGCTGCTGAACCTGGACAGGATCCAGCACGTCGCTCAGACCAGTCAGCTTGACGATAATCAGAATGGCGGCCAGCGTGCCGACGAAAACGGCCGCACCACGCAGTTGCGGTCGCGGGGCAAGCTCGTCGTGCTGGTCCGGAACTGGCCGACACATGGTCTTGCCAGAAGGTTCTCGCTGCTTGTCTCGATCGATGAGGACGTCTTTCCGAACCCTCGCAGGCATAGGCAAGCCGATCGCGACGATGCGCGCGTCAGGTCCTTATCGAGACGGGCCGAGTCCGTGCTCGGACGCTCGGCCAAACCGGTGTGCTTACTGCCAGCCCTTGGACGCGTGCGGTCCGATCTCGAAGATCGATTGGAGCTTCAGCAGCGTATGGTCCTCGGGGAAGGCGTGAAACGCGTGCACATGGAACTCGCGTTCACGGGCTTCGTAGTCGATAAAGGTGAACGCGACGAGCCCTTCGCTCGACCACTGTTCAAATCGCTTGAGCAGCCCCCGGCGCTTGGCGTGCCGGATCAGATCTCGGTGGCATGCCTCGAATAGGTTCCCCGACATACGTTCGACCTGGCTTGACATCATGTAGTGCAGGCCGCCCTCGCAGCCTTCGTCGTGATCCCTCTCGCCCCGGAAACGAAACGATGTTACCAGCCCGGCCTTCGGCAGCAGTTCGTTCTGGCTGGCGGTAAGCTCGGTGATAAACCGTCCGCCGAACTGAACGGTGATCAGGTGAGAAAGCCCGATAATGCAGATGTCCGCCTGATAGCGAGCGCGGTTGATCCGCCGTGCCGCATACACATGGAAGAGCTCCGGGTGCAGAGGCCGGTTGTAGAGATAAAAATAAAGATCGTCGATCCGTTGTTGGGTCTTTCCGAGTTCCACTTCTCCGGCTCGATGTTACGAGACCAGCGGGCACGCAGCGTCCTTTTGCACCATGCTATTATAGTAGTCGGGTCCCGCCGGCACTAAGGAAATCGCTGCGAGCCCCGCGATTTCGGGGTATGGCGCCTTCGGCGGGATCGCCAGGGGTGCCTGGACCGGGCGGCCCTCCGGCCTGTATCACTTGCGCAGGGCCATGAAGCCCCTTGTAAGCCGACGACCTGCCTGAACCCGGTCAGGACTGTCAAACCCCATGGCACAACGCAGCAAACGCACACAGTCGCGTCGCAGGTTCCTGAAAGGAGCACTCTTGGCCGGCGGGGGCCTGCATGCAGCCGAGGTCGAACCAACGTGGCTCGGGATTGTCCATCGACCCATGGATGCGATCACGGGCGGACAGGTCGCGCACCTGGATCGCGCGGCTGAGCTTGTCGCGAGCCTTCGCTCTATTGACGGTGTGGTGGCGGTGTTGGGCAGCCACGACTATTGCCTGCACTCGCCTGGAACACGGGCAGGATCGGTTGGGCAACGGACGGCGACGGCCTTGCGCGATGCGGGTGCAACCGTTCTCTGCAACGAGTCGGTGACGATCCAGCGGCGCACGGGCAGGATCTACCTCGTAGGCCTGGATGACTACCGGTCGGGGCGCTTCGATCCGAACCGGGCTCTTGCCCGTGTGGCTCGCAGCTTTCCGTGTCTGGCCCTCGCGCACAACGCCGATGCGTTCCTTGATCTGCTCGAGACCCCGGCCCAATGGCTCCTGAGCGGGCACACTCATGGCGGACAGATGTGTGTTCCTTGGCTCGGAGCGCTGATCCTGACAATACGCAACCGCCGATTCGCCGTCGGTCACGTCGCGATGTGCTCAGGGAACCTTTGCATCAACCGCGGCCTGGGTTGGCTTCGTCGGGTTCGACCGAACTGCCGACCGGAGATCACGCTCTTCAGGCTTGCCCAGGCCTGAGCAGCGGATCCGCGCTTGTCGGCCGCCAAGGCCCGGACTGAAGCTACCGCGCGAAGGGGTCAGCCAGTCTCCCCTCGCGATAGGCACTCATGTATTCGGCGAAGAACATGTCCTCGCCAAGAAACCCTGCTCTGGCGCGGTTTCGCTACTGCGGTCAAGCTTGCTCACGTCGTCGGGATGGCACGTGAGAGGATCTATCAATCCGCTGTCGCAGCCGGCCTCAATCGCCAGTGACAACCACACCGCGTTGAGCAGACGCCGCATCGGCAGTCCGAAGCTGACGTTCGAGTGCCCACCGGCGATGTGGACTTCCGGGTACCCCTGACGGAGGGCCTTTATCGCCTTCAGCACGGCCGGGCAGGAGTCCGGCACGGTTGAGGCCGGAAGGACCAGGGGATCGATGTGCAGATCGGCCATGGGGATGCCGGCGGCCAGGGCCTTTTCCATGATCTGATTCGCGTTGGCGATACGCTCCTCAGCCGTGTTCGGCATCCCGGACTCGCCGGAGGTCATCACGATCGTGCGACAGTTGAGCTCGCGCGCCAGGTCGATCGACTCGGGCCGGTCCAAGGCCGCTGAATTGAGCATCGGGCGTGCCCCACGACTCGTGTCGCACGCCTCCAAGCCGGCGCGCAACGTGGCCACCTCGCTCGAGTCAATCGACAGGGGTTTGTCGCTGACCTCTTGCAGCGTTCCAACGGCCCATCGCATGGCCTGGTTGCGCGCTTCTAGATCCGGACTGAACTCGTCCACGTTGACGTCAATGAAGTCGGCTCCGCGTTCGAGCTGGCGCCTGGCGAGCCACCCCAGGTAAGCCTGGCCTGTCTGCCTTTCCTCGCCGTTGCCGCGCAGGCCCAGCCATACCGCAGCGGCCACATGGGGAATCATCCCTTTGCTGAAGGCGTCAGTCGAGCGGATCGGTTCGGGAACAGGCAGATGGCGCTCCGTCCCCTCAGCGTCGGCGAAGACGATCACGTCGCTGCCGTCGGGCAGTATCTTGGCCCGCGCTCCGCCACGCTTGACCTTACGGGTGCAGTGAACGTTCTCTCCGATGATCAGGAACTTGTCCGCCATGGGTCTTTCCTCTTGGTGCCCGGGTATTCCGCAGCTTACCCCGACGCTACACTAGCGGGCCGGCCGGCAGACTTCAACGTGCTTTTCCCCCGCGCCGCGGAAATCCACGGACGCCGGGCTTAACCGCCGCCATGCTTGTCGAAACCTGCCGGGACGTCTACTATGTCCAGCCCGATCGGGCAAGTGGAGGCGTAGCGCGGCGATGGCAGTCATCGAACCCCTTTGCGGCATCCGCTACGATGCATTCCGGCTGCCGCGGGCGGACGTCTCGTCACTGATCGCGCCGCCCTATGACATTCTCGACGAACGGGATCGAGACGGTCTGCTGGCCCGCAGTGAACGCAACATCGTCGCGATCGACCTTCCGCATATGCCCCCGAACTCCGCCGGGCCGGATGAGCTGTACGATCAAGCCGCCAGGCTCCTAAAGGACTGGCTGGATGACGGCACGCTGATC
>CAYGAN010000010.1:46631-47228 GCA_964347585.1 uncultured Planctomycetales bacterium | reverse complement strand
TGTGACCTCAGCGTCGAACGTTTCGCGCTTTTCTGGCTTCCTGGCATGCCTCCGCGCCAACATGGTCCTCTTGCCCCCCTCTGCCGCGGCGTCTGGGGTCGAGCATCCTCAGAGGCGTCGCGAGAGCAGGATCGTAAGGTGTTTGAGAAACGTTTATCGCGCCGATGCGTCTCTCGGTGCGACTACTGGCTTCCGGCGAGGTCGAACGCGGTCTGTTCTCCGCGCGTCCACCAAACAGGTTAGACGGCCCAGACACCGGTGTCAGTCCGGTTCGAGGGTCGCGGGCCTAATACGCGGGGATGTACCCGGGTGGGCGTTTCGGGAACCATCGGCCGGAGGTGCGTCGGAGCTGTTGGTGGCTAAGTCTCTCGACGTGACCGTCGAAGAAGCCCGCGTTCGCGCGGTCCAGGTGGCGCCAGGCGACCATTTCCTCGGGATCGTCCGCCCAGTAGGCCGGCCTGTATCTATCCCGGGTGTAGCCCTCGACGTCGGCGGACCAGTCGTGGTAGTCGATCAGTGCGACCAGCCCATAAGGTGCCCCCAGCAGACCGGCTGACGCGTTCATCGCATAGCTGCCGTCGAGCAGCGGCGTGCGGA
>CAYGAN010000010.1:31089-46621 GCA_964347585.1 uncultured Planctomycetales bacterium | reverse complement strand
GGAAGGTACCGCTGCCCCGGTATCGGCTAATAAGCACCTTGCCGTCGTACGAGAGAATCATGAACTCTCTGGCGGCGCTCTTTCCCCGGCCGTTGACTTCCACCTCTCGCTTCGGGCGGTCAACGGTGTACTCGAACGCGGCGTCGTTGTAGTCATGGTCTCCGCCCATGTAGAAGCCTTCGATAAGATCCTCCATGCCTAGCCAGTATCGCTGTGCCGGGGTGATCTCCCGGCGTTTGCAGAACGGGCCGTCCGGCGACTGCTCGGTGATCAGCTGCTGCGGCCAGCCTCCGTATATTGCCACGCGAAAGGCAGGAAGGGGGAACGGGTCTTCATCAGACGGGCAGGTGAACAGCGCGGTCTGACCGGAGACCTCGTTCAGCACGCCGGCTGCCCACCCGCGATTCGCAGGCAGGTTGTCCTCGTGCTGCTCTATGACCCACATTCGGCATCCGTGGGTCATTTCCCTGAGCTGTCCTGCGCACACGCTGGCTTGAGCCTGCTCGCGAACCTGCGCGAGCGAAGGCAGGAGAATGGCGATCAGCAGCGCGATGATTGCAACCACCACGAGCAACTCGATCAGCGTGAAACCGTGAGCAGTCCCGTTCTGGTCGCGGCGCATGATTGATACGCCTAAAGATGACGCCGTGCGTCTGGACGTGCGATCCGGTAATCATACTACACTCGTGTCGTCCGTTCTGGCAAGCCGTACCCTCTCAGCCCGGCCCGGCAGGCGAGGGCGTCGTGGCGAGCCAGCGGTTATACGGACGCGAGACGGCTCGCTATAATCAGAGCCGGCTGGTCCCGGCGGCGATCGTCGACGCGTCTATGAACATCCCTCTGGCCCGACCCGACCTGACCGAACGGGAGATCGAGGCGGTTACGGCCGTCTTACGGACGCCTTATCTTTCGCTCGGGCCCAAACTGGCCGAGTTCGAATCGGTCTTCGCCGAGCGCTGCCAAGTGAAGCACGCCGTTGCTGTTTCCAGCGGCACGGCGGCGCTGCACTTGTGTTGGCGAACCATCGGCCTGCAGCCCGGCGACGAGGTGGTCACGACGCCGTTCAGCTTCATCGCATCCAGCAACAGCATCCTTTTCCAAGAAGGCGTGCCTGCGTTCGTTGACGTCGATCCTGACACGTGGGACATCGCCGCCGAGGCCATCGAAGCCGCCATCACCGATCGCACGCGCGCCATTCTGCCGGTGCACGTCTTTGGCCACATGTGCGACATAGAGGCGATTCTGGCGGTTGCGCGCAGGCACGGATTGCGAGTGATCGAGGATTCCGCGGAGGCCTTGGGGTCGAGCTACGATGGCAAACCGGCCGGCTCGCTTGGCGACGCCGGCGTCTTCGCGTTCTATCCCAACAAGCAGATCACCACCGGCGAGGGCGGCATGATCGTCACCGACGACGACGAGATCGCCTCGCTCGCACGGTCCCTGCGCAACCAGGGACGCGACCAATTCGCCGGTGGGTCGCTTGGGGGCTGGCTGGATCATCAGCGCCTCGGGTACAACTACCGCATCAGCGACATCAACTGCGCGCTGGGCATCGCGCAGATGGGACGGCTCGACGAAATCCTGGCGAAGCGACGGAGGGTGGCGGAGATCTACCGCCGGAGGTTGGCCGACGAACCGCGCCTGCGGTTGCAGCAGGTTCGCTCGCAGGTCGAGGTCAGTTGGTTTGTGTTCGTGGTCAGGCTGGGCGACGAGTACGGCCGAGACGACCGCGATCGCATTCTAACCCAGCTGCGCGCGCGCGGCGTCGGCTGCAGCAACTACTTCACCCCGATTCACCTCCAGCCTTTCTACGTTGAGCGATTCGGCTTCGAGCCCGGCGACCTGCCCGTGTGCGAAGCACTATCCGCCCGTACGCTCGCCCTGCCCTTCCACGGCGGCCTGACGGACGAGCAGATCCACACGGTCTGCGATACGCTGGTCAGTTTGCTCTGAGAGGGGGAGCCACGAACCCGCCTTGATTCCGCAGAGCCCTTGCGCCTGTCCTTCCTCCCGGCTCGTCCGCAGCCCACCTCGTCACGCCCGGGCCGACAAGCGGAGGACGAGGCTGATGTCGGTGTGTCGTCACCGCTCGACGTGTCGCTTGACGAAATCAGCCAGGACATCCGCATAGTAGGGGTCGGTCAGGTAGGCGCTGGCGTGGTCTCCGGTGGTCTGATAGAACTCTTTCGGCTCGGCAGCCAGGTTGAACAGGGCAGCCGCTCCGCCGGGCGGGGTCAGATCGTCCTGCGCGGATTGGACGAACAGCTTGGGGATCGTGACCTGTCCAACCAGCGCGGTCACGTCCAACTCGTCAGGTAGCTCCGCGGCAAACCGTTCGTCGTAGGCCGCCCCGATCGGGTAGATCAACGGTAAGTTCTCGCTCGCCCAGCGTGTGGCCATCAGCTCGGGCTGGAACGAGCCCTCCACGATCAGGGCACGGATGTCCTGCGGCCGCTTCTCAGCCACGGCGATCGCGGGAATCGTGCCAAGTGAGACGCCGAACAGAACCACGCGGCGATCTTCGGCGCCGTGCAGGCCGAGCACCCAGTCCAGCACGGCTTCCGTGTCGGGCACGAGCGTATCGAGTCTGGCCTGCCCCTCGCTGGTGCCGAACCCCTGGTAGTTGTACGCGACGAGGTTGTACCCGCGTGGTACCACAATTGCCGCCGCGGGCAGGTACAGATCGAGATTGCCTTTCGAGCCCGGGCAAACAATGACCGTGCCGCGTCCGTCCTCGGCCGGCACGTACCAGCCGGTTACCAGATTGCCGTTCAGGCTCTCGACCGATAGGCGTTCGAACTCCAGGCCGATGTCCGCTGGGGTGTATTGCTCAGGCGGGCCGGGATGGAGCAGAAACAGCTCCAAGACGGGATCGTTGCAGCCGGCGCCAATGGGGATCAGTAAGGCGCCGAAGAGCGCCCATCGCCAAGTCCTCGCCAGTTCTCTGCTCACCGTTATCCCGCTCCCTGGCAGGTTACTGTCGATACGTCGCTCCGACGGACCCGCTCAATAGGAATTATACCGCCTCCCCGGGCGAATTGGCCGGTCGATGTCCCAGAATTCCAAGAACGCTTTATCGGCACCAGTGTCTGCTCAGCTGCGATCGCGGCTGGGATGGAAATGCGCCGGGGCCACGCTGCTCATCAGCGCCGTTTTGTCCAAGCTTCGCCCGCGTACTTGTCATTCAAGGCACTGGCCGCCACAAGCTCTTGGCACGTCCACGAGTCCGGTTGGCGCCCGAACTCGTATCGCCCGCTCAGCGATTCGACGATCAGGTCGATCAGCGTCCGAACGGACACCGGCGCCTGAGAGCAGACTTGGCCGGACGGTTGCTGGTCGAATCGCGACTCCAATATCAACGATCCATGTTGGAGCACCGCGCTGCGGAGACGGCGTTGCGCGCTGCCCGCCAGCTTTTCGCCGCGCGAGATGACGTCTTCAGCGTACTCGCGCGCGAAGCAGAAGAACCGGTTTCGCTGCGACCGACCGGTGCGAGCACCGCGGCCTCGCATCCGTGCCGAAATGACGCACGCGCCGAGCGCATCGACGATCGCCCCGTGAACGACTTCATACAGCGGCCGAGGACCTAGTCGTGCCAGCGGGTGACCGGCCGGGAGCACCAGCGAATACGTCAGCTCCCGATCGTGGAGAATTGCGCCCCCTCCGGTGAGCCGCCGCACGATCGGCAGCCCGCCCGCCGGAGGCGGCAACGAGGCGTACTCCGCGAACGACTGGAAGTAGCCGAGGGATATCGTCGGTGAAGACCACTGATAAAACCGCAGCGTCGCGGGCGATGTCCCGGCCCCGACGAAGGAGAGCAGGGCCTCGTCCCGGGCCATGTTCGTTACTCCGTCGGCGGGTGGATCCACCAACAGTCGTCCCGGCGACGTGGTGTCCTGCGTGGTCATGGCTCAGAGATCCGAGCCTGCCGCCGAAGGTCCGACCCGCGTGCCACCGGCTCGACCACCAAACACTGCTCGTCGTGCGGCTCAGCGGCGGCGGACGCCCATGACGTCCTTCTTGTAAACCTTCGTCTCGAGGCTTCGGACGTACTGGGTCCAATCTGCGTTTGGATCCGGGTCGTTTCTGATTGCGTGCAGGAACAGGTGCAGCTTCGCATCAATGTTGTCGAGATAGTGGACGGCGATCGCTTCGGGCACGGCCGGCAGTTTCGGGCTGCCGAACTCGTGCTTGCCGTGGTGAGCCAGGACGATGTGTTGAAGAACCGTTTTCAGGTCCTCGGGGAACGGTTCGCCCGTCTGTGCCTCGACGGCGGCCGCTTTCTCTTCGATCCACAGCGACGCCTGCACAACGTGGCCGACTAACTGCCCCTGATCCGTGTAGCTGAAACTCGTCTCGCAGGTCAACTCCGCGCTCTTGCCGATGTCGTGCAGGAACACGCCCGCCAGCACCAGGTCCTGACTCAACTCGGGGTAGCGGGGCATCACGGTCAAGGCTAGCTCCAACACGTTGAGCGTGTGCTCGAGCAACCCGCCGATGTACGAGTGATGGAGTTGCACCGCCGCGGGCGACCGTCTGAACTTGGCCATCAACTCCTCGTCGTTGATGAACTCCCCTATCAACGCCAACAGATTCTTGTCTTTAATCATCCGGAGGATGGCCTTGACGCGATCCCACATTTGATCAACGTCTTGCTCGGTGTGGGGCAGGAACTCCTCCAGTTCGACGGTCGTCGGATCGACGGGGCGCATGGCCTCGATGATGAACTGGAGCGATCCCTTGTAGCTTTCGGTACGACCTTTGAATCGCAGAAAGCCGCCTTCCGGCATGCCCGCGTACATAGACTCCGACGCCTGCCAAGCGCGCGCCGGAATTTGCCCGGTCCGATCGGCCAGAACCGCGTGAATGTACAAGCCGCCCTGAGTCGTTGTCCGCAGATCCTTGCTGGCGATCAAGAACACCAGGTCGTCGATCCGTTCGCCCGGGCCCATGTCTTTGATGTACCGCCGCGCCATCGCAGAATGCTCCACCAAGAAGAGCTTGGCAACTTATGCGACCCGCTCGGGAGAATCAAGCGAACTGTTATCAGATCAATCGAGGTCGTTCGGAAACGTTCAACGTTCAAGTCGGCTTCGATCAACGGCCGAGTCGCCCGGTGACGAAGGCGCGCCGGCGCATCGGCCGTTCGTAGCACGCGAAAAAAAATTGTCGTAAATCCAAATTTTTTTTGACACGAACCGGCTTTAGGTTATCATCACACCTCAGAAGGGAGGTGATGTTATGGCCAAGAAGAGGAAAAAAGCCGCCACGAAGAAAGCAGCCGCCAAAAAGAAGGCCAAAAAGAGAAGGAAGAAAAGGAAGTAGGCCTCGAGGGCGGCGAGTGTGATCCGGCGACCGATCCTTGGGACGCAAGGTCGCCGGATCATGCGGGCCGAGTCTTCAAAGCATTGAAGACTGAACATCACGAGATGGAAGGTGCTCTCGCCACGGCGGCACCTTCCATCGTTTTTTTTGCGCGCTGTCGAGGCATGATCGGTGGAACACCGACGCCATCCGGGCGCGGCGTAACGGCTCAAGGTCAGAATACTGTTGTTCGACTGCCCCACAACTCGATATGCGTTCGACAGGCCGATCCCGCTATCCAATTGATAAGGGCGCTGAGGCGCTTCCTAGTCTGCGAACGCAGCGCGAACGTAGACAAGCAGATTGACACGGTCAGAGCGGATTGGGGCCCGAGTCGCTCCGGCTCGCACGTATCGGGACCAAGCTTGTTGCCGCCAGGTCAGCTCCCTTGCGCGGGGCTCGCGAAATGGACACCCCACTAACTGGTTGCAAGGAAAGGAGATGCGTGAGGCCGGAGGGTATCGGCCGCTGGGCCTGCGTTACTCGCGCCCCGGGCTACACTCGCATCGCGTCCGCGAGCAGCGCGCGGTGCCCCGGCTGAAATCCTCGTGTGGCCAGAGATGAGCGTTCGCGAATGCAGCGAGTGCGTCTAGAATCGTGCGCGGTGCCCTCGGCCTGAATTGTTCGCAGCGGGCAGCGAGGACCCGTGGTCAGGGACCAAGTGCCGCCGAGTCACTGTGGTGACCGAAGGCCAGGGTGTACTCTGTGTGATGTTAAGCGAGTTGAGTCTGCGCGTTTAGTTGGACCTCGACTCAAGGCAATTGGGCCGGTTCACGCCCAGGACGGTGCTCACTAAGATGCAACGCCGAATGGCCCAGCTTCCGCTTCACACCGGCAAGGCCCCGGCTTGGCTATTCCAGCGAATGCACAGGATGGCAGGCGCGGTTGTCCAATTGATCGTCGCCGACCGCGGCGCGGACGAAATGCTCGAGCGCCTGGCAGACCCGTGGTGGTTTCAGGCGTTCGGGTGTGTGCTGGGCTTCGATTGGCACTCCAGTGGCTTGACGACGGTTACGTGCGGCGCTCTGAAGGAGGCGTATGGCAGGCTCGGCGACGAGCTCGGGATCCATGTGGCCGGTGGGAAGGGGGCGACTTCGCGGCGAACCCCCGATCAGTTGGCCGCGATCGCTGATCGCCACGGTCTTGACGGCGACAAGCTGATCTATGCCTCCAGAATGTCGGCGAAAGTGGATTCGGCCGCTGTCCAGGACGGGTACCAAATCTACGCCCACAGCTTCTTCTGCAGCGACGAGGGCGCGTGGTGCGTCGTGCAGCAAGGCATGTCGCAACGCAGCCAGTACGCACGTCGTTACCACTGGCTCAGTGAGGCGATCGAGTCGGGATCGGGTGGTTTCGTGTGCGAGCCACATAGTGCCATCGCCGCGACGGCACAGGTGACCGGCCAGTTGATGCTGAACATGGTGGCCGCGGAAGCGGGTCGGTCGCGCGAGGCTACCGCAGGGCTTGCCAGGGCGCATCCTGACGAACTTCTGCGCGAGCTGGGTTCCGGCGCCTCGCTGTTTCTGCCCAATCGCCACCGTGTCCTGGCGGGCGACGTGGACACGGCGCGCTTGGCGAGGATTCAGCGTGTGACACATGAGCAGTCGCCTGCGACGTTCGAAGCGCTGCTGGGTGTTCGGGGCGTTGGGCCGAAAGCAATTCGAAGCTTGGCGCTGATCGCCGAACTGATTTACGATGCCCCGGTCTCGCGCCGCGATCCGGCCTCGCACGTTCTGGCCGCGACGCCGCCGGCGACATTCAGTTACGCACATGGCGGGAAGGACGGTCACCCCTTCCCGGTAGATCGCAGCCTGTACGACGAAAACATCGCGATCCTGGAGCAGGCGGTTCGGCGAGCCAAGATCGCCCCGGCCGCCAAAGACGGCGCCCTGCACAGGCTGGCCGTGCTCGTCCGGCAAAGCGGCGGTCGGAAGCGAGGTTGACCCGCCCCCACCCGAACGACCGGCACGGCGCGGCAAGGCATGAGTCTTTCCCATCCTTTCGTGCTTGGTATAGTTAGCGCACAGCGTCACGCTCAGAGCTTGCTTTGACAGGTGCTCCGGCAGCTGCGGGAGAGCGGGCCCGACGTGACCCGAGGCCGAAGGGACCGCGCCGAATGATCGCTTGCGGCGAAGCGAAGCTAAGGTCTCGGGCGCGCTCCGATTGTTAGGCCAGCGCTGCGGTTGCCCGCGGCAATCGGCAGATGTGCAACGCAGTCCAGGAGGCAGTTGATGCTCCGGCGACACGGCCAGTTGATGATGACGCTCCAGATTATCTGTGATCTGGTTTGCACGGCTGCGGCGTGGGTGGCGGCGTATCCGGTCCGTTTTGCGTTCCTATCGGCGGAGAAAGGCAAGCCCGCGTTTCGCGAAGAATTCCTGCCGCTCCTGCCCCTGCTGCTGATCGTCTGCCTGATCACGTACACCATCAGCGGGCTGTACCGGCCGCGCCGGCTTCAGTCACTGTGGATTGAGTTCGGGCAGCTCCTCAAGGCGTTCACGTTGGCGTTCCTGGTGTTCATAGGGATCGTTTACTTCCTGATAGGCTTGGCCCCCTTTCTTCCTGACGAGCACGTGCGCTCACGAAAGCTGATGGGGGTTTTCTTTCTTATTGGGGTTGCAGCGCTGTCGGTGTCGCGTATCACGTCCCGGCAGTTGCTCCGGTCGATCCGGCGGCGCGGGTGGAACCTTCGGTACGCGGCGATCGTCGGAACCGGTCGAACCGGACAGTCCCTGCTGCACACGCTACGCAGGAACGCGTGGACGGGCATGGTCGTCAGCTACTTCGTTGACGAAGAGCCTGGCCGGCGGCAGACCGAACTCTACGGTGTGCCGCTGGTCGGCGGCTTCGAGCGGCTCAGCCAGATTCTCGACGCCCGCCCGGTCGATGCGGTATTCGTGGCCCTTTCCCGTGAGCAGGGCGGCCAATTGGATCTGGTCCTCGACGGTCTTTCACGCACGTCGGCCGACGTTCGCCTGATCCCGGACATTCACGCGTTCTACCGGCTGCGGCCCGGAGTGAGCGAACTGGACGGTCTGCCGATCGTCTCGCTGCGCGAGGGCCCGCTGTTCGGCTGGCAGGTCGCTGTCAAACGGGTCTTTGACCTGGTCATCGCATCGATCGCCCTGGTCGTAGCCGCGGTGCCGATGCTTGTCACGGCTGCGGTGATCCGGCTGACCAGCAAAGGTGCATCGCTATACCGGCAACGCCGGATGGGGATGGATGGCCGCGAATTCACCATGCTCAAGTTCCGCACTATGGTCGAGGATGCCGAGGCCCAGACCGGCCCGGTATGGGCCGGCGCTGACGACCCGCGCTGCACGCGCGTCGGGCGCTTTCTGAGGCGAACAAGTATCGACGAACTCCCACAATTGCTGAACGTACTTTCCGGCCAAATGTCACTGGTCGGGCCTCGGCCGGAGCGACCGGAGCTGATCAACGACTTCAAACACGAGATCCCGCGGTACATGCTGCGCCACAAGATGAAGGCCGGCATGACCGGCTGGGCACAGGCGCACGGGCTTCGCGGCCAGACGTCGCTGCGAAAGCGCCTTCAGTACGACCTGTACTACATTAATAATTGGAGCCTCTGGCTCGATGTACGCATCCTCTTCATGACGGTCGCCGGCGGGTGGGTGTACCGGCAAGGCTGATCACCGGGAGGCGGCGGTGATTCGACGGGCGGGAACATGGTGGTTGGCGGCGGCCGCAACAGCGGTGATCGGCTGTCGGACACCGTCAGATGGCCCAACGTATCCGTGCTGCCACATCGATGAGGAACTGACGCTCGACGGGATCCTGAACGAGTCGCCGTGGGCCGAGGCCCCGCGCGTCGAGCTGGTACGAACCGACAGCGGCAAGCAACCAGCTTTGCCCACCCACGCTCGTATGCTCTGGAGCGACGATTACTTCTACGTCGGCTTTTGGTGCGCAGACCACGACATCGCCGCCGAGATGACCGAGCGGGACGCGCCGCTCTACAAAGAGAACGAGGTGGTAGAAATCTTTCTGACTCCGCTCGGCGATCCGTCGTCCTATTTCGAGTTGCAGATCAATCCCAACAACGCCGCGTATGACACGGCTGTGTTCAACCCGGAGGGGGTCGGCAGCGGTTGCCGGCTGGACATCTCCTGGACATGCGCCGGGCTGCGCCACGGCGTCCAATTGGCCGGCACGCTCAATGACCCGTCCGACCGCGACACCGCTTGGTCATGTGAGCTGGGCATTCCCATTACTACGATGATCGCCCCGGGTAAGTCCGTCCAGCCAGGCGACCGCTGGCGCGTGAACTTGTACCGCGTAAACCGTACACCGGAAGGCGTCGAGTACGCGGCATGGTCGCCGACCGGCGCGATCGACTACCACCGTCCGCGGCGCTTCGGCGTGGTCAAGTTCGTCCGCTGAGGCGAAACATCGAGGACACGCTTGATTCAACTACCGGACTCACGTGTCATGTTCGTTCGTTGCTGCGAACGCTCTGTTGGGATTGCGCTGATGACCGTCATCGCAACCGAGGCGCCGGGTGCTTCCAACCTGACCTCGCGGGTCGAAAGCATCGACGGCGTACCGACGTTACACGTTAACGAAAAGCCGGTTGCTCCTTTGATGTTCTGGGGGGGCGCCAAGCCCGGCTCGGTCGAGGCCACGGAGCAATGGGCGACGCGCACGTTCTCGTTCCTCTGCCCCAAGACCGACGAGGGCGGTGCGGCTTGTCATCTGCGGTTCGGCGATCGCGCCGGCCGGCTCTGGATCGATCGCGTGACGGTCGTTGCGGATGGTGGGGCGGTCGTTCTCGACGACGATTTCTCGAGCGGTCGGTCCGGCTTCGAGCGCACGTGGCGACTGTTCGTCAAGAGCCAGGTCGGCACAGATGCGCAAGCGACCGTAGAGGCGCTGGGTGATGGCAGCGTGCTGCACGTCAACGTAGTCAAGCCAACGGACGCGCGATGGCATGCGCATCTGTATCGGCCCGGACTGAGCTTTCGGCAAGGAACCCGGTACACGGTGACGATCCGTTTGCGCGCTCAGCCTGCTAGGCGAATCGACGTGGTCTTCTACCATCAGGGTCCGCCGTGGACGCACCTTGGCGGCCCGCCGTCGCCGTTCCATTCACAGATCCGCCACGCTGCCCGCGCCGGTGTCAACATCATCAGCTATCAGCCGCCGGTCCCCTGGGAGATTCAAGGCAAGCGGCCCGACTTTCGGCGAGTGGATGAGGGCGTGCAGCGCATCCTCGAAGCGAATCCGGAAGGGCTCTTGTTGCCGCGGCTGTCGGTCTGGCCGCCGCCTGAGTGGTACGACGCGCACCCCGACGAGCGGATGGAATTCGAGCCGGGCTACGCTGGTCTTCGGCCGCCATCGATCAGCTCGAAGGTCTGGCAAGAGGATGCCGCCACAGCCATCCGGCGGATGATCCGTCATTTCGAGCAGCAGTTCGGCGACCGGACGATCGGGTATCACATCTGCGGCCAGAACACGGGCGAGTGGTTCTATCAAGGCACATGGATGCCCCAGCTGAGCGGCTACAGCGAGCCGACGCGGCGCGCGTTCCGCGAGTGGCTTCGGGGTAAGTACGGCAACGACAAGGCATTGCGGGCCGCCTGGGCGGACCGGCAAACGTCGCTCGCCACGGCCGAGCCCCCCAGCCCACAGAAACGTCGGGCCGACAAAGAAGCCATCTTCCTGACCGCCCGACCCGATCGCCAAGTGAAGGACTTCGTCGATTTCCAGCAAGACGAAATGGCTCGCTGCGTAGAACGATTCGCCAGCCTGATTCGCGCCGAGACCGGTGGTAACAAGCTGAGCGTGTTCTTCTTCGGCTACCTGTTCGAGCTGGCGGCGCCGAGCAACGGGCCAACGGTCAGCGGACATCTGACGTTCCGCAGGATCCTGGATTGTCCGGACATTGACGTGCTCTGCGCGCCGCTGTCATACGGCGATCGCGCCGCCGTGGGCAGCACGCCATTCATGACTGCCGTCGATAGCGTAGCCGTGGCGGGCAAGCTCTGGTTGAACGAAGACGATACGCGCACGCACCGAGCAGTCGTTTCCCCCGGTCAGGAGCCCTACATGGCGGCAGCGACAATGGATCAGACTCAGCACGTCCTGCGGCGCGACTTCGCACAGATCCTCCCGCGTAACATGGCCTGCTGGTACATGGACCTGATGGGCGATGGCTGGTTTGACGAACCCGGGATCTGGAATGAGATTGCCAACCTGAGGAAGCTATATGACGCACGCGTGAGTTCGCCGAGACCGTACGAACCTGAGATCGCCGTCGTGGTCGATGACGCGAGCCTGCGCCACATGAGCTTGACAAACGTTGTCACGTTGCCGCTGCTGTCGCGCCTGCGGCAGCAACTCCTGCGAATCGGCGCGCCCGTGGGCTGGTACCTCCTGGACGATGCGTTGGCCGGGCGCCTCGAACACGCCAAGCTTCTCATCATATTGAACGCGTTCTCTCTGTCCGCTGAGCGGCGAGCAACGCTCAAACGGATTGGTCGGCGCAAGTCATTGGTATGGTTTTACATGCCCGGGTATCTGGCACCGGACGACCCGGACCCCGCCGCGTCGTCGGACCTGACGGGGTTTCGGTTGCGATGCGCGGGCGGGAGCCTGCGCGTACGCGTGGACGCCACGCTCGCGCCCAGCGTACCAGTTGAGTTCGGCCCGCAAGCGAAGGTGCGGGCTCGGTTCGTGGTCGTGCCGGATGAAGATGAAGAGGTATCGATCTGGGCCCGTTACACGGGGCACGACGCCCCGGGCCAGCCGGCTATCGCAGCTCGACGCATCGCCGAGCAAATCCACGTGTTCGTCGGCACGGTCACGGCGCCAAGCAGCCTGCTCCGAGAGATTGCCAGACAGGCCGGCGTGCATGTGTACACATCGGCTGACGCGGTGGTGCTCGGCGGCGGGGATCTCCTAGCCGTGGCAGCCGTTGCCGACGGGCCGCTCAGAATCATGCTGCCTCGGCAAGCAACAGTAGAGGACGCGCTCACAAGCCGGCGGGTTGCAGGCGGCTCGGCACTGACGCTGCAAGCCAAGGCGGGCCAGACGTTCCTGATGCGCGTCCGCAGGCGATAAGTCGAAAGGGAGGCAAACCTGCTCGGCGAGCAGGTGCTGCCGGGCCGGCCGTATGCACGCGGGGGGCGTCGGCATGTTTGCCGACCAAAAGCGGCTTGCAACCCGATGCCGGCGGATTATAATTAGAATTGAGGGTTGGATGCATCCATAAGCGCTTGTGTCGCCAAGCCATATACCGTCCCACCAGAGGATGAACAAATGAGCCAACCCGAATCCGCCTTCGATGCCGACCACCGGGCGGTGGTGGTGGAAAGCCGGCCCAGGCAGACCGTCTGGTGGGTAATCGCCCTGCTGCTGGCGGTGATCGCGACGGCGATGTTGTTGCGATGGGACGATGGCACGATCATGGACAGAGCTTGGGGTCAGGAGATGCCCAGGGTCGGTGCCCGGGGCATATATGCGTTCACCGGCCAGCTCTCGAAGAGTTCCTACGGCCTGTTCATGATGGACTTGGACACCGGGACGGTTTGGTGTTATGAATTGGCTCCGCACCGTCAAGGCGGTTATCGTTTGAGGTTGGTTGCCGCCAGATCGTGGTTGTTCGACCGGTACCTCGAAGAGTTCAACGTGGATGAGCCTTCGCCTTCTACGGTGGCGAAGCTCGTCGAGAAGCAGCGATCGCATCGGGACACGGGAAAGGGTCTCGAACCAGAGATAGATCGCGGCAGGACGGGCGCGGCACCCGATGGAGAAGCAACCGAATAGGTGGTCCGACTTTTCCCTGCTGATCGCAGGACAGACTGAGGTCGATAGGTGAGGATAGAGCCATGGCGAAAACATACTACACGCTGGATGAGGCTCAACAGCGGTTGGGGATGACCGAGGAGCAGGTCCGCCAACTCGTGCGTGATGGTAGGCTGCGAGAGTTCCGCGACGCGGGCAAGTTGCATTACAAGGCGGAGGATGTCGATGCACTCGCCGCTGAAGTGGCCGCCCAGCGCACGGGTTCGGGCGAGGTCGTCCTCGAGCCGGGCGAGGGCACGGCACCCGGGCTGTCGGGTTCTGGCCCGGGTTTGGCAAGCTCGGGATCGGGACCGGGCTTAACCGGCTCCTCGGATATGGTCACGCTTGAGGAGGCCGAGCCTGCCGAGCCCGGCGAGCCCAAGAAGGACGACACGGTCGTCACCTCGGTCGGGATCAGCGTCTTCGATGATGAAGACCTGGAGGTGGAGGCTGACCCGTTGGCCAAGACGATACTCTCAGCAGATGAAGCAGCCACGCTGGACAGTGCCGGGAGCGGTTCTGGCCTGTTGGACCTGACCCGGGAGAGCGACGACACATCGCTCGGAGCCGAACTACTCGAGGAGATTTACTCAGGCGAGGAGGAGGTGCCTCAACTGGGCGACGCAACTCGGGCTGGTCTCGAAGAGGAGGTGGCCGCCGAGGAGACCGGCGGCGAGGAGGCCTTCGTGGGCCCGGCGCCGCCGGCCTACGTGCCTGCGGCCGGCGTCGAGGACGACCCCGTTGCGCCAGCGTTCACAGGCGTGATGGTGGTCACCACCATCGTGCTCGGGTTGGCAGGCGCCGTGGCGGCGGCGATGATTCGCGGCGTGTGGCCCGCGTACCTGCAGACAGTGTATGCGAACGTGTGGTATTTCCTGGGCGGGTCGGTTCTGTTGGCGGGAATCGTGCTCGTGGTCGGCCTGCTGGTCGGCAAGCAGGCCGTTAATCGTCGGGCGGCGATGCGCGGCACGGGCACATGAGCCTGAAGCCTGACGACTTGCCGAAGGAGTTGAGTTAGATCGAGGGCGCGCGGCACCGGTTCACCTCAGAGCGTTTGTGCCGTCTGGCGCGGCGGCACGGGGACGATGCGGCTGGTACACGCGCAAAGATCGGGTGTGGGAGGCCGGCGAGCGCCGGTGCGCGCACGACCGGCACCCCTGCTTCGACGCTGCATTGCAGGTGGCTCGTCTCGACGCAGGCGCCGACGCTTCGTCGGGCAAGTCGGTACTCGTGACCGCTCAAGCTTCTGGCAAACAGCAAAAGGAGATGTCCATGAACACTCGGGCTGGCATCGGGACCCTGATCGTGGCCGTGCTGCTAACCAGCAACTGGGGATGTTACTATGACGAGTTTCTGCAGGAGCAAACGGCCAGTCGTAACCTTCGAGGGGAAAAGGAGAGGCTCCAGAACGATCTCATGGAGGAGCGCGCGATGAAGGAGACGCTGTCCGCACGCATCGACGGGCTCGAACAGGACAACGACACCAAGGATGCGTTGATCGAGAGCCTCACCCAGGAGCGCGATAGCATCAGGGCGGCCCTGGAGAAGGCAGAGAACCTCGCGGCGAGGGTCATCGACCGGCCGCCGGATAAACCCATCGTGGTCAGGCTGCCCGCGGAGCTGGACAGGGCCCTGAAGGACTTTGCCGCCCGTCACCCCGACGTTGCCGCATACGATACCGAGCGCGGCGCGGTCAGGTGGAAGGCCGACCTGCTGTTCGCTCTCGGTAGTGACGTCGTGCGCGACAGCGCCAAAGCGGCGCTGAAGGGCTTTGCCGACGTCATGCGGTCCCCGGCGGCGGAGAAGTTCGACGTCATCATCGTCGGTCACACGGACAACGTGCCGATCGTCAAACCGGGAACGAAGCAAAAGCACCCGACCAACTGGCATCTATCTTGCCATCGCGCGATCGCGGTGATGTTCGAGTTGAAACGGGACGGCGTGAAGTTCTCCCGGATGGGCGTGATGGGTTACGGCGAGGAGAGACCTATCGTTCCCAACTCCACGGACGAGAATCGTGCCAAGAACCGGCGCGTGGAGATCTTCATCGTTGCGACGAGCGCTCTGGGGGGTATCAGCTAACGTCGCCACAACGGGCCGCCCGATGGTCGCCGAGCCCAGTCCAAGCGAAAAGTACGGCCTGCGCCCGCCGATCTTGCATGGCGGGCGCCGCCTTTTTACCCTACGATTGTGAGCAGTTCGAGTCCGGCCGGCTGTCCGCTTCTGCCGATGGTAGATTCGGATCGGGTTGACTGTGGCGGCCGGTGGGCCCGCGCTGCCGTGCCGCTGCCGGTGGGCAATTGTGAACCGAAGAGTTCTGGTCGTGTCCAAACGCGAAATCCGCCAGGAATTGAAAGCGCTG
>CAYGAN010000010.1:19009-31079 GCA_964347585.1 uncultured Planctomycetales bacterium | reverse complement strand
CGAACACTCTGGATCATGGTGTGGGTGTTCCAATTGGTCAACCTCTTTGCCGGCCGACTCGTGCCATGGCAGACGGCCGGTCAAGGGTTGGCCTTCCTGGGGGACGCAGCCTGCGTGCTGTTCTGGATGACGCGAATGCAGCGAGGGTTGGCCGCAGCGGGAGAGCGAAGTCCGATCTGGAAACCTGCGATACTGGTGGCTGGATGTGGGGTGCTCGTTGCACTGTTCGGCGCGACGATCATCGCACGACCGCGCACGTTCCGCGTCGCAGCGGCGTCGATGGCGGTGCTGGCTGCGGCGATGCTGCTGCTCGTGAATGCGAGCATCCGACTGGTAATCGCCAGCCTGCGGGCTGTGCCAGCGCCGCCGCAGCCCGCGAAAGATCAATGTCGCGAGCCGGAGCAGCTTACGCGGGCGGCGGACGTGATGATTGTCGTAGGGCTCGTGGGCATGTGCGTGGGGCTGGCCATGACCGTCGGTCCCCTCGGCTTCGGCGCCACATTGGTGTGTGCGGCGGGCATCTTCGCCGGCTTGTTCGTGGCTCCGGTGGTGCAGATCGCGGCTCTGGAGAAGGTCACCCGCGTACTCGTCGATGGAGTAACTCGCTGATTGCGGCGCTCGCGGCCGGCATCGTCGGGGCAACAAGAGAGAAGCCCGGCCGCAAGACGCCGAAGCCAAACATGCCGCATTCTCCCCGGATCGAGGAGGCTCCGATGAGCATCAACGTCGCAGACTACCTCAAAACGGTGGCCGTCTCAGACGGCGCGTGGGGAACACTGCTCGATGCTCGCGGAGTCCCGCCCGGGCACTGCCGCGAGGAGTGGAACGTTTCTCACCCCGACGTCGTCGAGAGCGTGGCTGCAGAGTACGTCGAGGCAGGCTCGCACATCATCCTGACCAACACGTTCACGGGCAACCGCTTCATCCTCGCCAAACACGGCCTGCGTGATCGGGCGGCTGAGTTCAGTCAAGCCGGCGCGCAGATCAGCAAGCGGGCGGCCGGGACAGAGGCCAGAGTCTTCGGTTCGATCGGTCCGTCTGGAAAGATGGTGATGATGGACGAGGTCAGCGAGGACGACTTGTACGAGGCGTTCAAGGAGCAAGCGGTCGCTCTGGCCGCCGGCGGCGCCGACGCGATCGTCTGCGAAACGATGACGGAACTGGCCGAGATATTCGCAGCAATCCGGGCCGTCAAGGACAGCACCGACCTGCCCGTGGTGGCCAGCATGACCTTCGATTCCGGGCCGGACCAAACCAGGACGGTGATGGGGGTGGCGGCTCAGCAGGCGGCCGCCAAGCTGACCGAGGCCGGCGCCGACATCGTCGGATGCAACTGCGGGGTCGGGCTCGACAACTACCTCAAAGTCGCCAGAATCCTACGAGACAATACGGACAGGCCCATCTGGGTCAAAGCCAACGCCGGTCTGCCCGAGCTGGAAGGTGGCCAAGTGGTGTACAAGGAGACCCCCGGGCAGTTCGCCTCGAAGGTCCCGGCCCTCATCAAAGCCGGCGCCAACATCATCGGCGGCTGTTGCGGCACGAACCCCGAGTTCGTCCGGGCCATACGGGCCGTCATCGATGCCGCGTGACCGCGTCCAACCAGCCCGGTGAGCCCACGCGCGTCGCAACCGGCGCAGCCGGGCTACGCCAGCTTCAGCCTTGCCGCTTTGGCCACGTCGCTCACGCCGAGTACGACCGTGCTCGGCTTGCCGCCGCCAGCACCGCTGCCATAGACGTAGTTGATGTTGATCTTGGCTCTGGCCAACTTGCCGGCCACTTTCTGCAACTGGCCCGGCAGATCCGGCAGCTTGAGCACGAGCACGGGCTGCGTGCAGACGCCGCACTTGGCGCGCATCAGGGCACGCTTGGCCGCCGCTGCCGGTGAGGCGATCATCCGCACGCAGCAGCAGTCCGCGTTGTCCGCGACCGAAATGGCCTGGATGTTGACCTTCGCACGCCGCAGCGCGCCGGCCATCTTCGCCAGTTCGCCCGGCTTGTTCGCCAGGGACACGCAGAACTGTGTACCCCTTGCCATCTCAGCACCTCCCTTCGTCTGACGTGTGCGGCACGTCGGCGATTATTCTACCGTCAACAGTCCGCGCCGGTCGAGGCGTCGGGATCGGAGAGCCGCTTCGAGATCACGAGAAGAGCTGACGACTATTCGGTGGGGTGGGCCCCGGCCGAGCTGGCCGGCCTGACGGGACTCGAAGTGCAACAAGTCCCCAGCCCCCATGCCTGGGCGGTCTTCGTCCAAAGAAGTTGCCGCGCACTCACGTCACGGCAGCACGGGCGAATCAGAGTTGATACGGACGGACATGACGGGCCTATTAGGCCGCGGCCGGGCTGGCCTAGCAGAAGAACCTGTCGAGATGCTCGAAAATCGCTCGGACGGTGGTAAGAGTCTCCTCTTCGCCGTTTCTGGCCAGGATGACAAAGACAGCGTCGATAAACGTTGTCACGAGCCCGGTGACGGCTCCCTGGACTCCGCCTAGAAGGGTATCCTTGATCTCAGGATCACATCCACTGAAAGCGAACAAGGATCCGCCAACCGTGAGATTGGCCAGCCAGAGCCGGAACCGAGAGGTAGGCTTTCGAACCTTCATTCTTAAGCTCCTCACTCCTTTCCCCGTGGCGGCGTTCTCAACAGCGCCGAGCCCTGCCGGAGCACCCGCCGTCGGGTGATGAGGCTACATCCTATCCCCCCGCGTGGCAAGAGCCGCCCTTGTCGGGCGACAGTCTCGGCCACACCTTTTACACATCGGCGAGCCGCGTGTCGCAGGTTTAAGCGTTCCCATATTCCGCGCGCTAACGATACTGCAAACGGCTCCCCCGAGCCAGCCGCTCACGCGGCTGCCCACAAGCGCCCCTAGAAGCCGATGTTATAAGACCTACCGAGCACCCCCAAAGACGCCGCTCACGCCTCGCCCGGCGCCCTGCCTCGCCATTGCCGGCAGGCCAACGGCTATCGGCTGGCGGCGAACACCACGGTCCTCAGACGGCGCTTCAGCTCGGCCAGCGGGAAGTGAATTCCCGGACAACTCGTCCTGCCGGTGACGCCGCCGTGCGTCAGCACCTGACCAAGCCCAATGTCGCAACGCTCCATCAGGAACCGGATCAGCCTTTGAGCGGACCGCATCTGGGCCGCGGTCGGGCGGTCGGAATCGAAATTCCCCACCAAGCAGATGCCGATGCCGTGCTCGTTGTAGTGGTTTCCAGGGACCTTGCAGTGGGCGCCGTGTTTCTGCTTGGTCCAGCGCGAGGTCGGCTCGACCTGACCGTCCGCGGTGTCAGTCCCGTTGCCTATAACGAAGTGGTAGCCCACCTCGTCCCAGCCTTTGGCACAATGCCATTCGTTGAATCGCATCGCTCCGCCGACGTCGCTCGCGCTGTGATGTACAACGATGCAGGTCCACCGGGAGCTGATTCCTTGAGCCGGCACCCACCCGGGCTCGGAGTACGGCTCCTCCACGGGGGGCCGCCAGCGCGGGGGCGGCTCAGCGCGGCGCGGCGCGGGTCGCGTACGGACGATCGGCGCAGGCAACTCGCCGATCACCCGCATCTGCGGCTTCTGGCATCCAGCCGCAGTCAGGACCATGGGCCCCATTGCCCAAAGCAGTCGCTTCACCTCGCCGCTCCTCTCGCCAGGAAGGATTAGCCCCCTGCCGTACCTACATCCATTGATGGCCGGCGCGCACAACCAGCGAGGTTATCGGCCAAAGGTCACGACGCGGTCAAGGGAAAAACCCAACGGCTCGGACAAGGCCGGGTGCCGTTCCGGCGAACCAAGTACGCGCCCGGCGACGGATGCAGGCGTCTGACGATGCGGGGTGCCGCCAGGGCGCGGGCCGTGCCGCGCGTCTTACGCCTTGCGCGGGTTCGCGCCTCAAGCAAGTTTGATGCCAACGGGTCTGTGCGCAGCCACGGATCAGCACCCACGGGCGCTATCTTCGCAGACAGCATATGTTAGGGAGACATTCTTTTTTCAGCTTTCGATGGCGGACGCCTGCCGGTCCTTGCCGTGCGCAACTTGCCGACGCGCGAACGATTCGTCGCCAGGACCGGTTTTCTCTTTTGAATTCCTCACGCGGCGCGATATCCTAAGATTAGCCGAGAAGAGGCTCTGCCATGCACGGCAGGGAGGTTGGTTTTGAACGAACCGATAAAGCGAACCCTGGGAGGCTAAATGTCGTCAGTAGCGAACGAATCCGTCCTCGTGACGGAAGGTTCGTCTGACGCTGCGCCACCCACCTGATAGAAGGGTTCCTTCAAGCGCCTCCCACCGGCATTGCGGTGGAGGCTTTTCTCAGGCTAAAAAAGGCCTCGCCGGTTCACGCCGGGGGCCTTTTCTATTACTGTTCTTGTCGCCGGTTGCCGGTGTGGTGCTCTGACAGGCCGGTGTGGAGCTTCGGGATGAACACACTGATTGTCTTCGAAGATCAAGGCTATCGCAACCTGCTGCCGCTCGTGTATTGGCAGGCCTGCTTCGAGCTGCGATGTGGACGGCATCGTCTGGCCGATCGGATCGTCAGCGCGGTGGATGGTTCTCTGGGCGGTCTATGGGTTCGGGAGGAACTCAAAGACGTGGCCGCCGGTCGATTCGGTGTGGCGGTCAACGCAGCTGCGCAGCCGGGCGACTTGCTGGTCAACGCTCGTTGGGTCCCGCCCAAAGAGCTCGCCGTGGCCGACGCGCCAGCGGTCGGCGTTGCAGATGACCAGATCGCCTACATCCATGCCGACAGGACGTTAGCCGACAGGCTGGATGTCACCACCTGCCTCGATGACGCCAAGCTCGCCCTGGCGCTCGACGGCCGACGGGCAGATGGTCTGCTATCCCTGGGACCTCGTACATTTGCACGCGCGGTTACTTGAGGCCGATTGGAACTCGCCGGGGATTGAGGGACGCGTCTGCGAGGGGGCGTATCTGCTCAACGAATCGGGCATCTACATCGGGCAGGCAAGCGTGGTCAAACCGTGCGCCGTCTTGGACGCCGAGGACGGGCCGATCTACATCGGCCGCGACGTCGTCATCTCGCCGAACTGCACGATCCAAGGACCGTGTTCCATCGACGACGGGTCTTTGATCCAGCCGGGCTCGTCGATTCGCGAAGGCACGTCCGTCGGGCCGGTGTGCAAGGTGGGGGGCGAGGTGGAGGAGTCGATTATCCACGGTTACTCGAACAAGCAGCATGACGGCTTCCTCGGGCACGCATACGTGGGCCAGTGGGTCAATCTCGGTGCCGATACCGTCAACTCGGACCTGAAGAATACGTACGGGACGGTGAAGGTTCCTGTCAACGGCGTGGAGGTCGATAGCGGCCGGATGTTCGTAGGCCTGACCGTCGGCGACCACAGCAAGACCGGCATCAACCAGGCGTTCTCCACCGGCGGGGTGATCGGTTTCGGATGCAACGTGGCGACCAGCTCGCTGGCGCCCAAGTTCGTTCCGTCATTCACCTGGCTGACCGACAAGGGCGCTGACCCTTACGATCCACAGCGATGCCTGGCGGTAGCCAAGAAGGTAATGGCCCGGCGGAAGATCGAGATGTCGCCGGCAGAGCAGAAGCTGTTCCTCGCCCTGCCGCAGATCGCCAAGCAACACGAAAAGGCCAGCTAGCGGACAGGCGGGTCAACGAAGCACTTCCAGAGCAACTGATTCAGGCACTTCCCGTGATCCCACGAGCGATCCGACCCCCGGTGTATCTTTGCAGCTGGGTGGCACGCGGTTGTCGTCGCTACTCCACCGTCACGCTCTTGGCCAGGTTCCGGGGCTTATCGACGTTGCAGCCGCGCAGCACCGCGGCGTGGTAGGCCAGCAGCTGCAGCGGCACGACGGTCAGTAGCGGCTGGAGCGGCTCAGGCACGTCGGGCACATAGAAGACGTGCTCGGCGACCCGGGGGATCTGCTCATCCCCTTCGGTGGCTACGGCGATCACGTGGCCGCCTCGGCTGCGGACCTCCTCGATGTTGCCGATGATCTTCTCGTACCAGCTGCCGCGCGTGGCGATGAACACCGAAGGCATGCCGCGGGTGACAAGGGCAATGGGGCCGTGTTTCATCTCGGCGGCCGCCAGGCCTTCGGCGTGGATGTAGCTGATCTCCTTGAGCTTGAGCGCGCCCTCAAGAGCGACCGGGTAGTTGTATCCTCGACCGAGATAAAGCCAGTTCTCCTGATCCACATACGCCTGGGCGACCTTGCGGATCTCTTGGGACTGCTTCAGGATCCCGGCGATCTGCTGGGGCACCTGCGACAAGGCCCGCAGAAAATCATGCGTCTGCTGCGTAGCTAGATGCTTGCGTCGGCCGAGGAACGCCGCCAGCATCGCCAGCACCGTTATCTGCCCGATGAACGCCTTCGTGCTGGCCACGCCGATCTCCGGCCCGACGTGCAGATACACTCCTGCGTCCGTCTCTCGGGCGATGGTCGATCCGACCACGTTGACGATGCCCAGCGCCAGTGCGCCCTTTTCACGGGCCTCTCGCAAGGCAGCAAGCGTGTCAGCCGTTTCCCCGCTCTGCGAGATGGCGATCACGATCGTCCCGTCTTCGATGATCGGATTCCGATATCGGAACTCACTGGCGTATTCCGTCTCGCACGGGATGCGGGCCAGATCCTCAAGCATGTACTCACCGATCAACCCGGCGTGCCACGCCGTCCCGCACGCCGTCAGGATGACGCGACGGGCCCGAACGAGCTCGCGGCTGTACTTGTCGATGCCGCCCAGATGAACCTGCCCTTCGCGCAGATCGATCCGTCCTCGCAGGCACGTCTCCACAGCCTGCGGCTGCTCGAATATCTCCTTGGCCATGAAGTGTTCGTGCCCGTCCAGCTCGATCTGCTCAAGCGAATACTCCACCTCCTGGACCTGCTTGGCGATCGGCACGGCATCTAACGTAGTCGTGCGGAACCCGTCTCGGCTGACGACGGCCATCTCGTTGTCGGCCAGATAAATCACTTGAGTGGTGTGCTCGACGATGGCGGCGGCGTCCGAAGCGATGATGTACTCCCCGTCGCCGACGCCGATGATCAGCGCGCTGCCCTTGCGCGCTGCCACGATCCGCTCCGGCTCATCCGCGCAGAGCACGGCGATTCCATAGGTACCTTGCACCTCGTGCAAGGCGGAGCGCACCGCTTGCTCGACGTCACCTTCATAGAAGTGGCCGATGAGCTGGGCGAGCACTTCGGTGTCCGTCTCACTGGCGAACGAGACGCCCTGGCTGGTCAGGTAGGTCTGGAGCGACCGGTAGTTCTCTATGATGCCGTTGTGAACGACCGCGATGCGCCCGGACGCGTCCCGATGCGGATGGGCGTTGGTCTCGCTGGGCGCGCCGTGCGTCGCCCAGCGGGTGTGAGCCACGCCCACGGTCGTCGATCCGTCCGAACCGGGCAGCTTCTGTTCAAGCACGCTGATCCGTCCGGCGGATCGAATCACGGTCAGCTGATCATCCCGCAGCAACGCGATCCCCGCGGAGTCATACCCCCGGTACTCAAGGCGTTTCAGACCCTCTATCAGAATCGGCTGAGCGGGCTTGTGGCCGATGTAGCCGACGATCCCACACATAGCGGATCCCTCTTCGACAAGCCCTGCGAACACTCAACATTATCCGTCCTGCGGGCCCCGGACTCAATCACTGCTCGCCCGGAAAGGCGAACTGCGATCGCGGCATCGACGGACCGTTTGCCGCCTAGCGGGGTGCCGCACCCGCCAGAGGGCCATGCATTGTCCGCGACTGGCAGGGCGCGTAGAATCACTATCGGGTAAGGCGTGCGCCGAGATGAGTCGTGGATCTGTTTACGGAACAACGACGTAGATTCCTCAAAGCGGCCGAGCCCCTCTCCGTTCGCATTCGCCCACGCACGCTTGAGGAATTCGTCGGCCAGGAGCATTTTCTTGGCCCGGGCAAGCTCTTGCGGCGCATGTTGCAGGCGGACCGCCTGACAAGCGCCGTTTTTTACGGCCCGCCCGGGACGGGCAAGACTACCCTAGGCCGGGTGATCGCCAACCATACGCGGGCTGAGTTCGAGCAGCTCAATGCCTCCGCCGTCGGCGTCAAAGATATCCGTGAGGCCCTGGAGCGGGCGCGCGAGCGGCTCACCACGGCTGGACAGCGGACGGTTCTCTTCGTTGACGAGTTGCATCGATTCAACCGCGCCCAGCAGGACGTGTTGCTGTCCGACGTTGAGGATGGTGTAGTCATCCTGATCGGTGCCACCACGGAGAACCCGTTTTTCGCGGTGAACTCTCCCCTCGTATCGCGGAGTCAGATCTTCCGATTCGAGCCCCTCAGCATCGAACACATCAAGCAGTTGATCCGGCGTGCCTTGTCCGATGAGCAGCGGGGGCTGGGGCGGCACAACGTGGGGATCACGGAAGAGGCGATCAATCACTTGGCTGTCATGAGCGACGGCGACGCTCGTCGGGCCCTGACTGCCCTGGAGGTCGCCGTGCTCTCCCAGGACGGTCCCGCGGCCGGAACGCCCGGCCAGCGCCGCGCTGGCGTCAGGATCGACTTGAAGACGGTCGAGGATTCGATCCAACAAAAGGCGATCGAATACGACGCGACGGGGGACTCGCACTACGATGCGGCCAGTGCCTTGATCAAATCGATGAGAGGCAGTGATCCCGACGCAACGGTGTACTGGCTGGCGCGGATGCTTGAGGCCGGCGAGGATCCGCGCTTTCTCGCACGTCGTATCGCCATCTGCGCCGCCGAAGACGTCGGCAACGCCGATCCGATGGCCTTGGTGCTGGCCAACGCAGCCGTCCAGGTCAGCGAATTCGTCGGTCTGCCCGAGTGCCAGCTGCCGCTGGCGCAGGCGGCGATCTACATTGCCTGCGCCCCGAAGTCGAACGCCTCGGCGGTCGCCATCTGGCAGGCGGGTGCCGACGTGCGCGAGGGGCGTACGGTGCCGGTGCCTAAGCACCTCCGAGACGCCAGCTATCGCGGCGCTGCTCGGCTGGGTCACGGCGTGGACTACAAGTACGCCCATGACTATGACGGCGGATTCGTGGAGCAGGAATACCTAGGTGTCGATAAAGAGTATTATCGGCCCAGCGGCCGCGGGCACGAGGCGGTGATGGCCGCCTATTTGAACAAGTTCAATGAGCTTCGATCGGAACGGATGGCTCGAGCTGATCGAGACACGCAGGAGCCGACGTGAAAAAGGAACTCCGTCAGAAGCTGCGACAGGCCCTGGCCGCCGTGCCCCAAGGTGAACTGAGGGAGCGGTCCGCTCAGGCCTGCAAGCTGCTGCGGGGCCAGCCGGAATACAAGAAGGCCGAGATCCTGATGGTCTTCTTGTCCTTGCCGACGGAGATTGATACTTCCTCGTTGGTGCTGAACGCCTGGTACGACCGCAAGCGTGTCTTGGCCCCGAAGGTCAGTTGGGAACAGCGCCGCATCCTGCCGATCGAGATCCGTTCGCTGGCTGAACACTTGCCGGAATCGACTCTGGGCATCCGTGAGCCGATGCAGGGCGCGCCCTTTCCCGTCGCGAACATCGATCTGGTCGTTGTGCCCGGGCTAGGCTTCGATCCGTTCGGCAACCGCCTCGGTCGCGGCCGGGGGTTCTACGACCATTTCCTGGCTCAGCCGGATTTTCACGGTACGTCTTGCGCGCTGGCCCTGGAGGAGCAGTTTGTGGACAACATTCCGGCTGGGCCTCACGACATGCAAGTCGATATGCTCGTTACGGACAAGTCGGTCCGGCGATTCGGTCGCTGAGACTCGCGCCCGCCGGGAGCCAGCCGGCCATGGCCGGCGCTTGGAAAGCTTGGCCCGAGCACCCACAGCCACGCGGCGCTATCCGTGTCCGCGCCCCTGTGACAATTTTGACGATTTGGACGATAACCTCTTGCGTCGCGGCGGGCTGCGGTTATGGTGGAGTGGCACTCACAGGAAGTGCCTGCCGTTCCGGAAGACCAGAAAAAGGGAGAAGTGAGCGTGGCCAGATTGCGACGTGGAAGGCGGAACCTCTCGGCCCTGGTGATCGTGGCGTCCGCCGCAATTGTTGTGTTCCTACTGGCTAGGCCCGGTAGCCGCCCCGGCCCTACGGAGAAGACGTCTCCCCCCGCTGCCGACGCGACAAGGCCCCCTGCGCGCGAGCAGCCTTCAGATGATGCCGCCCGGCACGGTGTGGGCGGCTGGCTCGCTGCCACGACCGCTCAGAACAACCGTGTCCGTCAGGTTTACCAGCAGCAGCCCGTGACGGCCAACGACGCGTCGGCGCAACTCCGCCGTCTCATCCAAGATGCCGAGCGAGCCGAAGCTGACGGGAACCTCGTCAAAGCGAGGGCGAGCCTTGGCAGTGCGCTCGGCCGGGGCTTGCCGAGAGCTGAAGAACTGTCCGTACGCGACAAGCTAGCCAAGCTTGCCGACCGATTGACGTTCAGTCCGGGCATTGCCAAAGGCGACCCGGCCAGCAGCTACTACACGGTTCGGTCAGGCGATACACTCCAGAAGATCGGCCAAAGCTACCACGTCACCGCCGACCTGCTGGCCTGGGTGAATCGTCTGCCCGACAAGCACCGCATCCGGGTAAACCAGACTCTCAAAGTGGTCAGAGGACCGTTTCATGCCCTTGTTGACAAGCGCAACTACGAGATGCTTGTATTCCTGGGGGACGTTCTTGTTCGCTCTTACAAGGTAGGCCTGGGCGCCGACGACGGGACGCCGACGGGGCAATGGTGCGTTAAGGACAAGCTCACGAATCGCACGTGGACCGATCCACGCACGGGGAAGCGGTGGGGGGCGGACGGCGCGAAGAACCCCATCGGCGAACACTGGATCGGACTGGACGGGCTGAGCGGCGCGGCCAAAGGGCAAGTCGGCTACGGCATCCACGGGACGATCGAGCCGGACAGCGTCGGCAAGAGCCTGTCCATGGGCTGCATCCGCATGTACAACGAAGACGTTGCTGAGTTGTTCAAGTTGATGGTGCCCAAACACTCGCTCGTCACCGTCCACGACTAAGAAGTCAGGACGCTCCGTTTCGCGTACCACCATCGGGGGGCGGCTTTGGCTGCGCCAGATCGAGGCCCCGGCGGAAGCTGCAGCGGTGCGGATGCACTACGAACCGTTGGGAGCAGGCCAGGCGGCCAAGATTCTGGGGACCTGGGGGAGTCTGCTCGGCGACAGTGGCGTGAACCGGCTTAACTGACGTGAAGGCTGTCCAGCCGCCTGGACGCCCCTGCCGGGCCGATCATGATCAGGGTGTCTCGCTCTTGGATGATCTCGTCTCCGCCGGGACTGAAGACGGTCGTGCCGTCGGCGCGTTTGACAGCCACGACCATGACCTCGGCTCGCTGACGCAAGGCGGCTTGCCGCAACGACTGACCGCGGAAGGGCGAGGCGTCACTGACAACGTATTCGTCCATTTCGAGTTCGACGCCCTTGGCGGCAACATCGACAAAGTCCACCACGTGCGGGCGCGTCAGGACGTTGGCGATGCGAAGCGCACCAATTGCCTGTGGGCACACGATGCGATCTGCACCGGCGCGCCGAAGCTTCGGCTCGGTGGCCTGCTGCTCGGCGCGGGCCACGATCGTCAGATCCTGGCGGTAGCCTCGGGCCGTCAGCGTCACATAGACGTTTGCGGCGTCGCTCGGCAGGCACGAGACCAGTCCACGGGCTCGCATCAGCCCTGCCTGGAGCAGCGCCTCACCTTCCGAGGCATCCCCCAGCACGTAGAGGAGCCCATCTTCTTCCGCCTGTGCTGTCCCTGTCGGATCGCTGTCCACGATTACCAGAGGCATGTTCCGGTTGCGGAATTCGCGAGCGACGAGTCTGCCCATTCGACCGTAGCCGCAGATGATAACGTGTGAGTTGAGCTGATTGATCCGTGTCTGCAACTTTCGTCTCCCCATGAGCCGCCGCAGCTCGCCGCCAACGATGAGGGCCTGCAACGACGAGACCGCCAGCGCCGCAGCGGTTATCCCGAACACGATGACCAGGATCGCCCAGATCTTGCCGGCTGAGCCAAGCGGGAAAGCCTCTTTGAAGCCCACCGTCGAGACAGTGATGGCCGTCATGTAGAGGGCGTCGAGCACGCTGGGCCGCTCCAGGAGCACGA
>CAYGAN010000010.1:319-18999 GCA_964347585.1 uncultured Planctomycetales bacterium | reverse complement strand
CCGACGGCCGCCCCACTCAACTCAACGCGGGCGCCGCTCCAGGAGCACGAACCCAGCCGTGCCCGCCAGCAACGTGCCGATTAGCAACAGCAGCGAACCGACAAGTCGCGATCGGGGTTGCATACGGCGCTCTGTGCGATACCCACCGAACGATTCTGGTCCCGTGCTTGTCGCCGACCAAAGGGCCGGCGCCTCGCACTACTCGGGCGTGACCTTGTACACCTGATCGTTCTGGCGCACGGGCTCGGCGACCTTGATGCCGATGCACGCGCCGGCCTTGGCCGCTTGGACCGGTTGATTGTCGATTTGCATCGAGTCAACGGTCTGGGTGAAGTCGGTGGTATGTCCGGCGACACGGATGGTATCGCCGGTGCGCAGCTCCGAATCGGTTATCTCGACGACGGCGACCTGGATCTTGCCGAAGTAGTGCGTTACCTTTCCGATCTGCTGCTCAGGCATAACGAGCCTCCCTTCGACGTGCGTTTCCAACCTTGACGGTGAACATTATAAGCGACCGGCCGCCAAGTTGCATGCTGCTTGCCGCAGCGCTGGTTGGGCGTGTCCGTACCCTAGCGAGCACGCTCTCGCTCGGCCCTTTGGTCTTTCGTTAGCTCCGTTAACAGGTCAACCGAGGTGAATCCTCCATTGAGTGCGCGTGCAAGCCTATACCGACAGAAGACGGACGCCGATCGCCAGCAGTATCACCCCGCCGAATGCTTCCGTAATCCTGCCGAACTTCCGGGAGACGGCTTGGCCGAGACCAAGACCGGCCAGCGTCATTGCGGCGGCTGTCGCGCCCACAACCACCGCCGGCCAGAATACCGAATGTCTCAACACCCCCAGGCCGAGCCCGACGCCAAAGGCGTCCATGCTCGTGGCCCACGATAGGACCACCAGCGACCAGCCACGGGAACGATCGCCACGGGCGGCCCGTTCACCGCCGCGAAGGCTGTCCCACAGCATCTTGCCGCCTATGGCCCCGAGCAGGCCGAAAGCTACCCAGTGATCGTATGCGCGTATGACCTGGGCCAGTTCCCGCCCTGCGAACGACCCTGCGATAGGCATCACGAATTGGAACAAGCCGAAGTGAAAGGACAGACGGAAGGCGCGGCGAGGGGTTCCCTGCGACGTTCCAATACCCAGCGCCACGGCGAACGCGTCTGCGCCGAGAGACAACGCAATCAAAATGACTTCCCACCAGGCCATCTTGAAGGCTCTCGGCGCAATCTATATTGGGTCCAGTAGAGAATGTCCACAGAACACGGCGCGGCGTGCGAGGCCCGTCAGGTGTAGCCCTTGGTGTCGCGGGGGGGATCAGCCATAATACGCGGTCGCTCGCCGTGATCGAACGCAGTCTGCAGCGCGTTGTCGTGGTCGCCTTTGCCGCTGGGATAAGCGGCCGAGGCGGGACGAGGTGTCAAACTTGGAGCCTTCCATCATCTTCTTTGATCTAGACGGCACGCTTGCGCTGGAACAGGAAAGCATGCACGAGGCCCTTCTGGAGGCCTGCTTGATCGCCGCCGGCCGTTGCGGGGTCTCTGCCGAGCGACTTCGGGAGGTCGCGCTTCAAGTGGCCCGTGGGCTCTGGCACGAATTCAGCGCTAGGAACCCATACCCCCGGCAGCTCGGCGTCAGTTCCTGGGAAGCTCTATGGGGCGATTTCGTCGAAGATAAAGACCCGCGCATGCACGGTCTGCGCGATTTCGCCCCTGAGTACCGGCAGAAGGCCTGGCGGGGCGCGCTGGCTGAGTGCAACGTGTACGATCGCGCCCTGGCCCTGGAACTAGCCGAGGCGTTCATTGCCGCTCGCCGCGCACGACACCAGCCTTATCCCGAAACATTCCAGGTCCTGGACGCGCTGAAGCAGCAATATCGACTTGGCATGATCACCAACGGCGCGACGGACATGCAAAGCGAGAAACTCCGAGGCGTGAATCTTGACGGTTGGTTTGACCCGCTCGTGGTTTCCGGCAGCGTCGGCATCGGCAAGCCTGACCCCGGCATCTTTCGTTATGCAGCCGAAGCGGCTGCGGTCGAACCCGAAACGTCGATGATGATCGGCGACAGCATCCGGCGCGATGTCGTTGGCGCCAAGAGCGTCGGCATGATCGCCGTCTGGATTAACCGGCGCGCCGAGCCGAGGCCCGGAGATTGCATACCCGACTACGAAATCAGCGATCTTGGCGAGCTGCTCAGGCTGGTCTTGTCAGCGTGACTGGGGCATCGCTCCAAAGGCGCGAGGCTTCGGAGCTACAGTGGCCAATGCTTGTTTCGTCCCGCGTAGAGTAGCCCGCGGAATGCCATGATACGGCTCTACGACCAGCACGTTCACTCCAAGCGATCGATTGACTCCGAAGCCGAGCCGGATGAAGTCTGTCGCAGGGCCGTTCAGGCGGGTTTGGCCGGCATCACCTTCACCGAGCATTTCGACACGCATCCCGGTGAGTTCGACCGTTGTCGCTTCGACTATGAGGTCCTGCGCGCGGACATTGATCGCCTGCGCGATTCCTATGCTGAACGGCTTCGGATCGGCATGGGCATCGAGGTGTGCTACCAGCCTGAGCAAATGGGTTTCGTTCTCGATTTCCTCGAAAAGCACTCGTTCGATCTGGTCATGCTCAGCGTGCATTGGTTCGGCGGTCGTGCCCTTCATATCCGAGAGCACTGGAGCGGGCTGGACGCGCGCCGCGGGACTCGCCTGTACCTCCGCGCGGTTCTCGACGCCGTCCGTTTCTGCCTGCAACGAGGCAGACGCGGCGAGCGACCGTTCGACGTGCTCGGCCATCTTGATCTGGTCAAGCGGTACACGATGCGCTACTTCAGCACGTTCGAGATCCATGCGCATGCGGACCTGATCGATGAGATTCTCGCAGCATGCGTCGAAGCCGACTTGCTTGTTGAGATCAATACCTCCACAGCGCGCAGCGACGTCGGCGAGACGTGCCCCGCGGGTTGGGTGATCCGCCGGTATGCCGAGCTCGGCGGCAGGGCCGCCTGCCTTGGCAGCGACGCCCATCAGACCGAACACGTTGGCGCCGGTCTTCCTGAAGCCGCCCAGATGATGCGCGACGCCCCCTTGCCGCATCTGGCGGTCTTCAGCGGTCGGATCGAGTCCCTCAAAGCTGTTTGATTGTTGCGAACGGTCTCGCCGGAGCGACGGTTTCCCGGGCACGGGATGAGAACGCGCAGTTCGGCCCCGTGTCTGCGTCCGGGCAGGCAGGATCGCACGCTCCTTCCGCCGCCCCGGAGCCGAGATCAAAAGCGTGTTCGGGTTGTTACGACGGGGCCGGTTCAGTGACGGGCGAGGCCGGCGGACCCGCAGGACGCGGGGCCTTCTCGATCTCGGTGATCATCTGCCCCAGCCGCCAGACCCGGACGGTCCCGGTCGATTCGCTGACGGTCACGGCGATGCTCTTGGTGCTGGCGGTGATCGAAGCCGCGGCGGCGTGACGTGCGCCCAGCCCCTGCGGCAGAGGCGCGCCGGCCAGTCCCGACCGAAGCGTCGTGGCCGCCGAGACGATCACGCCGTTGCCCTTGACCACGAACGCGCCGTCCAGCGTGGAGAACCCCTTGACCGTCTCCTTGATCGAATCGTCCAGAACATTCCGCTCCTTCTCGGTGTAGCCCCTGAAGGGGTTGATGATGTCCTGTTGGCAGTACTTGGCCAATTCGCGGTAGTTGCCGACGACGAACAACGCCCCCACCGGCCTGCCTTCACGCCCTTCGTTGGCCAGCTCCAGCGCGATGCTCAGCACGCGCTGGAACACCACTCGCCGAATGTGCTCGCGGATGGGCGGCTGGTCCACCGACTGGAATATCTCGTACTCCTTGCCGACGCTCATGACCACAAGGGTGTCCAGCGGCTCGCCAACGACACCTGTCAGAAAGACGAAAGTGTCGCCTGGCTCGAGCATTCGCTGCGAGAAGGCCATCAGCGTTGCCATCTTGATCTGGCCCATCCGCGTCAGACTGAAGTCCGGCACGCTCAGAACTTTGTCCGTGAGCTGACGGGCGCGTTCGGCGTCTTTCTGGCGGCGGACGATCAGGATCAACTTCAAGGCCGACTTGCTGATACCGCTCAGTGGCTCGGTGCGATCGACCGCGTCCACGTACAGCATCAGGGCACGCGCCTTGACGGTCTTGGCCACATGCAACGCCGCCTCAATCATCACTGTTGAGAAGTTTGCCACGTTCGCCTCGCGCGCTCCCACCACCCATCTTGTGACCAGAACACCAGCGCAATATACTCGCGCGGATGTGGCCAAACAAGTTGAGCGCGTGCTGCAGCCTGTTGTTGGCGCCGGGCGCCTGGGCAGCGACCCAGCCAACCACAGACGCGGCGACGAGCACCCATCGGGCGCCGTGTCCAGCGGCTCCACAGATCGACCCGCTCGATCAGAGCTATCTTTCGCGCTTCGTGCGCCGGACGATGAAGCAGCGTCTAGCCGGTCGGGCGCCTTACGAGCCGAGCTATGTCCCCCCGGCTCTGCGCAATATGAGCTGCCGGGCCGCCGTCCGGCTGCGGCGCGACGGCTATCTGCACGGCGCCGGGTTGAGTGGCCGGATGAATGTCCTCGGCGCATGTGCCGAGGCGGCTCTCCTCGCCGTGCGCGACCGCCAGTCGGGCGGCCGGAGCAAAGCTGCCAGCCGTGAACAGATCGACACGATGGCCGTGGAGATCGAGCTGATCGGTCCTGCGCAGACCGTCGCGGCCGGTCACCGCGGCCTTGGCATCATGCTCGACGCGTGCGAGCCCGGGGTCCACGGGCTGGGCGTCCGGCTGGACAATGAGGAACGGTTGCTATGCCCTTCCGAGCTGATCGCGCTAGGGCTGGCGGGTGGCCGATCGGCGACGCACCAGGCGCTCGAGGAGCTGACGCGCCGGCTCGAAATCCCACCCCGGCAGTTCGCCGCTGCTTGGGAGAAGCTCACGTTCTTTCGCTTCCGGACGTGCTTCTGGTATCAGCCCACCCCGCGCGACACGCCCGTCGAACTGACGCGAGGCGTGATCTTGCTCGATGCGCACACCGTTGATCCGGAGCATCTGGACAACGCCGTCGAGCGCATGGGCCGGTATCTTCTGTACCGCGTTAATTCCGACCACTTGTTCTCATACGAGTACGACCCCACGCGTGACCGTTATGGCGCGGGGTTCAATTGGGTTCGGCAGGCAGGAGCCACCTGGGCACTGCTACTCTACGCCCGACGGTCGCAGCGCGCCGACGCGCTCAATGCGGCCACCAAGTGCATCGATACGCTGCTCGACATGCTCAAGCCCCTAGAGATTCGCGAGATGCCCAGCCGGCAAGGATCACGGCTGCGTACGCCCACCGACGCGATCTTCGTGGCCACGCCCGACAAACGCAACAAACTCGGCGTGACCGCGCTGCTGCTGCTGTCGCTGAGCGATCATCCTGACGCCGGGCGATATGCCAAGCATCGCAGCCCGCTCGTGCGGGCGATCCTGTCTCTGCAGCGCCCGGACGGCATGTTCAAAACCGCCTTCCCGCCGGCCCTGCCGCTGTCTTCACAAGACTACGCGCCCGGCGAAGCTCTACTGGCGCTGGCAAAGGCCTACGCGATCCAACGCGACCAGACCGTTGCGGATGCGTTCGAGCGCGCGTTCCGCTACTACCGGCAATACTTCCGCGAAAAGCCGAACCCGCCGTTCGTGCCGTGGCAGTCACAGGCTTTTGCACTCATGTCCCGGCTGATGGATAGCGCGGATTACGCCGACTTCGTCTTCGAGATGACCGACTGGCTAGCCTCGTTTCAACTGACCGAGTTGAACTGCCCCTGGCCTGAGATGCACGGCGGGATCAGCCCATACCGTTCCGGGCGCGCCGGCTGTGCTACCGCCGTCTATTTGGAGGGCTTCGTGGACGCTTACAGTTTGGCTCGCCACCGAGACGACGCAGCGCGTGCCGAGCGATACGACAAGCTCGTCCGCCTGGCCACCAGATTCGTCTTGCAGCTTCAGTTCCGCCCCGAGGAAGCCTACTACGTCCGCAGCTTGCAGGACGCCATCGGCGGCGTCCGCCGGACGCTGAGCGATTCGCGACTGCGAGTTGACAACACCCAGCACGGCATTGTAGCTCTAATGAAAGTCCGGCGAGATCTGTTCGGCCGGTAGCCCAGCCCGGTCTGCCGCACGCCCCAACAGAGCGCGCGGGTCACAGGTTCCGGCGGTACCAGTCTATTGCCCGTCGCAGCCCGTCTTCGAATGATACCTTCGGCTTGAATCCAATGACCTCCGCCGCCCGCCGCACATCGGCTAGGCTGTGGCGGACGTCGCCCGCTCTTGGCGGGGCATGGATGGGATCGATGTCCTTACCCAGCAAATCGTTGGTAAGCTGGACCACGCGATTGACCGTAACGGATGTAGCCGTCGAGATATTGACCGCCTGGCCCTGAGCTTCCGGGGCCTCCGCAGCCAGCAGGTTCGCCTCGACCACGTCGGCCACGTAGGTGAATCCGCGCGACTGCTCCCCATCGTCGAAAATCGTAGGCGCCTGGTCCCGAAGCAACGCCGAGATGAACAGCGGGATCGCCGCGGCGTACTGACTGCTCGGATCATGTCGGGGGCCGAAAACGTTGAAGTACCGCAGCGAGATGGTCTCCAGCCCGTAGAGCTTCCAGAAAATGCGGCAGTACTGCTCGCCCAGTACTTTGGTCGCGCCGTAAGGGCTAATGGGCTGAAGTGGAAGCTCCTCGTGCTGCGGAAGCTCGTCCGTGTCTCCATAGACCGAAGAGCTCGACGAGAATACGAAGCGTCTGACCTTCGCCTCGCGGGCTGCGAGCAGAAGGTTCAACGTGCCCTCTGTGTTCACCTGATGCGTAGTGATCGGGTCCGCCACTGACCGGGGCACGCTCGTGATCGCCGCAAGGTGATGGACCACCGACACGTCCGCCATCGCCTCTTGGACCACGTCCACGTCGCAGATGTCGGCCTCGATGATCTCGACCTTGCCCTCCGCTTGAGCCAGGTTCTCGCGCTTCCCCGTCGAGAAGTCATCCAAGACGCGTACGGACTCACCCCGCTCGATGAGCGCATCGACCAGGTGCGAGCCGATGAAGCCTGCTCCTCCGGTAACCAGCGAAATGGCCATTAAGCATTCCTTTCGGCGACAGTCTAATCGCCGGTGCGTGCCGCATCCAGGCTGAAGAATTCCGCCGCGCCGGCCCGACACATCTCTGCGAACTCGCTGACCGGCACGCCACGAAGCTCCGCCAGCGACGCCACCGTGTGGACCAGATGCGCCGGTTCGTTGGGCCGGACGTGTCGAACCGGCTCGGGCGAGAGGTACGGCGAATCGGTCTCGACGAGGAAATGCGTTGGCAGATAGCGGCCTGCCACCTCTCGCAGCCGAGATGCATTCCGGAACGTCACGATTCCGGTGAAGGAGACCAGCCAGCCATGATCGGCGATCGCATCCGCGTCGGCCCGTGAGCCCGTGAAACAGTGGAATACGACCCGGCGGCCCGGAAAACCGTGCTCACGCAGAATCGCGATTGTCTCGGCATAAGCTTGCCGGCAGTGAATGATCAGCGGCAGCGGCGACTGAGCCGCTATCGCGAGCTGAGATTCCAGAATGCGTCGCTGGCTCGCTCGGCTGCTGAGTTCGTAGTGATGGTCCAGACCCACCTCGCCCAATGCCACCACGCGCGGTCGTTCCAGGAGTTCGCGAACGGCGGCCAGCTCTGCCTCGCCCGTTTGCGATGCTTCGTGTGGGTGAATTCCCACGGCGGCGAACACACCCTTATGCCGGGCGGCCAGATCGACCGCGCGCACCGAATCGGCCGGATTCGTCCCCACGGTGATCATCGTGCTGACGCCCGCCTGGCGCGCCCGGCTCAGTACCGAGTCAACCTGGTCAATCAGCTCAGGTGAGGTCAAGTGACAATGCGAATCGATCAGCTCCATGCGCACCTCGGCGCCAACGCCTGCACATTCCATTCTCTGGTGTCCGGCGTCAGATTCCAACTCGCCGCGTGCCCGCGACGGGCCCCTGAAGGCCATGTCTCAGTCTGCCGCTTCGCGATTTCGACGTTCGTAGGTCCTTCCCATCACGCCCAGCAACGACTACAGTCCCCGCCACCATGGACGCCCGGAACCGCCCTCAGCTCGGCCCGTGGCCGTACGTCGGCATCGCGCTGACCTCCGGAGCGGTGCTGCTTCTTGAGATCACACTGACGCGGCTTCTCTCCGTGACGATGTTCTACCACTGCGCATTCGCGGTGATCAGCTTGGCGATGCTCGGGCTGAGTGCTTCAGCCGTGGCCGTGTTCGTCCGCCCAGGCAAGTACACATTCGATCGGTGGGTGCGTCACACCACCCGGTTCAGCCTGCTCGCCGGGGCCTGCACAGCCGCTGGCCTCGTGATCTATCTCCAACTGCCGCTCCGCATCTATGGCACGCAATCCGCCTTGCTTGCGCTGGTCGCCGCGTTAACTCTGTTCGGCCCGACCTTCTTGTTCGCTGGCTACGTCATCGCGCTGCTCCTGACACACCACGCCCGAGCCGCGAGCCGACTGTACTGCGCCGATCTGGGTGGCGCCGGCGCCGGCGCCGGCGCCGTTGTTCCTCTGCTGAATCACGTGCCTGCCCCGGAGGCTGCCGTGCTCTGTGGGTTGCTTTTCGCGGCGGCAGGCTGGTGTTTCGCGTGCGCTCGGCCCGTGCGGCGGTGGAACAGGGCCGTTGCCGCCTGTGCTGCTGCTATCATCGTGGTCCTGTCCGTCGATCACGTTGCGACCCCATTGCTTGCCGTGCGGTACGTCAAGCACGCCGGCGACCGCAGGGCCCTGTGGGAGAAGTGGAACGCCTTGGCCCGCATTACCGTGCTCGACGACAACCCGCTGCCTCGCGAAATCACCGAGTTGGGCCCCGAGCGAATGAAGGAGCTAGGGTTGCGGCTGGACGAGAAGGTCTTCACTCGCCCGGACCTGAGCCATCGAGCCACGCTGGGCTGGGGCCTGAGCAGAAACTACGACGGGCCGCTGCCGCCGCAGAAATGGATGATGCTCGACGCGGTCGCCGGCACCGGCATCCTGGCCTTCACGCAGGGCGAGCGTCCGCACGAGGTGCTGGAATGGGACGTGACCGCGGCGGGGTATCACCTCCGGCCCGTCCACGAAGCCCTGATCATCGGCGGTGGCGGCGGGCGCGATGCGCTGACCGCGTTGCGGTTCAACGTCGATCGCGCGACCGTCGTGGAGATCAACCCGGACGTGGTCAACGCCGTCCAGAGGGTCTTCGCGGACCTGTCGGGCCGGCCCTATAGCCACCCGCGCGTTACGCTGCACATCGATGAGGCCCGCAGCTTCCTAACGCGCTGCGACCGGCAATTCGACTTGATTCAAATGTCGCTAATCGATTCGTTCGCCGCATCGATGGCCGGGGCCTTCGTGCTTACCGAGAACAACCTCTATACCACCGGGGCGATGCGTTTGTACTGGGACCGCCTGACCGAGAACGGAATGCTGAGCGTTTCGCGATGGTTCGGTTCGACGCTCCTCGGCGAGACCGGACGCATGATCGGCCTGATGATTCGCACGCTCAAGGAGGCGGGCGTCCAACGACCGGCCGATCATATCGTTCTCGTTTCTTGTCGCAGCTACCTGCCCATCAGCGTCGCTACCGCCGTGATGACCCGCTCGCCGCTGACGCCGGATCAACGCCATCGGATCACGGGCCTCTGCCAGCGCATGGGGTTCCAACAGCACTGGCCTGTCGAGCCGGAAGCGGATCATCTTGGCCTCGGACGGTTGTTCGAGCCGGGCGGGCTCGAGCGATTCGTGCGTCGCGGCGGCGCGGACCTGTCGGCCCCCACCGACGACCGACCTTTCTTCTTCCAGATGAGTCGCCCCTTCCAAAAGGTTCAGCGGGAGCCGGGCGCGATGGCCGACCCGGCGTCCTCGCTCTTGGCTGGGCTCTTGGTGGTGATGGCCCTTGCTTGCCTGGTCGCGATCCTGTTCCCGCTGGCGATTCACTCAGCACGGTCAGCGGCGCGCGTCGAGGTCCCCCGACCCCCGGTGCTCGCCCCCTTGATCTATTTCGCCGGTATTGGCGTCGGCTTTCTTGCCATCGAGATCTCGCTGGTCCAGCGGTACATTCTCTTTCTCGGCCATCCCACGTACGCCACGACCGTCGTACTGTTCTCGATGCTGTTCTTCAGCGGAATAGGCTCTTTGCTGACCGATCGGTTCGACGAGACGCAGAAAGTCCACCGCCGGCTCTGGCTGCCTCTGGTCGCCCTGCTGGGGATTCTGGCGGCCAATCTGGACTTCGTGCCTCGATGGCTCGCCGCTGCCCAAGGATGGCCGCAGCCAGCCAAGATCGCTTTGGCGGTGGTGCTGCTCGGAGCGATGGGCCTACTGATGGGCATGCCCTTTCCGACCGGCATGAAGATGCTTCGCGCGGCCTCGGCGCACCGACTCATACCCTGGATGTGGGGAATCAACGGGGTATGTGGTGTGCTCGCCTCGGTCTTGGCCGTGTACTTGGCCGTGTACTACGGCTACAGCTGCGCCTTGGTCATGGGCGGGCTATGCTATCTGGTGGTGCTGTTGGTAGCGCTGCGAGGGTTCGCGCCCCCCGGTTACTTCGTCGCGCGCGCTCGACGCGCTTGAAACGCGCAGCGCCCAGTCGCCAGCGGGGCCTCGCCAGCGTCTATACCCACACGCCGACTATCTGAAGCGCCAGGTCGATGGTGTTCAGAACAGCCTGACTGTCGTCACAGCCGCTGGCCAGCAGTGCTGACAAAGCCGTGCCCGCCAGAACTGCGACCCGGCATGCTCGAATCTTGATTCGGCTCATATTGCTTGCTCCGATGGGTTACCGTCAGGTCAATCAGGCACACGTATAAATTATATCCATTTGGATATAGTCTCCCCATGTCAAAATTATTATCCTCGGAGATTTCCGCATTACTCGTTTTTCAACAAGGTCTTACGCATCAGGGACGAGCCATCGATCCCGCGCCGTTTACCCTCGCGCCCAAGCTCATACGTCTTATCGGCGGTTCGGCTCGCCGAGTTTGCCTCGATTCCCCGGCTGGCGGGCACGGGCGAGCCGATTGCCGCCCAGATAAGCGGCAATGCAGTGCTTCGGCGCGATGCAGCTTTGTGTCAAGAAGCACCGGTCCGAAATGAGACGCTCAGATCATTCGCCTCCCGGCACGCGTCCGCAGGCGCGTCTTCGAGGAGCAGGCTACGCCGGCTCGTGGCGCCGGCCGAACTCGAAGGGCTCTGGCGCCAGCAGCCACGGCCTGCGCTTGGCGATGCTGATCAACAGACCGACAGCGATGAAGTTGGTGATCAGGCTGCTGCCGCCGAAGCTGACGAACGGCAGGGTCATGCCGGTGATTGGCATCAGCCCGATAGCCATTCCCACGTTAATGAGCATCTGAGCGGCCAGCAAGGATGCCACGCCGATGGCCAGGAGTCGGCCGAAGGGCTCGGCGGTGAAGGCGGCGACCTCGATCGCGGCCACCACCAGCACCACAAAACAGGCAAGGACCAACGTGCTGCCCAGGAACCCCCACTGATGCGAGATGACTGCGAAGATAAAGTCATTGTGGTTGTCTGGCAGGAAGCCGGGGCGGATGAACGTGCCCCGGGCGAAGCCCTGTCCCGTCAGTCCCCCGCTGCCGATCGCTACTTTTGATTGGAAGAGCTGATACCCCTGATCCATGCGCCATCGCGGATCGGAATCCCCCTGGCGAAGCAGCACCCGTATCCGGTCGCGCTGATACTCCTCGATGGCAAAGAAATAGAACAGCGGCATGGATGCGATGCCCGTGCAGGCAATCAACGCCAGATGTTTCATCCTCGCACCGGCGACGAATAGCATCGCGAACAAGACGGGCAATAACAGAATAACCGTACCAAGGTCCGGCTCACGAACGATGAGCAGCATGGGCACAAGGGTCAGGGCAAAAGGCCCGATCAGGCCGCGAAGAGTGCGATAGTTCTCCCGATAGCGCAGGTAGCGGGCCAGAGCCAGGATGAAGGCGATCTTCATGAACTCGGAGGGCTGCACTTGGAAGCCCGGCAGACGAATCCAACGGCGCGTGCCGCGGATCTCCGGAACGAACGAGGCGACGGGCAGGTGGCCGGCAACGGCCAGCAGCGTGAGCGCCGCGAGCATGAACACGAATATCGGATAGGCCCAGCGCCCAAGCTTCTGATAGCTGGTCAGCGCGGTCAAGATCATCGCCAGGGCGCCCGCCACCAAGTAGAGCATCTGGCGGATGGTGTACCCAGGGGCCTGTTCGCCCATGGCCCTGGTGGGTCCTTCGCTGATGGCTTTCTCGATCACGTAGATACTCAGCAGCCCAATCGCGCAGAGGATCGCGACGGCGGCGAGCATGGGCCAACCGAAGCGAGTCGGACTGTAAACGGATCTGGCGCTCATGTGCACCTTTGTCCGGGCGAGCCGCCTGCCATAGGCAGCGGGCGCGAATGCCGAGTGATCGTGCAGACTTTGCCACGCGCTTGCGTCATGGTACCGTGGGAGTTCCTGCGGCCAGCGCCGGCGCAGCGGTGGCAGCTGGATCGAGGTATTCGCGGAAGTCAACGACCATCATGTTAGCGATGTCTCTGGCCACAGGCGCAGCGGCACGCCCACCGCTGCCGGCGAATTCGATCATCACGGCGATCGCGATTGTCGGGCTCGGCGCCTGCTCAGTGGCAGCGTCGGAAACATACGCACCGGCCGGCTGGACGTAGCCTACGAACCACGCATGTGTCGGCGGGCGAGTCTGCTCGGCGCTCCTCGCCGGCCAGCACGACCGCGCCCGAATGCTGAGGATTTCGATCGTCTGTCCGGCTCTTTCGCAGCGAGTTCGGATCCGGTCGGCCGCTTCAGCCTTCGAGTTCGCCTTAACGGCCTGCTCGGCCTCGCTGCCGTCGGCGCGTCGAAGCTGGACGGCGTATTCGGTGACGCGAGGCCCGGTTTGGGCGCTGCCCGTCTTGCCGCAGAGGGCGAACTCCGCGCTGTGAAGCCTGGCGTACCTGTAGGCCGTTCCCCGGGGTTCGTTGACAGCTCGAAACAGACCGTTGCGAACCGTACGCCAGTGCTGAGGCTTTACGTCAAGCACCTCGGGACGCGGGGCCTGGCCGGTAAGCAATACCAGAGGCACGTATTCGCCGACCGCCAGTGTGGCAATCAAGTTCGCCGCGTGCGCCGGGGTGATCGCCAGATATCCCTGCCCGATGCCGAGGAATCGTCCGTCGGAAGGATACGGCCTGCGTCCTTCACGTTCTTCGATCCAAGCCTTTGTCGGCAGGATGCCATCCCGCTCTTCCGGCAGCCCGGTTCCCGGCAAACGCCCGAACCCGAACCTGGCGAGCCATCTGCACGCCAGCTCCGGCCCGAGCTGCTCGCCGATCTGATAGAAGTAGATGTTGCAACTGTTCTTGATGGCCTCCTCGGCATTGACAAACCCGTGACGCATCGGCGTGCGGCTACCATGCGGGCACCACTCACGCCAACGGTTCGGATACGCCGGGAACAGGTAGCCTCGACACTGCTTCGTATCCTCAGGGCGGACGAGGCCCTCCGACAGTGCCGCAGTCAGAATGGCCGGCTTGACAATAGAGCCGGGCGCGGTGGTCTCTCCCACGGCCCGGGACAGCAGCGGTATGCGCCGCGTATCATCGACCAGTCTCTGATATTGCTGCCCGAAGGTGTTGGGGTCATAGGCAGGATAGCTGACCAGCGCGAGGGCCTGGCGCGAGGGGATGTGGACCACGGCGGCCGACGCGCCCGCGCCGAGGTTCGTCTCGGCCACGGCGCCGGCCAGACGGTCGTATATGCGCTTCTGCAGCGCCAGATCGATGGTCAGGCGAACGTCGTGGCCCCTTTCCGGCCCTCTTCTTTCGACGATGTGGCCATCGCGGTCCTCGACGATCTTGCCGCGAGCGCCGCGAAGGGCTTGCTCGCAGAGCCGTTCCACGCCGGAGATACCCAGCGTCTCGCCGGGATGATAGCTTCGCAGCAGATCGCCTTCGTTGGGGTCGTTGCTCATGTGTTCGCGCCAAACCGGGCCGACCCGCCCGACCACATGGGCCAGCGCTGTTGCATCGTGGTAAACCCGTCGCGTGCTGGAGCGGACATCGAGCCAGGGATAATCCCGGCGCTGCAAGGCTAAACGCGCTCTCACCTGGGCCTGATCGTCGAGCCCTTCCACGATCGGGTGCATAATGAACTGCTCATGCACGTCAACCTCGTATCCCTTGCCGCGAAGCACGGCGCGCCTAATCGCGGCTACACGGTTCAAGATAGCCTGGCGCTGCTGGGCGAGATCCCAACTTGAGACACCGCCCACCTCGGCCAAGTCAAGCCACATCCGGGCGATCTCGTGACAGACGGACTCGACAGCCGACTGGACGCTGGTTCCCTCGGGTAGCCGCCCGTACTTGAGCCACCTGCGGGCCCAGGTGCGAATAGTCGCTGGATCGTTGGCGAGAACGCCGTAGTGGACGCAGATGTCCCAACACGGTTCATCTGCTACGATTCGGCGGCCGCGGCGATCGAGAATGTCGCCGCGGACGAACGGTATGAACTCGAGGGGAAGGATCTTGGCGAGTTCGGCCTCCCGGCGATATCGGTCGGCGTGAGCGATCTGCAGACAAGCCAGTCGCCCGATGATCACGCCGTAACCGACGCCCAGAAGCAGCAGGAAGATCTTCAGACGAAACCGAAACAAGTCTGAGAACTCCTACGTTGCCGGAGACGCACGCGCCTTGACAGACATCGAGCTTGCCGGGTGCTTATGCTGCCGCCAAGGCCGGCCCTCCCCGATCGCCGACAGGCATCGCTCGTGATCCTGGTGTCTGCAATGAGCGTTGCCCTCAGGCTGGAAGCTCTGGATAAGAACTCTGACCTTAAGCGCCACCGGCTTGCCTGACCGGCTAGCGCCGATAGCGCCCCAGTCGGTACGGCGGGAGCAAGCCCAGGAACTTGCGGCACTTCAGCAGGCTCCAATGCATGTAAGGGGCCCACGCGGCCGTGTACAACGCAGTGAACACGCCGTCCCAGGCGATCGATGCTCCGTAGCTGGTCGGCGAACCATGGACGACCAGCCGGTATATTCCGACCACGGTCTGGACCACCCCGCCGAAGAGCAGTGTAACCGCCACGTGGGTAAACGGGTGATCGCGAAAGACCAGGTCGCGGATCTGGACGATTCCCAGAGCCGCCAGACCGTAAGAGAAGGCAAAAAGCCCCAGCCGCTCTTGCGTTGACAGGTCCACTAGCAGGCCCAGCAGCCACGCTGCAATCAAACCGTCCGCCCAAGGCGCTTGCAGTGCATAATGGACGGCGACCACGAACATCCAATCCGGACGAATGTGATTGATCTCCAGGCAGGGGGCCACGACCGTCTGCAAGGCGATGCCCAGGACCGCAACGACGAGAAAACTCGGCCATCGCACGTGGAGATCTCCATATGGTGCCGAAGGAATCCCCGTTACATGATCCTTCAGAGCACGCCTCTATCTTACCGAGAGCTGCCAGCGTCACCACCTTCCGGTTGGGGCACGGGAGGCGTTTGGTGCGATTCGGCGATTCGACGACGCTCCAGTATCATCAGAATCGCGCGAGCGGCTGCGACCTGGACCCGCGGATCGTCCTGTGCCTCCATGCGTCGTTTCAGCTTGCTGAGCGCGGATTTGTTGCCGATCGCGCCGAGGGCCAACGCCGCAAGGGACCGGATGCGCATGATCTGCTGTTCGGGCGGATCGTCCTCGACGGTCCTGTCAGGCGAATCGAAGTCGAGCAATCGCTTGGCCAGATCAAGGCCATCCTCGTAACCAAGCATGCCCAGTCCGTAGGCCGAGGCGAGGCGGGTCTCTGCATGCGGCCCTTCCTCCAGCCTGTACCGGAAGACCTCCAAAAGCTCCCGCCGACGAAGCCGGGCCAGGGCCATCAAAGCGAATGTCTGGCGGAACCCGAGCCCGTCGTGAGCCACGATGCTCAGGTGTTGTCGCGCGCGTTTATCGCCGAGCCCGGCCATCGCCTCGTAAACCTGGAGCCTGACCCCGTCGTCGCGATCCCGCAGCGCGCGGCGAAGCAGGTGAAGGCTGGACTTCTCCGCCAGTCGCCCGAGTACGAGCGCTGCGTTACGACGCACCTCAGCTGAAGGATGATTCAATAGCAGCGCGGCCAACTGGGAGGTGAACCGCGCGTCGCCGAGGCGGTGAAGCGCGCCGATTGCGGCGGCCTGAACGCTCGGGTCCGGATCTTCCACGCGCGTCAGCAGTACGGGGCTCGATGCTTGGTGATGGACCTGGCCCAGGGCCATGCATGCGGCGAAACGAACGCCGGCGTGCTCGTCCCGCAGGCACTCCCGGAACCAGAGGACGCCCTGCTCGGGCGCAACTTCGGCGAGTGCCTCGATCGCCTGCGCCCGCACCTGCGGGTTGTCTCGATAGAGCAGCCCGAGCTTCAGGCCCTGGATGGCGCGTTCGCGGAGCCCGGCCTCATCGACAGGCTGCTCGAAGAAAAAGTCCGATTGGCAGCCGCTACAGGTCAGCCAAATGCCCACAGCGGCGCCACTAGCGCGATACCTGGCAAGTCCTGAGCGCAGACAGGTCGGCGGCGTCATTTCTTCTCGGCTCGATCCTTTCGTGCGGCGACTAGGCCAACGAGCCGGCCTACCAAAGCGTCGATGAGGATCAACCCGGCGAGCAGGCAGCACGTCACGGCAAACCAGTCGCCCCACCGAGAGTACAAGCTCACCCGCGGATCAACCTGGATCTGGCCGACCAGGTGCCCCGTCCGGCCGACGCCGAGCTCGCGGTGCCGGCCGGTCGAATCGATCAACCCGCTCATGCCGGTGTTGACCGCCCGCGCGATGGCAACCCGGTTCTCGACCGCACGGAATACGCAGATGGCGAAGTGCTGGGGCAGCTCGGAGCTGTGATGGAACCACCCGTCGTTGCTGATGTTCAACAGGAAGTCCGCACGCTTGCTGCCGTCGGGCCCAACGGCGAAACGACGACAAACATAGGGCATCACGTCCTCATAGCAGATGGGCACGCCGAAGCGGAACACCCGGGCCTCCTTCGAGGCAGCCTTCATCTCGAAGAGACTGAATTCCTTGCCCGGCGTCAGCGAATACTCGTAGCCACCCGCTCCCCATGGTGTCATTCGGTTGAGCCGCTCGTACAATCCGTGCAGTCGTCCGTACCGGAACGGAACGTATTCACCGAACAGTACTAGGTGGACCTTGTCATATCGCCAGATCTGGGCCCCGGACGGATCGTACATGAAAGCTGAATTGTACTTGTAATCACTCGGGCAGGCACCTTCCGGCTGAGGCACAACGGATAAGCTGCCAACGACGATGTGGGCACGCTTCTGGCGTGCGGCTTCCGCCAGCCATTCGTGGCATGACTTGGACCACCGAACCCAGCCCTCCTTGTCCTGCTCGGACCGGCGAAACTCCTTGTTCAGGTACATACTCCAGGGAGTTTCCGGAATGACGTACAAATCGACAAGCTGGTCAACCTCCGTCAGCAGGCGCCTGTACGTCGCTCGCTTCCGCCTCGGACCGGGCGAGCCGGGCGGGGGAGCGACGTGGGCCACGTAGTCGCCCTGCAAGACTGCGACGGTCGGTCCGGGAAGCAAGGCTGGCGATCGCAACCGGACTCGGCCATAGATAGCCACACATACAAGCAGGGCAATTGTTGCGAGCGAGCCGACGAGCACCCGTCGCGGCAATCCATGGACCCCGGCGCGGGCCCGACGGATACCCAGCCTCGCGATCAGCAGGTCTGCGACTGTTCCGTTTGCCATCGCGATCACAAAGCTCAGGGCGTAGGCGCCCGCTAGATCGCTGACCTGGATCATCGTCAAGACGCGCCAATGGCTGTGGGCCAGGAAAAACCACGGAAAGCCGGTCATGATCGTGGCCCGAAGCAGTTCGCTGGCGACCCACACGACGGGCACCGAGAGGCCAAGCGGCAGGTTACGGCGAACGGACATGCGACGAATCAGCCAGGCCATCAACGGGAAGTAAGCCCCCATGTACATCGACAGCGCTGCGTAGCCCGGCCCGGTGACCAGATACAGCCAGTACATGTTGATCAGGTAAAAGCTCAGGCCGAACAGATAACTGACGAAGTACATCCATCGAGTACGGCCGGCGGCACGGACCGCTACGAGCCACGGCACCAGGCAAACGTACGCCAGCGGCCACCACCCGATCGGTGCAAAGATGAGGCTCTTAAGCGCTAGACTCAGCAAGACCAGAAGCAGGGGCGCCCACCTCGAAACAACCGCAAACGTCTGCCCCGTCGCGGACTTAGGGTGAGTCATCCGGGTAGGAGGAGCCTGGACTACAGAGCTGCGGCCAGCCAAAGGCACTCCCGCGGGATTGAATCGATAGATGCTGCCACGCTGCCCCTTCGATGCTGACCCGGCATTTTGTCACAAGCACCCGCAAGCGTCAATGAAGCCGGCTTTGATCCGGCGAAGCATTTCTAACGGCGATCTGACCGTACGGGCAGTCCCTCGAAGATTATCAGGGACAAAGGGCGCAGATCGCGATCTGACGCGATGCCCGCCGCCGGTGCGCCGCGATGGATGTCCGAGCACCGGAGGGCCTCCAGGAGTCTTTGGCTCGCTTACGACGGTTCCTTAGTTATTGGACGAGTTCGCAATGTGGCCCACC
>CAYGAN010000010.1:0-218 GCA_964347585.1 uncultured Planctomycetales bacterium | reverse complement strand
GGCGGCGCAAGCCCCGGCGGGGAGCATAAGCCTGAATCCTTGAGCGACTTGCTCAAGCGACACCGGAGCCCTCCACGAGGGGAGGATCGATGGTAGGGATCTCAAAGCGCTGAAAAATGAGGTGCTAGCGATGCGTTGTGTGTTTTCTCATCGCCCGACTCTGCGTCCTTGCGGCATTCGATTGGGTGCTACGGTCGAAGCTGCCGCGGTCTTGATTG
>CAYGAN010000009.1:24626-56080 GCA_964347585.1 uncultured Planctomycetales bacterium | reverse complement strand
CCCCCGCGCCCAGCGCGCGGAAGAACATCGCTGCGAACACGCCCCCCAGCGCGAACTGCACGAACATGACCACGGGCATCGCCTCGGCGGCCGGGAGGATCAGCGAAACCCAGGTGGCCGGGTAGAACACGCCGACTTGCATCGTGGCCAGAAAAGGCACGCCGCAGCACGCGTAGGGATTCCACAGTGGAATATCTCCGGCGGAAAGCCGCTCAGCTGCGTATTCCGTCATCGGGTAGTAGTAGTGGATCAGGTCGAATGGATTTCGCGGCTGGCCTGAGCCCGGCGGCGGGTTATGCCGGCAGAAGAACAGGGTCGTCATCCCGACGACCCCTGCAAGCATCAGGCCCAGTCTGACAAGCTTGTCGCGTGCCATCAACGTCAGTCCCGCTCGAAGCGAGGCGGCAAGGGCGACATCCGGCAGCTCGAATGCTGAGCCCCGTCCCGTGGCCGTTTCGACTATCTGCCAGCGCCCGACAGAGCGTCTAGCCTCATGCGCGCCAGCCGATTGCCCGGGTCCAGCCGCAGCACCTCGCGATACTCGGTCGCTGCCTCGTCGCGCCTGCCACGCGCGAAGAGCGTCTCAGCCAGGGACATGCGGAGCGAAGCGTCCTTCGGGTCGATCCGAACGGCTCTGGCATGATGAAGGATCGCTTCGTCCAACTTACCCGTCGCTGCGAGGGCGAATCCCATATTCATATGCGCGTTGGCGAGGTCCGGCTGCAGCTCGATCGCTCGCTGCAAGTGTTGCACGGCGTCCTTATGCCGGCCCTTTGAGACCAGGATTCCACCCACCGCACAGTGCGCGTCCGCAAGTTCGGGATCAAGCCTCAGGGCCTCGCGGTAGTGCTTCAGCGCGTCGTCCGATTTGCCTTGGGCATGAAGCGCTTGTCCGAGCCGGTACTGGGCAGCGGCAAGATCGGGGTCGGCCTGGAGCGCCTTGCGGTATGCCGCGATCGCCGCGTCCAGGTCGCCGGTCCTGAGTCCTTTGGTTGACTCGTGCATCCACCGGATAGCCTCGACGCGATCCTTCGGGTCGGGGCCTTGCGGCTCGAAGATCACCAATTCGTTTTGGGTGGCGGCTGTCCGATTGCGCGATCCGCCCCCGGTCAGATAACCGACCGACCGAAGCCGCCGAGCCGATTCGGCATCCAGCGCTGAGCCCGCCTGCCCAGTCCCGGGCGGCGCCGGTGCGTCGGCGATCAGTTGACGCAGCCGGTCGCGCATGGAACGAATTCGATCGGGATATTGCCGCGCCACGTTTCGGGCCTCGCCGGGGTCTTCAGCCACGTGATACAGCTCCGGCTGCGGCGCATGGATGTATTTCCACCCACCGACCCGCAGACACCGCAGCGCCGAGTAACCGAATCGCACCATCGGCTCGAGCGACTCGCCGTACGCCGCCAACTCCAGTTCCTCGCCCTCGCCGGAGATCAGCGGCCGGAGGGAGATCCCCTGGGCGTCCGGTTTCGGCGGCAAGTCGACGAGGTCGAGAATCGTCGGCGCGATGTCGATCGTCCGCACCTGAGCCTTGACCACCCGTCCGGGCGGCACACGACCGGGGCAACGAAAGATCAGCGGCACCGAAAGCGTGCTGTCATAGATGAATACCGTGTGCAGCTCCTCGCCGTGCTCCCAGAGACCCTCCCCGTGATCCGACGTGAAGACCACCAGTGTCTGCGAGGCGATCTCGAGCTGATCGAGCGCGTCCACCAACCGCCCGATCTGCTCATCGACGAACGCGATCTCGCCGTCGTATGGATGTTCATACTTATCACGGTAACGCTGCGGTGGGGTGTACGGGAAGTGCGGATCGAAGAAGTGAGCCCATACGAAGAATCTCTCCGAAGCATGGGCGCGCAACCAGTCGATCGTGCTCTCGCAGACCTCGTCAGCCGCGCGCTCATCACGCCCCGCAGCCACGGCCTCCGGCACCGGCGGGCCCACGTCGTGGTACGAGTCGAACCCCTGATGGAGGCCGAATCGCGCGTTGAGTACGAACGCCGCAATCTCCGCATGGGTCGAGCACCCCGACTTCTTGAATATCTCGGCCAGCGTGAGATTGCTCTCGTGCAGCGCCCGTTCGTCGTTCACGCGGGTGCCCTGCACGTACGGATAGGTGGCCGTCATGATGCTGGCGTGTGAGGGCAGGGTGATCGGCACGGCCGTCGAGCATTCCGCAAACTTGGTGCCCTCAGACGCCAGGCGATCAATATGCGGGGTTTTGATCTTCTCGTAGCCGTAGCAGCCCAGGTGATCGGCTCGCAACGTATCGATGGTGATCAGAAGTACGTTGAGTTTGGGCCCCGAGCCTTCCGACTCGGGCCACAACGCATACATCCCGACCGCGGTGAGTATGACCGCGACCATGGCAGCTACGAGCCAGGGCGAGATTCTGCCCACGATCTCCATCGCCTCTACATCACGTTGCTGACGCTTTCGCGCCCGACGTGACCGTCCCGCAGGCCGATCGCCCTCCACGAGGCCAGCCCGCGAACGTCGGATGCGGCTGTGGAAGCCGCCGCCAACGGCGAACCGCATCCGGCGCACTCTCATGGCCAGCAAAACACCCAGGCAACCCGGACCGGGCCTCATTAAGAAAATGGGGCCGCGCCGTCATCACTCGACACCGCAGCCCTTCTCTGATGGGCGATACAGGACTTGAACCTGTGACCTCGTGCGTGTCGAGCACGCGCTCTAGCCAACTGAGCTAATCGCCCATATCTCACAGCTCATTAAACACCGAGCTGGCGGTCATGTCAACGCCCACAGGTCATCTGCAGTATGGTCAGGGCCGGTAATCCGGGTTAGAATTGCATCGTTCCAAGACGTGATCCACAGTTTTTGATGTGCCCGTCCGGGCCGAGGTGGTGGCGAGTTAATCTGTTCAGGAGCAGTAGTATATATGCCCCTATCTGTGTCCTTGCCTGACATTGATCTGCGTCACTTCCTCACCTTAACTGACGACACGGGCATGTTTCAGCACGCCGCGTTGGCCACGCCCGACCTGCATCACGGGTACTGTACCGACGACAACGCACGCGCGCTGATCGCCGCGACGCTGTATTGGGACCTGGAGCGCGACGAGAGCATTCTGGTCCCCATGCAGCGCTATCTGGCGTTCCTGGCCTACGCGTTCAACGCCGAGACCGGCCGATTCCGGAACTTCATGGGCTTCGACCGACAGTGGCGCGAGCAGACCGGCTCGGAAGACAGCCATGCCCGGGCCCTGTGGGGGCTGAGCGTGGCAGTGGCGTATGCACCGGTCCCGCCGGTTTTGGAGCTAGCCACGCGGCTGTGCCGCCAGGCATTAGCAGCGACCGAGAAGCTGGGACACGTAAGGCCGTGGGCTTTCGCCCTGGTTGGGTTGGACAACTTCCTCTCGCGGTTCCCGGACGATGCTGAAGCAGTGCGGATCCGCGGCCGGCTCGCCGAACAGTTAATGGCGCGGTTCACCGAGCATGCAGCGCCGGAATGGCTCTGGTGCGAGGACATCCTGACCTGGGGGAACGCTAGGATGCCTCACGCCTTGCTTGTCTCCGGAAGGGCGATGGCTAGAGACGACATGGCGGAAATGGGCCTGCGTTGCCTGGATTGGTTGCTCACGGTGCAGACCGGGCGCGACGGGCAGCTCAGCATCATTGGCAACAAGGGCTGGCTCACGCGGGGCGGCCGGAAGGCCCAGTTCGACCAGCAGCCTCTCGAGGCCCAAGCGCTTGTAGATGCTTGCCTCGCCGCGGAGCGCCTCACCGGCCGGCAGCGATGGCTGCGCGAGGCGCAGAGATGTTTCCAATGGTTCCTGGGGCATAACGATCTGCGCACGCCCATGGCGGATTCGGACACCGGCGGATGTTACGACGGCCTGACACCCGACGGGCCCAATACAAACCAGGGTGCGGAATCCACGCTGGCGTGGCTGCTCAGCCTGCTTCAAATGCATCAGCGCGCTCGCGGCGCGACGACGGTTGTGTCAGCCACGCCTCGGCCCGACGAGGGCTACGCACTCGTCGGCGAGGACGGCCTGCGGATCTTCGGAGCGGGGGATTTCGGCGCATTCTGCTTGCGACAGCTTGCGGGCCTGAGCGGGGTCCGACCACTCGCCATCTGGAACCGCACCCGAAGCAAGGCGGAGCGCCTCGCTCGCGAGCATCTGCTCCGCGTCTTCGACACGTTGGACCAGATGCTGGCCGACGAGCAAATCACGCTCGTGCACGTAGCCACCGCGCCGGCGATGCATCACGAGCACGTGATGGCTGCCCTGCGCGCCGGCAAGCACGTGCTCTGCGAGAAGCCCCTTGCCACAAACCTGAGCGACGCCGACGAGATGATCGCCACAGCGCGGAGCCGCCAGCTGCAGCTGGGAATCAACTTCGTAATGCGATACGGTCCGCTTTGGGAGCCTGTGCGTCGGCTGATCCAAGTCGGGGCCCTTGGCGAGGTGCTCCATGGCTACTTGGTCAACTGCGCCGGCGATGACAAACTCCACGAGGAGCATTGGTTCTGGGACCGGGCCCAAAGCGGGGGAATCTTCGTTGAGCACGGGGTGCACTTCTTCGATCTGCTGCGGTCATGGCTGGGCAAGGGTACGGTGACCAACGCCTATCAGGTGCGCCGGCCGGGCACGCAGTTGATCGACCAGGTGCACTGCGCCGTGCGCTATGGCCCACAAGCCAGCGTGACCTTCTACCACGGCTTCCACCAGCCCGCGCGGATCGACCGGCAGGAGATACGACTGATCTTCGAACGGGGGGACGTAGCCCTCAACGGGTGGATTCCTGATCGGATCAGGATTCACGCCGTCGTCGATCAGCGCAGCTCGGAGGAACTGCGGGCCGTCTTCCCGGAGGCACGGATCAGCACAGTCGAGCGTTACTCGCAACGCATGCGACTCTGCCGCAGCCGCGGTGTTGATTACGAGGTCGATGAGCGGATCATTGTCGAGCAGCCTTATGGCCCCGACAGCCAGACAATCTACGGTCACGCCGTCCGCGCCCTCCTGGAGGACTTCGTAGCGGCGATCGCCGAGCCAGCGCATGAACCGCGCGTATCCGCTCAGGATGCCCGGGACGCCTTGGCCCTGGCGCTCGAAGCCGACCGTGTGGCCCGGCGGCCGGGATCAGGTTAGCCGGCCATCACAGCCCGTCCAGCAGATGTCCGAGCTTTTCTTTCTTGGTCTTCAGGTATCGACGGTTGTATTCGTTGGGTGGAACCTGGATCGGCAATTGCTCGACGATCTCGACTCCATAGACCTCCAGTCGTTTGGCCTTCTTGGGGTTGTTGGTCAGCAATCGCAGCTTCCGCAGGCCCAGATCCCGAATAATCTGTGCGCCGACGCCGTAGTCGCGCCGGTCCGGCGGGAAGCCGAGCCGGACATTCGCTTCGACGGTATCGAGGCCGTTGTCCTGTAGGCCGTAAGCCCTAAGCTTGTTGTGCAAGCCGATCCCGCGGCCCTCCTGACGGAGATAGACGACCGCGCCCTTGCCTTCCCGGGCGATCAGGCTCATGGCCTGTCCCAGTTGCTCGGCGCAGTCGCATCGCAAGGACCCGAACACGTGACCAGTCAAGCATTCCGAATCCACTCGGACCAGGACGGCCTCTTCATGCGGGACGGGTCTGCCGGCCTGGTCAAGCTCGCCCACCCCGCCCATACACGCAGCCAGGTGCGTATCGTGATCGACAAGCGACTTATACGCGATGAGGGTGAACTCGCCGAACCGCGTGGGCATTCGCGTCGTGGCGAGGCGGTCCACAAGGTTCTCACCCTTGAGCCGACACTCGACCAAATCGGCGATGGTGCACATCTTCAGACCATGTCTCTTGCAGAAGTCGATGAGCTGCGGCACGCGTGCCATCGTCCCGTCTTCGTTCATGATCTCGATGAGTGCAGCAGCCGGCTTGAATCCCGCCAGCCTCGCCAGATCGACGGAGCCCTCGGTTTGCCCGGCCCGGACCAGAACACCGCCCTCCCGCGCCATCAACGGATTGACATGCCCCGGGCGGGCGAGATCGCTGGGGCGAGTCTCGTCAGCGATGGTTACCTGAATGGTGGTGGCACGGTCCGCAACGGACACGCCGGTGGCTATGCCGAAGCGCGGCAAAGCGTCGATGGTAACGGTAAAGGCCGTGCCGAATCGCGCGGTGCTCTCCGCCGTCTGAAGATGGAGATTCAACGCCTGGCACCGTTCTCGCGTCAGAGCTAGACACAGCACACCGCGGCCGTTCCTCAACATGAAGTTGATGACTTCGGGGGTGACCTTTTCGGCAGCGCAAACCAGATCCCCCTCGTTCTCGCGGTCTTCATCATCGACGAGTACGATGAGCCGCCCGGCTCGAAGCTCCTCGACAGCTTCAGCAATCGTGCAGAATGGACTCGGCATATCGCACTATTATAGCGATCGAGACAGCGCTTGTGTCGGCCGTGCGTCGACCCGAGGGCTGACTGGGGCGTATGGGCGGGCCTACGCGCCCTTGGGTATCTCGGCCTGCCGGTCGGCACTCGCCCCGGTAGCGAAACGCGTGCCGATGCGCAGGTAGTCAACCGCGCTGGCCACCGCAAGCCCCGTCGCCAGCCACCAGAGCGCGACCGGAAGGAAGCTCATCGAGCCGGGCAAATCGGGCGAGAGCAGAACCGAGATGACCATCACCAGTTGGAACAGCGTACACGCCTTGCCCAGGTATCGAGGCTGGATGAAGATCTTACCAAGCGCCAGATAAATCAACAGGAACCCCAGGACTACCAGCAAATCCTTGCCGATGGCGATGACAACCACGTAGTTCGGCAGTTTGTGGCCGGGGATGCAAGTGCCCTCGTGGCCGAGCAAGATCACGGCACATACGATAAGCAGTTTGTCCGCCAACGGGTCAAGGAACTTGCCGAAGGGCGTTTCGTTATTCAGCCGCCGGGCCAGGAACCCGTCGAGAACGTCAGTGACGCTCGTCACCGCGAAGATCGCGATCGCCGTCCAGCGAAGGATCGGCCCGTAGTCCTGTTCTTGCAGGTTCAGCAAGCATATCACGAAAGGCGCCACTAGGAGCATACGTGCCAGCGTCAATCGATTCGGCCAAGACAATCGTGACATGCGATGCCTCTACTAACAGATCGAACAACAGAGAGAATTGTAAACCATGGCGGGGGCATCGACAATGTTGGCTCGTGCGATCGAATCGTGCCGGCAACGGGCTGGCCGAAAGATGCCGCCTACGATAACAGTAACATAACAGACAGTGGCAATGGTCGGACGAACACACGCGGATGGCCGTCGCACCCTTCGCCAAGTTGTGCGCGCCCGAGCGCTCCCCAGCTTCGATCGCTACGTGCCGCTGGTAGTAGCGGCCGGCGCCGTGGCGCTCTCGAGCTGCTGGCTGGCCAGCGGAACGTTCCAGGGCGAGCCGCTCACCATCATCATTGGGGATCCGTCCTCCGTTGCGCCCCACGACCTGCCCGTCGGCCGGGCTCTGTTCGCCGCTCGCTTCATCTTCACGGACAACCCCGGCCGTCCGGAATGCCATGCGTCCACACTCGTGCAGTTGGAATCAGGCGATCTACTGGCAGCCTGGTACGCCGGCTTGAACGAGCTGAGCCGGGACACAGCCATCCAAATGTCGCGACGGCCGGCAGGCGCGCAGGAGTGGCTAGCGCCCGAGCTCGTCGTGGACTCGCCATCCCGGTCGCTTGGTAACCCGGTCCTGTACGCCGAGGGACAGCGGGTGTGGCTCTTCTACGCCTCGGTTTATGGCACCGGATGGGCGGCGAGCGAGCTGTTCTTTCAGGTTTCGGAAGACGGGGCTCGCAGCTGGACGGGCGTGCGCGAGCTGCACCGGGGATGTTGCGAGCTGATTCGATGCAAGCCGATCCGGCTCGCCGACGGCAGATTGCTCCTACCAGGCTATAGTGAGGCGGTGCCCAGCTCGTTTTTCTGGCATTCGCGGGACGATGGGTGGACTTGGCAGCGGACCCGCCTGATCTTCTCTGAGCCCGGCAACATTCAACCGGCGGTGGTACAACTTGCCAGCGGTCGCCTCCTGGCGATGATGCGCTGCACTGCCGGCGGTCAGGCGTGGGTGAGCTATTCCGACGACAGCGGAAGCCGGTGGGCCGCGCTCCAACTTTCCGGGCTGCCCAACCCCGGTTCCGCCTTGGACATGATCCGCTTGTCTAACGGCCACTTGGTATTGGCATACAATGACAGTACCGAGCAACGAACGCCCTTGAGCGTCGCGCTATCGTTCGACGAGGGTCGCAACTGGCCCTTCAAACGCGAGGTGGAAGCCGGCCAAGGCAGTTTCAGTTATCCGTCGCTGGCCGAGGGTTCAGGCGGTCAGATCCATATGACCTACTCGTATAACCGCCAGTACATCAAGCACGTAACGTTCAACGAGGCCTGGATCGCCTCCGGGCCGTGACCGATGCGCCGTCGCCGGCCGGGTCGGGGGCTCGCCTGAATGCAGGAAAGCCGCCGGAGATGGCCGCCTCGCGGCTTCAAGTTCGGCCGAAGTTGGCTAAAATACAGCACTCGCACGGATAGGCGAAGGGCGCGGTTGCTTATCGTCTTAGCTGTGCCGGGATGCGTTACCGATTGGCTTTGAACCAAGATCTCGGGCGAAGCCACGATCTGTGGGCTCTGGACCGATGAATCCGCTTTTGGGCATCGACGTTGGAGCGATCAGCGCGAAGGGGGCGCTAATCAGTGAGGCGCCCCGTCTGGAAACGCTACGCGGCAGACTGGCTGGCGCCGGCTACCATACATACCCGCTGCCTGGTAAACCGCACCAAGCCATCCTGCTCTCCGGCTACCGGCGCACGCGAGGCCGGCCGCTGGAAGCCGTCCGCAGGCTCCTGGACGAGATCTGCGCAGCGGTAGGATCCCAAGGCGTAGCCGGCGTGCGTGTCACCGGCTCTGGCGGAAAGCTCGTCGGCGAAGCGCTCGGGATTCCGGTGGCCAACGAGTTCAAGGCCATCGCCAAGAGCTTCGGGCTGCTCGGCCCGGACACGGTGACGGTCTTCGAGATCGGCGGGGAAACGTCAAAGTTCCTGCGGATCGAGCGAGACGCCGATTCGGACAGCCTTGCCATCGTCGATTACGAAACGAACGGCGACTGTGCTGCCGGCACAGGCTCGTTCCTGGACCAGCAGGCTAGCCGCCTGAGCTACGCCGTCGATCAGATTGGCGACGTCGTCAGCCGGACCACCCGGGCGGCGCAAATCGCCGGGCGCTGCAGCGTGTTCGCCAAGAGCGACATGGTCCACGCCCAACAGAAAGGCTACACCCCCGCCGAGGTGCTCAAGGGTCTGTGCGCGGCTGTGGCCCGAAACTTCAAGATCGCCGTCACCAAGAGTCGCCAGATTGTCCCCCCCGTGGCTCTGATTGGGGGCGTGGCCGCCAACCGCGCCGTCCGCGAAGCCCTGCGAGCCGTCTTCGACCTGCAGCAGGACCAGCTGTTCGTTCCCGAAGCCTACGCGTGGATGGGCGCGATCGGTGCCGCCTTATGCGCCCAAGAGGCGGCTGAGGAGGCGGCCGCACAGGCCTCCGAGCGACTCGCCGTACGCTCCAGCGGCCCGACCCGCAGCCTGCCAACCGCCCCACCACTGTCGATGGATCGCGTCGTCCTGCTGCGAGATCGGGTGCGGGTCTTTCAGTTCCCCCGGAGCGGCTCGAAGGTCGAAGCATACCTGGGCATCGACGTCGGATCGGTCAGCACTAACCTCGCCGTGATCGACAACGAAGGCAACGTGATTCACGAAATCTACACGCGCACGCAGGGGCGCCCCATCGAGGTGGTCGCGCGATCGCTCGACGAGATTGAACGGGCCGCGGGAGACCGGGTCGTCATCAAGGGCGTCGGCACGACCGGCAGCGGACGCGAGCTGATCGGCCAACTCGTCGGGGCGGACACCATCAACGACGAGATCACCGCCCACAAAACGGGAGCGATGTTCGTCGGCAATCGCCTGCTCGCGGGGCGCCTGCCGGACACCATCTTTGAGGTCGGCGGGCAGGACAGCAAGTACATCAGCATCGAGGACGGCGTCGTCGTGGACTTCACCATGAACGACGCGTGCGCGGCCGGAACGGGCTCGTTCCTCGAAGAGCGAGCCGAGGAACTGGGGATCAACATCATCGACGAGTTCGCGCGAGAGGCCCTCAGCTCTCGCTCGCCGATTCGTCTCGGCGAACGTTGCACGGTCTTCATGGAGCGAGACGTCAACGGCTACCTGCAGCGCGGCGCCGACAAGGCGGACCTCGTGGCCGGGCTCGCGTACTCGATCGCCCAGAACTACATCAACCGTGTGGTCCGGGGTCGAAAGATCGGCGACTGCATCTTCTTCCAGGGCGGCACGGCATACAACGATTCGGTGGCCGCCGCGTTCAGTTGTGTGCTGGATAAGGAAATCATCGTCCCGCCACACAACGGCGTGGTCGGGGCGATCGGGGCGGCGCTGCTCGCCAAGGAAAAGATCACCGCCCAGCGTGGCGAGCGGCGCGGCACGCTGTTCCGCGGGTATCGGCTCGATCGGGTCGATTATGCTCTCCGCGAGTTCACCTGCCGGGGCTGCAGCAATCAGTGCGCCATTCAGGAGTTCACCGTCGAGGGTGAGAAAACCTACTGGGGGGACAAATGCTCCGATCGCTATCGCAAACAGGTGACCGTGGATCGAGAGCCGGTGATCCCTGACCTGATCGCGCTGCGACATCAGCTCCTGTTCGAATCCGTCAGCCAGACCGATGGTGCGGCCACGCCTACGGTCGGCTTGCCGCGGGCGATGTACACCTACGACCTGCTGCCGTTCTGGCACCGTTTCTTTACCGACTGCGGCTTGAGGATCATGCTGACCGACGAAACGAACCGTCGAATCGTCCAGGCCGGGCTGGACTCCGCCGTAGCCGAGCCGTGCTTTCCCATCATCGCAGCCCACGGCCACGTGAAGGAACTCATCGAGCGGGGCGTGGATTACGTGTTCCTGCCGAACGTTCTCAACACCGAGGGGCCCTGCGAGTTGCCCCAGTCGCACGTATGCCCGTGGGGCCAGACGCTCCCGTGGGTCGTTCGCCAGGCGCCGGCGTTCTCGGGGTGGCGCGATCGGATTCTGGCCCCGTCCTTGCGATTCGGGGATGGCCGCGACCAAGTCAGATCCGCTCTGGTCAAGATGGCTCAATCACTCGGGGTGCCGCGGCATCGAGCCGCCCGCGCGGTCCATGCCGCGTTCGCCGCTCAGGATCGATTCCGGGACATGCTCACCGCCGCCGGGCGCGACGCCATCGAGAGGCTCCGACGAACCGGGGAGAAAGGCATCGTTCTGATCGGGCGCCCGTATAACCTGCACGACCGGGGCATCAACATCGCGGTGGCCAGGAAGCTCCGCGAGTACTACGGGCTCAACGTGCTGCCCATGGACTGCCTGCCGATCGATGGAATAAGCATCGCCGAGATCAACGACAACATGTACTGGAACTACGGGGTTAAGATCCTGGCGGTCTCGAAGCTGGTCCGCGAGCACCCCAACCTGCACATCATCTACATCACGAACTTCAAGTGCGGGCCCGATTCCTTCATCCGCCATTTCGTGCAGCGCGCCAGCGGCAAGCCGTTCCTCACGCTGCAATTCGACGGCCACTCGAACGACGCGGGCGTAATGACGCGCTGCGAGGCGTACCTGGACAGCAAGGGAATCCTGCGATGGTGGCGAGCGCAACAGCCAAGCGAAAGCCGAGCCTGAGCGGCCGCACGCTCTACATCCCCCGGATGGACTACGCCGGAGCGAGACTGCTCGCCGCGGTCTTTCGTTCCATCGGGATCAGCGCGACCATGGCTCCGGAATCGGACGCGGGAACCCTCGAACTGGGCGGTCTCTACAGTTGCGGGGAAGAGTGCTACCCGCAGAAGATTACCCTGGGCGACTTCTTGAAACTGCGCGAGGCGCCGGGGTTCGAGCCCTCAAAGACGGCGCTGTTCATGCCTATTGCCGATGGGCCGTGTCGATTCGGCCAGTACGCGCCGTACCTGCGGCAGGTATTCAGCGAGTTGGGAGCGCAGGACGTGCTCGTCTTCTCCCCCACAAGCGCCGACAGTTACGAAGGCATCGGAGAGCACGCCACCGAGATGATCCGGGCCACCTGGCATGGGCTCGTCGCTTCCGACGTGCTGCGGAAGTTTCTGCTGCGAACGCGGCCTTACGAGGTCCATGCCGGCGACGCCGATGCAGCATTCGAACAGTCCTTGGGCGAGTTGGAAGCCATCATCGAGACCCCCGAACTGCCCGACCGAGTGCGACTCGCCAAGCTGGGCGATGCGCTCCGCGCGATCCGTGACCGGTTCCGCGCCATCCCCGCCCGCTATACGAAAGACAGACCCCTCATCGGCGTGGTCGGAGAGATCTTCTGCCGGCTGCACACTTTCAGCAACGAGGATGCCTGCCGGAAGATCGAGCAACAGGGCGGCGAAGCGTGGCTCAGCGACGTGTCCGAGTGGGTCTGGTACACGAACTGGTGGCAGATCCGTCGCGTCCGCAAGACCGACGGCGTCCTGTCCCGGGCCATGCTCAAAACATTGCTTAAGAACTACTTCCAGCATTCCGACGAACGCATTCTACTCGAGCCAGTGGCCGAGGACCTGCGCGGGTACGAAGAACCGCACGACATCAATCAGGTGCTCAAAGCAGCCGAGCCGTACCTTCCTCCCCTCGGAGCTCTGGGGGAGATGGTCCTCTCTGTCGGCAAGGCGGTTTACCTTTACGGCAAGGGGGCTGACGGCATCATCGACATCAGCCCGTTCTCGTGCATGAACGGCATTACCAGCGAGGCCGTCTATCCAGCCGTCAGCCGCGAACATGACGCAATCCCCATCCGCAACTTCTACTTCGATACCACACAATCCAACATGGAGCGCGATCTGGACATCTTTCTCGAGCTGGCGCGAAGCTACAAACAACGCAAAAGGGTCGAGCGTGTCTATCCTGAGGTTTTTGGTTGACATGCCCGGATCGGAGAGAAAGACTTCCACATCCGGCGCCCGGAGCCGACCGGACCAGCGGTGCGGCCAGATGTGCGCCGAGCCGGGGCCAATTCTCGAGCTGATTCGAGGGGCATGTCGGGAATCGCCCGCGCGAAGATCGGGCAACGGAAAGGAGTTCAGGCTGCGCGATCCAATCGACTCGCCGCCGCCAAGTCCGGGGAGCAAGCGATGAGCCAGATTGCTGACACGCCCCAAGTGGAGCCGACAGCGCGGAACGAACGTTCCGAACCGCGTCGATCGGTCGGCCAAGGCATCTGTCGGCCCATCCACCGTATCCGGCGCCGCGCGCTGACCCCAGCCTCGGCTCGAACGGATCTCGAGCGATACAAGCTCTCGCTGCGCAAGTACGCGCCAGCCGATAGAGGCCTTCCCTGGCACTGCCAAAGCCACTGCGTCCGATGTGACGCTGTCGTGCCGGCTTCGTTCCTCTACTCGGCGCGGAAGGATGCGGTCGAGCTGGAGCTGCGCTGCCCGAACTGCGGAACGTACCGCCAGCATCATCATGACGCACTGTTCAGCCCGCCCCGGCGCACCCACACACCATACCAGCCAGAACGAACACTCACCGGCACTGCCATCCGCGAGACGATCGGGGGTCTGCCCAAGACCGTCGAAACGCTCTGTCCCGAGTGCTCGTGCATCCTGCTCGGCCGCTACTACGTGCAGGACAACGTCGTGTTGATCGAGAAGACATGCCCGGAGCACGGCTACTTCCGCGACAAGATCAACACGGACGTCAGGCTGTACCTCAAGGCGACCCGCTCGATTTTCCAGGATGAGCGCGGCGTGTGTGATCCGCAGGTCACGGGCGCTCGTTCCTGCCCGACCGACTGCGGGCTGTGCAACCAACACATCTCCACGTCCTGCTTGCCGCAGATCGACCTGACCAACCGATGCAACCTGAACTGTCCGATCTGCTTTGCCAACGCCGGCAAGGCTGGCTACGTAGCCGAGCCGAGCTTCCAGTTGGTCGTCGAGATGCTCCAGGCCCTACGCGAGCAGCACCCCGTGCCGGCCACGGCCATCCAGCTCACCGGAGGCGAGCCAACCGTACGCCCTGACTTCCATCGGATCGTCGCCAAGGCCATCGACCTGGGCTTCACGCACGTGCAGGTCGCGACCAACGGGATCAAGTTCGCCGACCCTGCCTACGCTCGGCGCAGCGCTGAGGTCGGCGTACACACGCTATATCTTCAGTTCGACGGCGTGGGCGACGAGGTGTATCTGAGGACCCGCGGCGCGCGGTTGTACGACAGGAAGGTCGCGTGCATCGAGAATTGCGGGCAGGTGGACATCAAGGTCGTTCTTGTCCCAACGGTTATCAAGGGCTTCAATGACGACCAGGTCGGCCGGATCTTCCGCTTCGCCGTCGAGCACATCGAGGCCATCTGCGGGATCGCCTATCAGCCGGTGGTCTTCACCGGCCGAATCAGCCCCGAGCAGCGTGAGTCCATGCGCTACACGTTGGGAGACCTGGCTCACGACATCGCACGTGTCAGCGGCGCCGATCTCATGCGCGACTTCCTTCCGCTGAGCTTCATCACGCCCATCTCGAACGCCAAGCAAATGCTCGACGGCAGGCCGAAGATACGACCGAGCTGCCACTGCGATTGCGCCTTCGGCACCTATTTCTTCGTCACGCCCGACTGCCGAGCCATTCCCATGCCCAAACTCTTCGACGTGGAGAGACTCTTCGCCGGGATGAACCGAATCGCGATGGAGGCCCTGACCAGGCGAGGCAAGGGCAACCTGGCGGACAGGCTCCTGCTCGCCTGGGAGTTCTTCAAGGCTTACCGATGGCGGAACCTTGACCGCCGCGTCATGCCGTGGACCTTCATCGGCGCCTTGCAGGGCCTGACGGACAAGGCCAAGGGACGCGGCGAGGCGGGCAAGAAGCGATTCCGAACATTAATGGCCGCCGGAATGCACTTTATGGACCGATACAACTACGATGTGGAGCGCGTTAAGCGGTGCGTGATTCAGTACTCCACCCCCGACGGGATCTACCCCTTCTGCACGATCAACGGCGGGCCGACGTACCGGCCATTCCTCGAAAAGATGCTCAGTGCCGTAACCTCGCAGGCCGCTGCGGACGCTCCGGAGCTGCCGACCGACGGCCAGGCACGCGACTGAGGCGACCCAGAGAACCGTCGAGACGCGGATCATGAACGACCCGGCCCAGAGTGCTAGCGTGCAGCTCGCCGATCAGGCGAGCCAATCGGCGCGCCATCGCAGCGCCGACGTCGATTCCCACACCCACGCGGAGCGCAACCGCCGAGAGCGACGGACGCCTCAACTTGCCTCGTCTGTCTCCAGACCGCTCAAGTCCGGCGAGCGCTGCCGCCGCGTGGACCACCACCATCCGCTGGAAGCCATCCTCAGCCGGTGGTGGATGCGCAAGCTGCTCGGTCACATCTCCGGGCCTCGCCGGAGCGGAAAGACGATGATCGAGGAGATCATCGACTCGTACGCCGACCCGGACGCCAGGTGGCTCGAACGCCTGCGCTACTGGCCTTTCCACAAATTCATTGATTACGTCCGAGACGGGGCCAGCCTGGAAACGTTTCGGGATCGGATCGGCCGGCGACGCGACGTCATCCGCGGGCTTGTAATCGCCGCCCGATCGGTCGCCGAGTTCGGCCTGGCGCTCCCGCAGAGGTTCGTCGTGCCGATGTTCGCTGTGTGGAACTTCACGGACCGGTGCAATCTACGCTGCCGGCACTGCTACCAGAGTTCGGTCCGCGGCGAACCCGATGGCGAGCTGACGCTGGCCGAAAAACTCGACTTGGCCGACCAGATCGGTCGTCTCTATCTGCCGATGGTCGCCTTCGCCGGGGGCGAGCCGACCATTTCGCCGGACCTGCTGCCGGTCGTCCGAAGGTGCCACAGCTACGGGATTCACATGAGCTTGGCCACCAACGGAACGACGATGACAGCCGACTTGGCTGCCCAACTGGCCGAGGCGGGAATGCGATACGTGGAGGTCTCGTTGGACTCGGTCCACCCGGCAAAACACGAGGCGTTCCGCGGACAACCGGGGATGTGGCGTCGCACGGTCCGCGGGATGAAGCACGTGGTTCAACAGGAAGGCCTGCGGCTGGGCATAGCCATCTGCGTGCATCAGGGCAACTTCGACGAAGTCGAGGACATGCTTCGATTCGCCGTCGATGTCGGGGCCTCGTGCGTGGCCCACTTCAACTTCATTCCCGTGGGGCGAGGGGCCCACATGACCGGTGAGGACCTGACCCCACGCCAGCGTGAGCAACTGCTGAACGTGCTCAACGAGTGGATGCAGTCGGGCAAGGTCGGGATCATCAGTACGTCGCCGCAGTTCGGGCGCGTCTGCCTCGCCGACGCCCCGACCGACAACGGCAGGGTCGCGTGCACGCATGCCGGATCGGGGGCCGGGTGGAAGGCGCGGGTTGTGGCCAAATACCTCGGCGGATGCGGCGCGGGGCGGACCTACGTGGCTATTGAGCCGAACGGCGATATCACCCCGTGCGTCTATATGCCCCGTCGCGTGCTCGGCAACGTCCGCGCCCGGAGCTTCTTCGACGTTTGCCGCAAGAACCCGTTCTCGGAACTGCTGTCAGACCGGCAGAAGCGCCTGCACCACTGCCAGGATTGCACGTTCAAGAACTACTGCGGCGGCTGCCGGGCCCGCGCGGACGCATACTACGGTCGCCTCGATGCCGGCGACCCGGGATGTTTATTCAACGAGAGGCACTGGCGCCGGCTGATGAACGACGGATCATCTTCCCCGCCCGGGCGGCCGGACAGCGCCGCTTGAACTTGCCAGACTGGCGCGCACGACTCACGAGGAATGTTCGGGCTTCCGCGAAGCTACTTGCTGGACCACACAATACGTTTCCGTCCGCTCCCTGCCGAAGTGCCTTGACGGTCACCGGCCCGGCTGGAACGCATCGGGGATGTGGCGGATCAACGGCCGACCGTCCGGGGGAACAATCACGAGGATCACGTCGAACCGGCAGGGATGCTCTTCCGCGTGGTGCTGGTGAACGTAATAACGAGCCACCCGCGCAACTTGGCGCTGTTTGGACGGATTCACGAACTCTTCGATGTCGTCCGACGCTTCGCTGCGACGGGTTCTAACCTCGGCAAAGACGACAGTATCGGCATCAAGAGCGACGATGTCGATCTCGCCGGCGGGGCAGTGATAGTTTCGACTCAGTACCCGATACCCAAGCTTGCGGAGCAGCCGCTCTGCCAGCTTCTCGCCTGTGCGTCCAAGCTCGAGCCGGTCGTCGGGCATCTCGGCGTCCGCTGCACGCTGTACAAACAGTGGCTCGCGATGAACCGACACCCGCCCCCGCCCGCCTTCGACCTCCCGAATGTGCCCCGGCGGCTATGAGTCCGGATTCCGCCCGCTCGGCTCTTCAGCTGCGTCTGGTTGCTCGGAATCGGCGTCGGCGTGCTCGGCTTCAGCAGCCGCCGAGCTACCAGAGGCCGCACGGCGCTCACGCAATCGTCGTGCCTTGCCCACGCGGTCGCGTAGGAAGTAGAGTTTGGCCCGCCTCGCCTTGCCCGATCGTTTCACCTCCATGCGCACGATGTTCGGGGAATGGACGGGGAAGACTCGTTCGACACCCTCGTTGGCGACGATCCGGCGGACGGTGAATGTCTCTCTCAGCCCACTACCACGCCGCGCCATCACCACGCCGGTGAACGGCTGAATGCGCTCCTTGCCGCCTTCGACGATTCGTACGTGCACCGTCACCGTATCACCGATGCGGAACTCGGGAGCCTCCTTGTTGCGGTACGGGGCCTCCGCCAGGTCGATCAATGAACCGCTCATCGTGAGTCTCCTGGGTCGTTCGCCCGACGCCACGGCAGACAACCCAATGTCTATTGCACCAGGTCACCGCGTCGCCGTCTGGTCCTCTCGAGCCGTTGCCCCTGCTGCCACTCCTCGATCCTGGCGTGGTCCCCGGACAGCAACACTGCCGGCACGTTCATCCCGCGAAACTCCCGCGGCCGGGTGTACTGAGGGTATTCCAGCAAACCGTCACCAAAGGATTCCGTCCTCGCCGAGGCCTCGTCTCCGAGCCCGCCGGGGCACAAACGTACCGCCGCATCGATGACCACCATGGCGGCCGCTTCGCCCCCGCTTAGGACGTAGTCGCCGATGGAGATCTCTCGCGGCTTCAGCCCCTGGCGTATCCGCTCGTCAAACCCCTCGTAGTGGCCGCAGATCAGCAACAGCCTCGGCAGGGCCGCCAGCTCGACCACCATGGCTTGGCTAAGCCTCTCGCCCTGCGGCGTCAGCAGGACCCGCAAAGCCCGCCTCTCATCCAAGCCCTCAACGTGTTCGACCGCCTCAAAGACAGGCGGACACATCATAACCATACCCGGCCCGCCACCAAAGGGCCTATCATCGACGCTGCGGTGTCGGTCGGTGGCAAAATCGCGTATGTTCGTGAAGCACAGCTCAACGATTCCCGCCCGACGGGCCCGGCCGATGATGCTCGCTGAGACAAACGGCTCGAAAACCTCCGGAAAAAGGGTAAGTACATCGATGCGCATGGTAACGTCGCCAGGCCGACAGATCCTGCAGGTCGGGCGGATGCCTCCTCGGAACTTCACTTCTCGAGGGCGATTCCGCCTTTCCTGAGCAAGGTACGAACCGTCTCGCTCGGCTGCGCGCCGACGCTGAGCCAGTATTCGATACGCTCCCGCCTGAGGCTCAGCTGCTTGTCAGGCTCAGCGGCGAGCGGGTCGTAGTACCCGAGCTCTTCGAGGACTTTGCCATCCCGCGGGTCACGGCTCTCGATAGCGTTCAGACGATAGAACGCACGATTCCGCCGGCCCATTCTTTTCAGTCTCAGTTTCACTGCCATAACGTTCCCTTTGCCTGCACGTCGAGCGACGAGGCAAGGCCGCCTCATCGTCGCCTGCGGCGTTTACGCTTCTCCTTCTGGCTCTCTCTGCGCCGTTTCGGCCTGGACGGAGCTTTGATCTTGGGCATCTTCCCGCCGAGCATTGACATCTGAGCGAAGCGGGTGCCCACTTTCATCTTATCCACGAACGACATGTCAGCCATGGCCCGCATCGCCTCGCGCGTTTGGGTGAAGCTCTTGACCAAGCCGGAGACGTCTTGCGGCTCGGTGCCGCTGCCGCGCGCGATCCGCCGACGACGGGAAGCATCAATGATGCCGGGGTTGTGCCTCTCCCTGGGCGTCATGGAGAGGATGACGGCTTCCATGCGCTTGATCTCATCGTCGCCGAGCTGGTCCTGCAGGTGCTTCATCTCTGAGCCCACACCCGGAATCATCTTGAGGATGTCCTTCATGGAGCCCATGTTCTGCATCTTCTTGAGTTGGCCTAGGAAGTCTGCCAGCGTCAAACCCGTCTTCATCTTCTTCTGCAGCGCAGCGGCCTCTTCCGCGTCGTATTGTCGCTGGGCTTTCTCAACGAGTGTGACCACATCACCCATGCCAAGGATTCGCCCGGCCATCCGGTCAGGATGGAACTCCTCGAGCTTGTCCAGCTTCTCACCCACGCCGATGAACTTGATGGGCTTGCCGGTCACCGCCTTGGCGGACAGCGCCGCCCCGCCCCGCGTGTCCGAGTCGAACTTCGTCAGGATCAACCCGTCAAGCTCGAGACGCTCGTTGAATGTCTTGGCCGTGTTGACCGCGTCCTGGCCGGTCATGGCATCGAGCACGAGATAGATCTGATGGGGTTGGGTCATCCGGGCGATCTGAGCGACCTCGTTCATCATCTCCTCGTCGATCGCCAGACGACCGGCCGTGTCCAGCAAGACCACGTCCCGGTCATTGGCTCGTGCATGAGCGATGCCGTTGCGACAGACCTTGACCGCGTTCTGATGATCGCGCTCGGCATAGGCAGGCACGTCGAGCTGGCGGCCCAACACCTCGAGCTGGTCGATAGCGGCCGGGCGCTTCAGGTCCGCCGCCACCATCAATGGACGCTTCCCTCGATCGCGCACGTACTTGGCCAGCTTTGCGCATTGCGTCGTCTTGCCCGATCCCTGCAAGCCGGCCAGCAGCATGATCGTCGGCGGGGGAGAGACGAACGGGATGCGCGAATCAACAGGGCCCATCAGGGCGACCAGCTCATCGTGAACGATCTTTGTCATGACTTGCTCGGGGTGCAGGGTCTTGATCACCTCGGCCCCAATGGCCTTTTCCAACACCTCGTCGCAGAACCGGCTAACGACCTGTATGTTCACGTCAGCTTCGAGCAGCGCGGTCCGCACGTCACGCATGGCCTCGCGCACGTTAGCCTCGCTCACGCGCCCCCGACCGCGCATCCTGCGAAACACGTCGCTGAATCGTTCACTCAGGGCATCGAACATACCGTGCCTCCGTCAGCCCGCCGGGCCGACGAACCATTCAGTTTATGTCGGTTCCGGCCTCGGTTCAACCGCCCGAGAGCGGCCCGCGCCCGGCGACAGCTCTCGGCCGAGCCGGTCTAATACGAGCCCCGATGGCCGAGCCAGCGGCGAAACACACTTGAATGGCACTTGGCCGTCGGCTACGGTTATCGGGCTGGCAACGAGCTAATCGCCCGGGCCGGCTATCAGTAGTGTGGCGGGGAACCGCGAACGATTCGCCCAAGAGCGGACCGGAGGTGTTTTGTCTTGTCGCGAAAAGCAATCGATGCCAAGGTTATAGAAGTCAGCAAGCACATCGTCCGGATGACGACCGAGGCAGGCTCCGGCCATCCGTCCAGCGCACTGTCGGCCGGACACGTGGTGGCCGTCTTGATGTACCAGCAGATGCGCTATGATCCCTTGAACCCGTGGCATCAGGGCAACGACCGACTCGTCTTGTCCGAAGGCCACGCCGTACCAGTCGTGTACGCCGCGTATGCCGACCTCGGCGGGGTCGTCGGCTGGTCGGACGGGGAATCGACTGCATTGACGGTCAATGACTTGGCCAGACTTCGTGACATCGACAGCGTGCTTGACGGGCATCCGAATCCGGCTGAAGGCTTCCCGTTCTTTGACGCAGCCACCGGCTCCCTCGGCCAAGGTCTTTCCGCGGGGGCCGGGCTCGCGCTGTCGGCCCGGTTGCGGGGGATCCACAAGCGGATCTACGTGCTCATCGGCGACGGGGAGTCGCGGGAGGGTCAGATCTGGGAGGCAGCAGACTTCATCGTCGATCAGAACCTGACCAACGTATGTGCGATCTTCAACTGCAACGGTCAGGGACAGGCCGACTACGTCTCAGCCCAGCAGTCGCCCGAGGTCGTTCAGCACAAGTTGGCGGCCTTCGGGTGGGACGCTCGCATCATCGACGGCCATGACGCCGATCAAATCGCCGCGGCCCTCGCCGACGTGGGCAAGACCGGAAGACCCCTGGCGATCGTCGCGCGCACGGAGAAGGGCTGGGGCGTAGGCGCCCTGAAGGCCCACACAAACCACGGCAAGCCGCTTCCTGCTGCCGGGCTGAAAGAGGCAATCGCGGGCCTGGATGGAATGTACGCCGAACTGGGCATCTCAGCGGATAGCGACGCGAAGCTGGCTCCGCCGGCACCGAGCGACGCCGTCGCGCCGAGGCCGTCCGGCCCGATCCGACTGCCCCCCTTCGCCGATGGCGTGGCAGCCGCCGAGCTCGCCGAAGCCCTGGAGAAGGGCAAGCTGGCAACCCGTCGAGCCTACGGCGCGGCGCTGCTGGCCTTGGGCAAAGCGGACGAGCGAATCGTGGCCCTGGACGGGGATGTCAGCAATTCGACGTTCGCGCAGTTCTTCGCAAAAGCGTTTCCAAATCGATTCTTCGAATGCAAGATCGCCGAGCAGAACATGGTCTCCACCGCGGTCGGTCTGGCCGCCGGCGGATTCATACCGTTCCTCAGCAGCTTCGCCAAGTTCCTGTCGCGCGCATACGACCAAACAGAGATGGCCAGCATCACGCGCGCCAACATTAAGCTGGTCGGCTCGCACGCCGGCGTTTCGTTGGGGGCGGACGGCCCGTCGCAGATGGGCTTGCCGGACGTGGCCTTCTTCAGAAGCTTCACCCAGGTCGATGACGGCACCGGACAGCCCGCCTGCGTGGTGTTCCAACCGGCCGATGCCGTGGCCGCCTACCGCTGCACCGAACTGATGGCCAACCATGTCGGCATGTGCTACATGCGCACGCACCGGCCCGATATGCCCCTGCTGTATGCGCACGATGCAACGTTCGAGATCGGCGGGGCCCGCCAGGTCCGCGAGGGCAGCGCGGTCACGCTGGTCGGAAGCGGATTCACCGTCTTTGTTGCCCTGGCCGCAGCCGAGCGCCTCGCACGGGAGGGCATCGAATGCTCAGTCTTCGACGCCTACAGCTTGCCCGTCATGGCCGAACCCATCCTGGCCTCGGCCCAGGCGGCCGCAGGACTGGTTCTGACTATCGAAGACAGCTACTGCGGCGGATGGCACGCAGCGCTGGCCGAGGCGGCAGCGCAGACCGGACAAGTACGAGTGGACGGCATGACGTGCGGGCGCATTCCCAAATCGGGCAGGACGGCTGAGGATGTACTGGCCTTCGTGGGATTGTCCGTGGGAGACATCGCGGCTCGGGTCAAGCAGCTCCTGGACTAGAGCATGCGCGAGCCGCGCTCTTCGGCGCCCGCGTGCCCCGGTTATGTCTTCATGATCATTAGGACGCGAGCCTACGCGCGTGCGGGTCTGATCGGCAACCCGTCGGACGGCTACTTCGGCAAGACCATCGCCTTTACCGTCAGGAACTTCGCCGCCGACGTGGCCCTGTACGAGTCGCCGAGGCTCGAGATCCTGCCGCACGACCGCGATCATTCGCGCTTCGGCAGTATCGATGCCCTCGTGCAAGACGTACGCATGCACGGGTACTACGGAGGCGTGCGACTGCTGAAGGCAGCGATCAAGCGATTCACCGATTACTGTCATGAGCGCGACATCGAGCTGGGCGAACGGAATTTCACGATCAGCTACCACAGCGAGATCCCGAGGCTGGTCGGCCTGGGCGGCTCCAGCGCGATCATCACGGCGGCGTTCCGCGCCCTCATGCAGTTCTACAACGTGGACATTCCCCCCGAGGTGCTCCCTTCGCTGATCCTGTCGGCCGAAACCGACGAGCTCGGCATCGAGGCCGGCTTGCAGGATCGCGTAGCCCAGGTCTATGAAGGCCTCGTCTACATGGACTTCGCTCGTGAACTGCTCACCGGCCGAGGCTACGGGCAATATGAGCGGCTCGATCCGAAACTGCTGCCGGAACTCTATCTGGCCTACGACCCACGCCGTGCCCGGCCCAGCGAGAGATCGCACTCAGCCGTTCGGGTGCTTTACAACCGCGGCGACAAGAAGGTCATCGAGACCCTAGCGCAGATCGCCGATCTCGCCGACCAGGCCCGCCAATGCCTTCAAGACGGCCAACCCGAACGCTTGGGCGAGCTGATCGGCCGGAACTTCGATCTGCGCGCGCAGATATTCCATATCAGCTCGGAAAACATGAACATGATCAGAACGGCGCGGCGAGCCGGGGCCTCCGCCAAGTTTGCAGGCTCCGGAGGAACGATCGTCGGCACCTACGACTCGCCGCAGATGCTCGCGCGATTGCGTGAGGCACTCGAAGTCATGGGATGCGTGGTCCTATCGCCACGAATCGAGTGAACGCCTATGAAACTATTCGTCCCGGGCAGACTCTGCCTGTTCGGTGAGCACTCCGACTGGGCCGGAGGCCACCGAAGAACCAACTCGCAGCTCGAAAAGGGCTATACCATTATCGCTGGGACAAACCAGGGCATTTGGGCCGAGGTACGCGCGCATCCCACGAAGCTGATCGTCCGGAGCGTGCTCTGCGACGGGCGCACCGTCGGACCCTATGAAGTCGAAATGAACCGCGAGCTTCTGCTCAAAGAAGCCGAGCGGGGCGGATTCTTCAGCTATTGTGCGGGCGTGGCCTTTCATCTGGTTACGAACTACCACGTCAAGGGCCTGGTAATCGACAACTATCGCACCGACCTGCCTCACAAGAAGGGCTTGTCCTCGTCCGCGGCGATTTGTGTCCTGACGGCCAGGGCGTTCAACCGGGCGTACGACCTGCGCATGACTGTGCGCGGGGAAATGGAATACGCGTATTTCGGCGAGGTCACCACGCCCTCTCGTTGCGGCAGGATGGACCAGGCTTGCGCGTTCGGCCAGCGGCCGGTGATGATGACCTTTGACCGAGACATCCTGACCATACGCGAGCTTCGGCCCACCAAACAGCTGCATTTTATCGTTGTCGATCTGCGGGCCGGCAAAGACACCAGGCGCATACTCAGCGACCTGAACCGCTGCTACCCGTTCGCCGATACGGACATCGCCCGGCAGGTGCAGGACTACCTCGGCCCGATCAATAAGCGAATCAGCCACGAAGCCGCCGACGCCATCGAGCGAGGGGACGCCCAGCGAATCGGCCAGCTCATGTGCGAGGCACAGCGCGAGTTCGACAAGCATTTGATCCCGGCGTGTCCGGGCGAGCTGGAAGCCCCCGTGCTTCACCGCGTGCTTGCGTACGAGCCAATCCAAGACCACATCTGGGGCGGCAAGGGTGTCGGCTCGCAGGGGGACGGGTCCGCGCAGCTCATCGCAAAGTCTGCGGAGGATCGGCAAGCGTCGATGGAGATCCTCGAGCGCGATCTGGACGTCAAATGTCTCGGGTTGGATATCATTCCACCGCAGCGGCCGCGTAAGGCCGTCATACCCGCTGCGGGCATCGGAACACGACTGTACCCGGCCAGCACGGTAATGAAGAAGGAGCTCTTCCCCGTTATTGACCGCGACGGACTGACCAAGCCGGCCATCTTGACGATCGTCGAAGAGGCCGTCGGGTCGGGGATCGAACAAGTGGGGATCATAATCGCCCCGAGCGACCATGTGCTTTTCAGCGGACTGTTCACTCAGCGCTACGCCATCGACAGACTCAACAAGCTCCCGCCTCAATACCGCGAGTACGCCAATCACCTGCGGGAACTCTCATCGCGCGTTACGCTGCTGACACAGTCCTCGCAGGAAGGCTTCGGCCACGCTGTTTATTGTGCGCACGACTGGGTTAGCCAAGAGCCGTTCCTCCTGATGCTGGGTGACCATCTCTACGAGTCGGAAAGCCCCGTTCGGTGCGCGCAGCAGGTGCTCGATGCCTACGCCACACACCGCACCAATATGGTTGGGCTGAGGCGAACGCACGAGAGTCGGATCGGCTCGTTCGGCACCGTCTCTGGCACGTGGCTCGAGCCCGGCTTGCTCAGTATCAGCGAGGTAGCCGAAAAGCCCAACCTCGATTACGCCCGTGCACACCTGCGCGTTGAGGGCCTCGGGCCCGACGAGTATCTCTGTATGTTCGGGCTGTACGTGCTCTCGCCGCACGTTCTGCATCTACTGGGCCAACTGATCAACCAGAACTACCGCGAGGCGGGGGAGTTCCAGCTTACAACGGCCCTGGAGCATCTCCGGCGCGACGAGGGCCTGATGGGGCTGGAAGTACGAGGGCGGCGGCTCGACATCGGCCGACCCGACGCCTATCGAGAGGCCGTCAAGCAGTTCGGGGAGGGCCGGGAAAGGTATTGCTCACAGCCACAGCCCCAAGACAGGGGCAAACAAGGATATTGAGCACGCCGCCACCCGCGAGGGGCCGCGGAAGTGTCATCCGGCTACCCCGTGGACGCTCGGAACATATCGTCTTTAAAAGAAAAGAGTTAGGAATAGTGGGGGGCGTGGATTCGCCTTTCGGGCCAAACCAGCATATCATTTTGCAGCGGTGACGGTTATCCGTCAGCGCTGACGGCCCGTGGGAAAGAGGCTTCCGTCGCTTGAGTCCTGACAACAAGAGGGGATCCTGCCGCGAGCCGTAGGGCGAGTATCAGTTAGGTGGCAGTTAAGGAATAGGGGGGGAGTGAGCATGCCTCTCTGGAGCAAGAGGATGCTGATAGACCGCGTCTTGATTGATCTGGCAACTCAGCGCGATTTCCTCAGCGCGTCGGGCGCGATGCCTGTCAGTAACCGTGACGAGGTAATCCCCAGGCTCAAGAGACTCATGAGCTGGGCACGAGCCAGGGCGGTTCCGATCATATCAGCCATGGAAGCCCACCGCCCCAGCGAGTCGTTCGACGGGCTTCCGCGACATTGCGTTGATGGTACGTCAGGTCAGAACAAGCTGCGCTTTACCAACATGCGTAAGCGAATCGTCGTGGAGGCTGACAACAGCTTCGGCCTTCCGTACAACATCTTCAGCCACTACAAACAAGTTATCTTTCGTAAGCGGGCGCCGGACTTTCTGAGCAATCCCAAAGCCGATAGGCTCCTTACCGAACTGTCGCCTCGCCAGTACGTGCTGTTGGGCGTCGGGCTGGAGAACTGGATCCGGTCGCTGGCGCTGGGGCTGCTGGCCCGCCACAAGAACGTGACCATCGTGGCGGATGCCTGCGGCTTCTGGGACCCCACCTACGCTGATCTGGCCGTGCGTCAGGTACAGGCCAAGGGGGTCGGTGTGATCAGCACGGCCGAGCTGACCGAGGAGCCGCGCTGCCGCGTGCTACGACGACCACGCGCGTGCGCGAGTCGCAAGCGACGCGATCACGCGCCGGCGAAGAGGCCAGCGCTGCGAAGGCGGGCCCGGGCAGCGACTCTTTAGCGTTGGGCACATCTCCAACATTCAACGGCTGATACCCTTGCATCCACAGTAGCATTCTGCTACCAAGTCGCCGCGGCCGATCGATCGCGACAAGCTGGCCCGTTGCCGAACCTGACTGCCGGTGCGGCGCGCCGCGGTATCGGTTCCGTGACGATGGCGCTAGGTCGGGCGTTGTGCCCTTCTCAGTTGCTGCAAGGGGAACCACTCATGCGACAGTACAACAAAACGCATCACGCGGCACGCCTGGGAATCATTGGTGCATTACTGGTTGTTGGCGGCTGCGCGACGTCTGGTGGCCCCGTGGACCCCGGCGCACGCGTCCTCGCCAGATGGGATTTCGCCAGCCACGACGATCCGAAGCTGTGGCAACCCGGACAGGGCGTCGAGATCACGGACGTGCGAGACGGTGTGATGACGCTGCGGATCAGCCACTCCGACGCTTTCATCTTTGCGCCAGAGGCCCAGGCCCCGCTCGATGGCTGCGCGGTACGCATCCGCTGCCGAAGCGATCACGATGGCGGCACACAGGTCTATTGGCGCACGGCGAAGGACCCGGCCTATTCCGAACGCCAAGTCGTCCAGAAACAGACGCTGGGCGGCAAGGACTTCCAGACGGTTGAGCTGGTGATCGGTTGGCCGGCGGATGCCGGTAGCACGTTGACGGGATTCCGGATCGACCCGTTCAACGGGCCTCGACAGGGCGAGGTCGAGATCGACTGGGTTGAGCTGGTGCGCCTTCCGCCAAGGTTCGACGTGTCCTTGAGCACGTCAGCGGCCCAGGTTCCCGTCGGGGCCAAGGCGTCGTTGCGGCTGACGTTTCGTCAGGTCTCCGGCGCCGCCGCTCGCCAGACAATCCGCGTCACCGGGCCGGAAGAGGCGGCTCTTCAGACCTGTCCGGCTGAACCCGGCACGGAAGCCAAGACCAGCTTCCCAATCGTCGGGCGTCGTAGAGGGGTGCATCGCTACCGAACCATGGCGGGGCCGCGCGACGGGCCGAAGTTGTTTGACGTCGAGGCCAGCATGATCGCCACCGCCCGCGAAGCGCCAACTGGAAAGACCTTCATCGGTACGAACAGTCTTCGGCTGGAGTTGCTGGCCGATGCCGAGGGACAGACCTTTGGCGCGGCCCGGTTGTGGATTCGAAGCAAGGACAAGAAATGGCGGCTGGCCGGGCTTCTCAACCCACTTGCGGAAGTGGGGTGGGTATCTGGCCAAGGCGCGATGACGAGCCGTCATCCTCGCTTCCGCGTTGTCAGGCGCCAGCGGCAAGCTGTGGGCCTCTTGGCCTCGGTGCCACCGATGCAGGCGAACGCGACGCCAGATAAGGGTCAGATCGAGCTAGACCTTCGGATCGATCCGCCGAGCTCGTCGCTCGCGGTCAATGCCACGCTGCGTATGCCCGCCGGCACACGGGTCAGCAAGTTCGCCGGACCAGCGCTGCTCGTGCCGGCGGGCCGGGACCCGCTTGATCGCTACGGACTCTTCGGCGGTCTGGAGATGCTAGCGCCCGGGTGGCGATCGTCCAGCGAACGGGCGGTCGGCGAGCGCCTCGCCGAACGGTGGACGCCCCACCCTTTCAAGGTCGCCCTGCCGGTGATGGCTATCGAGCAGGACGGGGTGACGACCGCGTTGATGTGGCAGCCAATGCAGAAGTGGGACGGCGAGCACGAGATGCCGGCGGCTACGTTTGCATCACCCAATTTCATCCACGACCAGGTGAACCATCTCTGTCAACTGTTCGTTCCCAGTCTGCCCGACTGGTTCGAGGAGAACGCCACGCGTGCCGGCCGGCCGTACGAGATGGCTTCGGCGACTCCGCTGCGTCTGGAGTATCGAATTCGCGCGGCGCTTGATGAGCCGATCGTACAGACGGCCAAGAGCTGGTATCAAGTCTTTGGCGCTCCGCCCCCCCCGCCGGCGCCGCACGACGTGCCGAAGACCTACCATCTCTGTGCGCAGTGCTACGGCCAAACGGTGTACTGGCAGGACGACGTCGTGACAGTCGGCGAACGTCAGCGCAAGGGCGGATGGCGGCACCACTGGTTCCTTAACAAAGAGTCATATTTCAGCGGACAGATAGCGGCTGATCTGCTCACGCACGCTGTCAGTACGGGCCGGCGAGAATGGATCGAGCGCACGCAACTGGCCGACGGCCGATTCGTCATCGACGTGCTCGGATCGCTGGCCGATCACACGAAGCACTCCAAACAGGTGGACGAGGCGATCGCCTCCCAGCGAGAGGACGGCACGTGGGCGTTCGTCAGCACGAAACGCATGATCGAGATGACCGAGAAGTTCACTCAAGGCCGCCGCCACGATCTGGGCAAAGACCGAGCCACCACGGTCGGCACGTGTGTGCAGCCGGCGCTGACGATCCTCCGTCGTGCGCTGCTGACCGGCGAGAAGAAGTGCATTGACGCCGGCGTCAAGGCGCTGGAGGCAATGAAGCGATTTCGGATCCCGCGGGGTGCTCAAGTCTGGGAGGTCCCCCTGGAGGTCCCCGATATCCGTGCCGCGGCCTTGGCGGTGGAAGCGTATCGCATCGGCTATCAGCTCACCGGGAAGCGCGACCATCTCGAGCAGGCGCGCTACTGGGCCTACTCGGGGCTGCCGTTCATCCTGAGCTGGCTGGCTCCGCACGATCGCCAAGCACTGTTCGTCATGACCTCGAAGGACCGCGTCAACCGGGCCGAGTTCGGGGCGATCCCCGCTGCGGAGCTCTACATCGAGCCGCATCGTCAGATCACCCCGTACGCAACCATTCCTGTCCTGGGTTCCAGCTTCTACGTGGTCAACTGGTTCGGCACCGTCGTTCAGTGGTGCGGGATGGAGTGGGCATACAAGGTCATCGAGCTGGGCGATTTCCTGCCCGACCCACTCCTGCGAAAGATCGCCGAGGGCGTGATCCTCAGCGGACGCCAGCAGATGTTCGACCGGGAGCCGATGGTCGGCCTTTACCCCGACGCCTGGCCGCTCATTACAAACCGTCCGGGCGGCGCGCTGATCTGCTGCGATCTGATCCTCAGAGGACTGCGCGCTCAGCGTGCGATCCCCTCATGGTCGAACACCTGGACGCGCGTGGTGGCAGCTCCCAGCGGCCGGATCCACGTCAGCGGCTGGGGCGATCCGAAACGTTGCACGCACGCGGACGGCACGCTGCACGTCGAAGTGGACTTTGCCCCGACGAAAGCGAATGAGCTGCTCGTCGCTCGCGCATCCCGGCCGGCGACGGTCCGCGTGACCGGACGAGCTCTGCAGCAAGGCGCCGGACCGACCAGCTGGAGGTACGAACCGGACCGGAAGCTTTTGTTCGTCCGCTTCGAGCAGCCGGTCAGGCTCACATCGGTCGAGATTGCCTACTGAGACGTTACCGCTTCAGCTGGAGCCTGCGTACTATCGCACGCTTCGCCCCGCGATCCGGGGCGCGCGAGCTTTGAGCCTACGTCTTGAGCCCGTCCATATAAAGCACGGCAATCGGGGCGAAGATCATGATGGGCACCCACGCCGGCAGCGCGGGGAAAGAAGCGATGCCGACCATGCTTTGGCTGACGAATGCGACCATGAACAGCGCGCCGCAGTTGAGCACCGCCTTGGTCGCCTGGACCAGGACGCCGGTCGGTTCGCGGCTGAGGAAGAAGGAAATCCCTATCAGCAACAACAGCAGATTGACGAACGGCTGAGCAAACCTACCGTGTCGAACCATAGCCACCTGAATGTGATCGACGTCGCGGCCCTCCTCCAGTTCTCGTAGTTGCGACAAGCTCACGAATTGCAGCCACTGACCTGCGCGTCGCAGTACGATGTACTCGGGCGTGAGTTTGCTTGTGCGGTAGGCCTCCACGCTCTCCGGCGCGAGCCGATCCTCCCCGCCGAACCCGTACGGCTGGGCCGTTCTGCGAAACAGCCTGCCGCGCTCGAGCTTCCAGGCTTGATTCCGTTCGTCCCAGACGCCGTTGTCCGCGTCGATCAGCCCGGTCAGCGCGCCCCCACGGTCGCGCTGCAAGATCATGATCCGATGGAGCTGCTTGTCCTTGGGTGAGAAGCGCAAGGCGGACAGCAGGGAGTTGTCCTGATCTTTGAGGAACCATACGGCGTCGGTGCGCATCCCGGCCACATCGTCATGCGGCCTGGCAAGCTTGTACGCGATCCGCGGGATTACCAGCTCTTGATCTAGGACCCAGAGCGCGTTCATGAGCAGGCCGAGGACCACCACCGGCGCGGCGACGCGGTAGAGGCCCGTGCCGGCCGCCAGCACGGCCGTCAATTCGTTGGCCCTTTGCATCCGCGCCAGAGTGCAGGAGGCGGCGAAGAGCGTGATCAGCCCCGAAAGCTGGGCGAAGTACAAGAACACGTTGTACCCGTAGTAGTCAGCAATGTTCTCAGCCACCTCCTGCCAACCCAGCCCCCCCTCCGTGAACTCGTCGAAGTTCACGAACAGATCAAGCACGATGTACATGCTGATCATCACGAACATCGTGATGACGTAGTTGATCAGAAAGGAGCGAATGATGTATCGATCCAGTATCAACATCGTCGCGTCATAAGGCCGGTATGTTGCTGTGCATCTCAGACCCGGCGTCCTACCCTATCGGCGGAGGAACTTGCCGATCACAATTGTATCCACCAAGCACATCAGCAGGATGCCGCCCCAGATCACCGCAATGCCATAACGCGAGGTATTGGTGTTTTCCGCGAGTTGCCGACCCATGATGATGGTTATTGTCACGAACAGTCCCGGCAGGAAGCTGATGAAGAATGCCACCAACACCTGCCCGCCGCGAAAGATGATTCCCAGCGCGGCGGCCAGGACCACCAACACGAACACACTGG
>CAYGAN010000009.1:18774-24616 GCA_964347585.1 uncultured Planctomycetales bacterium | reverse complement strand
TGATGCAGAATCTTATCGACCTCCTTTCCGATGCCCTCGCGAACGTCTTCTACGGACGCGTTCTTCTCGCCAACTCCTTCCGTAAAATTGGTGAGAAGGAGATCCTCGGACCAATTCAGAAGATCCTCGTCCCGGTACTCGGCCTCGCGCTCAAGAACGTAATCCGGCAACGGCACTGCCGGCAGCGACAGCTTTAGGCGCTCGATACGCTGGTCGGGCGCAGCCGAGTCGATCATCTCCACGTTGTTGTACAAGATGAGCTGGGCGGCGGGAGCTTCTTCGCCAATGGTTGGCCGCACGACGAGCTTGCCGAGGTCGGATCGGATTGTGCGCTCCCTGCCCGGCCAGCTCTGGGTAACCTGAGGATTCATGAACTCGGGCTGCTCGGTCATCCGCTCTTGCCGAATCTTTTCCGCCCGCAGCTCATAGCTCATGCGATCATCACCGAAGCGAAAGACCCCCTCGCCCCGGCCCGTGAGCGCCTGCCAGACCGCGCGGAACAGCAGGACGCGGCGTATTCTGTCGCGCACCTCGGTCAGCCGCTCGCCGACCTCCGGCAGCGTCTGCCACTGCCTTCGGTACCTGAGCAGATCAGGCAGATTCAGCCACTTGGGCTTCATCGGGATGGTCTGGGGAACCTCGAAGGGACCGAATGTTTGTCTGTCTTCCGCCATGTACTCGTTTCGATCTCGATCAAAGACCACCACGCTGCGCATCCCGGCGCGGACGCGCGGCACGCGCCCCCGGATGTCGAACTCGACGCGCGCGGCTTCGCCCGTACCCACGCGGACGACCTTGTCGCCGCCAGCGAGCTCGACGAACGCGCCGCTGATCAGATCAACGTGCCGCTTTTTCGGATGCCGGAGCGGCTCGGGCAGATCCTCCGGCAGTGGTTGGCGGACTTGGTCGGCATGAACGACGTATTTTCCGTATCTGACCCATCCATGAGTGTTCAGCCGCTTCGTGACGATCTTCTGAATATCTTTGCGGACCAGATTCTCCAGCCCCTTGACGAACCCGGGTATCACGAAGTTGCTGAAGTAGAAGGTGAACAACGCCGCCAGCAGGCTGATCACCAGCGACGGAGCCAGCAGCCACAGAATATTGATTCCGCTGCTGCGGCAGGCGTCGAACTCCCTGTCGGCACTAAACCTGCCGTAGGTCATCGCGGCGCTGAACAGGGCCGCGACCGGCAGCGTCAGCGTGGCCGCTACGGGCACGATGAACCCCAGGATCCGCGCGACCTGCAGAGCCGTCGCCCCCTCCAAGCCGATGATATTCAGCACGCCCCCGCACATGCTGAAGGCGAGCGTCAGCCCGACTGCTGCGAGCAGGAAGGTCTTACCCGTCTCGCGGAAGATGTACCACTGAAGCGTCCAGGTCATGGCCTGCCCATCAAGCTCCTGCAAAACGAACCGGTCACTTTAGCCATACGTGCCGACAAGTCAACGGATCAGGTCACGCCAGCCAGCGCCGGGCGGGTGGTTCGATCCTAGAACCCGACGGAAAAGTCGCTGAACTTGCTTTGGGCTGGTGAATCGACCGTGCTCACGTCCCAGACGAAACCGTGCATGGCCTCGCGGACGGCATCGACGAACGACTCTACCTCCTGGCGTTCGCCCTCAGCGATCAGTTCCACGCGACCGTCGCGCAGATTGCGCACGCGGCCGGTTACTCTGAATCTACGGGCGACATCGCAGGCGGTATATCGGAAGCCCACGCCTTGAACACGCCCGCTGAAATAGGCCGTCCGTCGGACTGTCACTCCTGATCGCTCCGTGGCGTGTACGGGACCTGCGCGACGTGGCGAGGAATCTCAGGACGACAAAGCCGCCTCCACCGACGGGAAGATGCTGAGCAATTCCGTGAGCTTGGTCACCGTCAGCAGGTTCAGAATCGGCTCCGTGGGATTGGCCAGCTTGATCACGCCGTTGTGGTGCCGACACTTCAGGTGGGCTGCGACTATCGCGCCCAGGCCCACTGAGCCGATGAAGTCCAGGTCGCTCAGGTCTATGATGATCTGGGCGTGTTGGCGCTCGGCCAAGCCGACCAGTTCCTCGCGCAGGTGAGCGGACACGTCCATCGTAGCGGCGCCGTGAAGGGCAACAACCGGCACGCCTTCACGCTGCTGGACATCGATTCGCAGGGGTCTGTCGTCGCTGTCACCGTTCCGGCTCATCGTTGCACAGCCTTGACCAGGCACACCTCGTTTCCCTTCTGGTTATAGGTGACCTCGTCCATGTACGCTTTCATGAGCATGATTCCCCGCCCGTTGGGCAGCCACAATCGTTCGGGCAAAGTGGGATCGGGCACGCTTGACGGGTCGAACCCGCGCCCTTCGTCCGCGACATTGATCACCATACGCCGCGGACCGACAGCGTACCGGATTGTGATATGACGATCTGGGTCGTTGCGGTTGCCGTGCTTGACCGCGTTGGTCATTGCTTCTTCAAGCGCCAGCTTGATCGCAAACCGTTCATCCTCGTCATATCCGTTCGCCGCAGCCCCGGCGAGAATCGCTCGGGTCGCCGCCTTCGCCGAACGCAGGTCGCTGGGGATAATAAGCTCCGTGAACGAAGGGTCGTGGGCGTCGCTGCTCTGACACATCTTGGATCGGCACGAGAAGGGCCAGTTGCTGGTCCGTCCCGATACCCACCAACTCGCACCCTGGTTTACGAATCGGCCCGGCCAGCCACGCAGGATAGTTCAGATGCTGGCGACGGCCTCTGCAGCAGTCTGGTGAATGTCGAACAACTTATACAAGCGGGTGATCCTGAACACCTCGAAGATCCGCGGGTTGATGTCCGAAAGCATCAGCCGGCCGTTCCGACCCGTTATCTGCCTGTTCAACGTGATCAGCATGCCCAGCGCCGCGCTGGACAAATGCTCGACGTTCTTGAAGTTCAGCAGCAGGACGACGTTCGGCTGCGACGCAGCCAGCTCACTAAGCTGTTCGAGGATCTGGTTGATCGAGGCCTCCTCGAGTATCTTCCGGTCGCCGAACTCGACGATACAGACAGCATCTGTACGTTTCACCTTCAGGTTCGGCCGGCTCTGACCCATGCCCGCCTCGCTCGATCTCGCCCCAGCAAAACTCATGACGACATTCAAGCGGGGCACTTAGGCGATGTCAAGCACCGTGTCGTCCCGTCCGTACTCGTTGCTTGCCAAACCAAGGGAACGGGCTGGGATGCAAGGCCCTTTTGGCCACCAGCGAACGCCCGCTTCGGCGAGACCCCGAACGAGTACGCCACCCAAGTCGGCAGAACCAAGAACGACGGCTGGAATGTTCTACCTTCGCCAGCGGTCTGCGTAACGTCCGTTCCGGCGGCATCGCATCGACGTGGCGCGCAACGTAGGGGATCGCCAGGATGGTCCCGGCCGATCGACTTGGCACCCCGAGCTACTGGCGTACGGCCCGGCGGGCTAGAGTCCCCAGGCCCTGGCGAACGCCTTGAAGCTGCGGTCGTACGTTCTCTCGGCCTGAGCCGGAAAACAGCAACCCGGCAGCTCTTTGTTGGCCAGATGATATTGCAGACACTCGCAGCACGTGCCCTTGCGGTTGCAGCCCTGATACGTGCACGTGCATCCCTCCAGATTGTCGTCTCTGTTACATTCCATGTAGTTTCACCTCGCCCGGTCTTGCCAGCATGGACTTGCGAATCTGTTGCGCGCACCGGCCCGTCGGGCACCGTCATTCTCGAACGTGCCCGGAGCCGCTAACCACGTACTTGTACGTGGTCAAGTCGGCAGCACCCATAGGGCCTCGGGCATGCAGTTTGTCGGTGCTGATGCCGATTTCGGCGCCCAAGCCGTACTCACCTCCGTCGCTGAAACGTGTTGAGCAGTTCACCATGACGCTGGCGGAATCTACGGCCGCGACGAACTCCTCCGCGGCCCGCAATCCACCGGTGAGAATTGCGTCCGTGTGATGCGAGCCGTACACATTGATGTGATCGACAGCGGCCTGCAACCCGTCGACCACCCTGAAGGCCACAATCAGGTCCAGATACTCGGCGTACCAATCGTCCTCGGTGGCCGGCAATGCTTCGGGCAATAGCTGGCGCGTGCGCTCGCAGCCGCGAATTTCGCAGCCAGCCTCGATCAACCTTCGCCCGATCTTCGGCACGAAGTCGGCGGCGATCCTCTCATCGAATAGGATCGTCTCAGCAGCGTTGCACACTCCGGGCCTCTGGAGCTTCGCATTCAGGACGACGTTGACGGCCAACTCATACGGGCACAGCTCGTGAACGTAAACGTGACAATTGCCGGTGTAGTGCTTGATGACGGGGATGGTCGATTCCTCGACCACGGTGCGGATGAGCGATTCGCCGCCGCGGGGAATAACCAAGTCGATAAACTCATCCTGCTTGAGCAAGATGGGTACCAGCGACCGGTCCGCCGCACGAACGACCTGGACGGCACCGGGATCGATCTGTTGCCGGCGAACAGCCTCAGTGATCACGTCCGCGATAGCAAGGTTGGTGTGCAGCGACTCCTTTCCGCCGCGGAGGATACACGCGTTGCCGCTCTTGAGGCACAAAGCGGCCGCGTCGGATGTTACGTTCGGCCGGGCCTCGTAAAGGATCGCCACCACGCCGATAGGCACACGACGCTTCTCGAGACGGAGCCCGTTCGGACGGACGTAGCCGGCGATCACCTGCCCGAGCGGATCGGGCTGAGCAGCGACCTCTGCCACCGCCCGAGCCATCTTCTCGACGCGCTCGCCGGTCAATCGCAGCCGATCGATCATCGCGGCGGTCAAGCCTTGGTCCGCAGCAACCGCCAGATCCTGCCGATTCGCCGCCCGCAAGTCGGCGGAATGCTCGCGCATGCCGCCTGCAATCGCCCGCAGCGCTTCGTCCCGGATCGCACCGGACGCACGGGCCAGGCTCCGGCTGGCACGCCGCGCCTCCCGACCCAGCGCCGCCGCATAGCTGCCCAGGTCTGTCGCCGTTTCGCCGTTCATGATGACCAGCGGATCACGAAGTATCGAACAAGAGGCCCCCGGAGCAAGTCATTTTAACGGCATCAAGCTGAACTCGACAGGGACCGGCTCGCTGACAAGCTCCACGCCAGGCGGGAGTACGAACTCTGGCTTTCGCGAGCACGGGATTGAAGGATCAGCCAGGTCCCGGCTCGTGATCTCGATCTGCCCGACGACGTGCTCGGGTTCGAGCGCCTCGACAGTCTCCTTGGGCCCTCTAACAGTGATCGCCTGCGTCAGAGGCACTTCGTGATCCGGAGAGGGGATGTAGCCCTGCCAGGTCCTAGCATCCAACAGGAACTTGATCACCACCCGCTCCAGCTTCCTTGTCATGGACCGACCGCGCAACGTTAGCTTTACCGTGACGTGATCCGGCTCGGGCGAGATGTCGGCCTGACCCATTCGAACCGGCACCGGGATCTTGGGGCGCAGCAGCTCGTCTTCCGGCTGACCGGCAAGCAACTGGTCCAGCGGCAGCACAATGCGCAGCTCTTCTTCAGCTATCGCGTGAAGGGCAGAGGCCAGAATCCTCACCCGGACGGTCTCTGGTTCGACCTGCGGGCTGCCCACCACGTCATGCTCCAGGACCTGCGGGATGACCGGGACCTGGCGCCACACATAACTGTCGCCCACGATCTCGATCTTTGGCGGCTCGACGGCGGTGACGCTAAGCCCTCGATCTCGGAAGTACGCAATCCGGCTGAGCTGTTCGACGGCATTTTCGATTCCCCAAAGGCCGGACGCGAGCGCAGCGGAAAGTATGACGTAGGGGTTCGCGTCGGCGGCGCCGATCCGATACTCCACCCGTTGCGACTTTTCACTGCCCGAAATCACGCGCAACGCGCAGGTGCGATT
>CAYGAN010000009.1:14056-18764 GCA_964347585.1 uncultured Planctomycetales bacterium | reverse complement strand
GCTTCAGCCGTGTCGGCACCTCGCTCAAGAGCCGCTGAATAGCACGGTTCGGACCGCGGACAGTGACTTGCAGCCGGCCGTTGTCGGGGCGGACCAGAGAGACGGCCTCGTCACTGCCCTGGGCAACAATCGGCTCAAGGGCAACGACGATATGCTCACTCTTGCTGTTCGCTTGATCCGCGTAGAACCAGATCAGGCCCGTCAACACGATCGTCAGGCCTACGAGCTTCGCCTGCAGAGCCATGTGCCTCTCCCGAATCGCCGCTCTGTGTCGTCCCTGCCGCCGCGGGCGTGGGCGCCGGGGCGGCCACTGCTTCCCCGAGCAGATCGCCCAAAGCTGTATCGAGCTCTTCCGGACTTAGGTCGCGACGCAGCCGGCCCCGCTCCGCGAGCGATATGATGCCCGTCTCATCGCTAACCACGATCACGACCGCGTCCGAGTCGGTACTCAACCCGACGGCGGCGCGGTGGCGGCTGCCCAGCGAACGATCCACCTCGGCCGAATCCGCCAGCGGGAACTGACAGCCCGCGCCGACAACACGATCCGCTTGAATGATCACGCCCATGTCGTGCAGCATCGAGCCCGGCCAGAAAATGGTCTGCAAGAGCTCCGACGACAGCTCTGCGTCCAGGCGAACGCCCGACTCGATCAAGCCCGCCAGTCCCACCTGCCGCTCGACTGCAATCAGCGCCCCGATCCTCTGCGCGGACAGGCGCGCAACCGCCGGAACGATCCGATCGGCCACGCGGGGCGGCCGCCGCATCCAGCGCGCCAGCCAAGACGTGCCCCCGAGCCGCGTCAGCCCTCGCCGCAGCTCCGGCTGGAAAACCACCAACACGGTCAGAAAGGCAGCAGCCAGGAAATAACGATAGAGGATCTGTATCCGCTCCAGCTCGAATCGCTCCGCCACCACCCGAACCACCAGGAACGTCACGAGCAGCAACAGCGCAACGCCCTTCATCAACCGGGCACCGCGCGTGCCCGCCAGGAAGCGCAGGACGCTGTAAACGACGACTCCGATCAATAACCATTCGATCAGGATGCTGACGGGGTTGTAGGCTTCGCTCGTGAGTCGCTGGAAATAATCGATGATCGCCAACATGACCCGTCCGCCTCGGCGCAACGTGACAATGACGGTAGTATAGCCTCGGCGCCACACGCCGCCAAGCGCGCCGTCGAGCAGAGCGCGACCCGGCGCCCTACAGACGGAGGAACGTCATGAAGGCTGCCCTCTTCCACCGGGTTCACGACATCCAGATGGAAACGATCGACAAGCCCGGCGCGGAACCGCGACACGTCGTCGTTCGCGTGGAGGGCTGCGGAGTGTGCGGCACCGACGTGCACATATTCGACGGTGAACTGACCGAAGGTGTTGTGCCCCCGGTCGTCCTAGGACATGAGATCACTGGCGTGATCGACTCGGTGGGCGAGGGCGTCGTCGATCTGCACGTCGGACAGCGCGTCGCGGTGGATCCCGTCGTCGGCTGCGGGCAGTGCGAATACTGTCACGCCGGACAACCGAATCTGTGCCCCGACCCGAGCGTGATCGGGTACAAGATGAACGGGGGGTTCGCTGAGTTCGCGGCCGTACCCGCCAGCCACGCGTGTCCCGTCGATCAAGCCTTGCCGAACAAGGCCGGCATTCTGGTCGAGACGCTCGCTTGCGTCCTGCACGGGTACGACCGACTCGGTTTCCAGGCCGGGAAGAGCGCCATGATCCTGGGCGCGGGTACGGTGGGGTTGCTGTGGAACCAGCTGATCGGACACAGCCCGAAGAGCCTGCTGCTCCAATCGGAGCCGGTGGCGTTCCGGCGCGGCCTGGCCGAGAAGCTCGGCGCCGACGTGGTGATCGACCCGCACCGTGAGGACTTGGCAGCCCGCGTGCGGCAAGTCGCTCCGGAAGGTGTCGATTTCATCATCGATGCTTCGGGGGAACCAGGCGCCGTCGAGCAGGCGATCCGGCTGGTCAGAAAGGCCGGTACGTTCATGATCTTCGGCGTCTGCCCCGCCGATTCGCAGATTCGCATCGATCCGCACTTCCTGTATCAGCAAGAGATGAAGATCATCGCCTCGAAGATGCCGCCGCAAACCCTGGACCGGGCGGCCCGACTGCTCGAGCGCGGGATCATCGACTTCGAGCGGATCGTCACCACCGAGCTGCCCCTTTCACAGCTGCCTTCCGCGCTGGATGAGTTCACTTCGGCCCGGAACCGCCACGTGAAGATGATGATCGAGCCGAGCCGGTAACTCGCCCCATGGCCGCGTATGGAACGTAACTAAGTTCTCGCAAGGGGCTTACGCTTCAGCCGCCGCCCTGCCGCTCGCCCTTGACAATTCAGTTAGCGGTCGTAAACTATTATCAAGGGTCTATAGTTGTCTGAGGATTACCATTGGAGGGCTGGTCATGGCGATGCGAACGTGCAAGTGGCTGGCATCGCTGCTCCTGCTGGCAGCTGGTTCGGCCCTGCCGGGGTATGCAACCTGCTACGCCACGGACAGCGGCTTCGTGGCCTTCTACGACGACGACCTATTCGACTGCGACGATGACGACGACGGCTTCTTTGAGGATCTCTTCGACGACGTTGACGACTGGCTCGACGATATCTTCGACGAAGACTGACTTAGACTTCGCCGCGAGCGGCAAGCGCCCGCCGGCGAGTCGATTCCCGCCGCAGCCACTGTGTAACGAAGTCCACTTGACGAGGGACGAACGATTGCGTTCGCCTCCAGCCAGACGCCGCCGAACACACTCATCCGGCTAGCGATCGCAGCGCTTCGCAGCCTCGGCGGACCGTATCGTTGTCGGTCGCGTAGCTGATGCGAAAGTGCGTGTCCCGCTCGCTGAAGACGTTGCCGGGAATGATCAGCACATTCTGCTGGATGGCCTGTTCAACGAACGCCGAAGCGCCGGCGAATCGGTCCGGCGCTTTCGGGAAGATGTAGAAGCCGCCCGACGGCCTGGTCACTTCGAAAGCGTCCTTCAACTCCCCATAGACGATGTCCCGTTTCTCGGCGTACTCCGCCACGCGGTCGTTGACCGGTGTGTCCAGCGCGACGATCCCGGCATATTGGGCCATGCTGGGCGCGCACACGAACGTGTACTGCTGAAGCTTTGTCATCTCGTCGATGATCGGCTTCGGCCCGGCAGCGTATCCCAAACGCCAGCCGGTCATGCCGTGCCCCTTGCTGAAGCCGCGCAGCAGCAGCGTGCGATCCGGTGCGTGCGGCACGACGCTCGGGCACGGCCCGTCGTACGAGAGCTCCGCGTAGATCTCGTCGGTAATGATCAGCAGGTCGTGCTCTTCGGCGATCCTTGCGGCCTGGCGCAACTCCTCGTCATCGAGCACCACGCCGGTGGGATTGCTCGGCGAATTGAGCATGAGGATCTTGCTACGAGGCGTGATGGCCGCTCGGATTTGCTCGGGGTGAAGCCGAAAGTCGGGATAGGTATCGACCATGATCGGCCGCCCGCCGACCAGGTTGACCAGGTGCTTGTACATCACGAAATACGGATCGGCGAAGATCACCTCATCGCCCGGCCCGACGCACACCAGCAGCGAGAGCAGCAAGCCCCCGGAAACGCCGGAGGTCACGACGACGGCCGGCCGCCAATCGAACTCATCGCGCAGCCGCGAAGCGATCTTTTCGCGCAGCCGCGCCAACCCCTGCGTGACGGTGTAGCTGTTGTGCCCCGCGCGGATCGCCTCGATCGCCGCGTGCTTGACGGGCTCCGGCACGTCGTAATCAGGCTGACCGATCGACAGGTTGATCGGATCAGCCAGAGCGGCCCCCAGATCGAACACCTTGCGGATGCCGGATGCGTCGATCAAGGCAGTGCGTTCAGCGAGGAAGCGCTCTGGGTTCATCGAACACCGCGGGACTCACCCGGACGACGCGAAAGATCGCCAGGCCGAAACACTACTCGGGCAGAGCGTACTGCAGCTGCTCCTGAGGATCGCTTATTCGCACGGCAAAGCCGAACGGGCCGCCGCCCTGGTCGATCTTGACCAGCAGGTCGTTCGCACCCTTTCGCAGAGTAATCTGGACTCTATCCTGGTCGGGGCTCAAGCCGCGGTGGGCGTGGTTGGAGTGGACCAGCTTGCCGTTGAGCCACACTTTCACGCCGTCATCGCTGCCCACAAGCAGCGTCGTCGCTCGCTCGTTAGGGCTAATGACCCGGCAGGCGCCGTAGGCGACGATCTGGTCTCCCGGCTTGATGTGGCCTTGCAGGAAGATGAGTCCGTCGCTCTTTGAGACCTTCTTCCAGGTAACGGTCTTGCCGCCTTTGCCCGTGTAGCTCTTGGCGACGTTGATCTCCTGCTCAGGCGGATAGGCTTTGTCCAAGCCCTTGTCGTCCCGGTTGTGGAAGGGGCCGATGACCATCCAATCGCGAATAAAGTTGCGGTACGGGCGGATGAAGAAGTAATCGACGATAAGCTCGCATTGATCGTCCTTGACGGGCTTGCCGGTGAATCTGACCGTGATGGGGTTCGGGCCCTGCTGGAGGGCGGCCTTCTGATCGATCCTCTCGTCGCGAAGGAGCAGCTCGTAGCTCGAAGCCGGTACGTCCCTTGCGCGGTGCAGTTCCAACGAGAATCGGTCAGCCTGCCCGGCCGGGACCATCAGCACGAACGAGTCGCCAACTCGGCCTGTCAGGCCCATCGACCGGCTCGGATCCGACAGACGCCTCGCAGCGATTGCCACCGG
>CAYGAN010000009.1:8001-14046 GCA_964347585.1 uncultured Planctomycetales bacterium | reverse complement strand
GCCTGTCAGGCGTACCGCCTTGGACGAGCTAAGCGGGTGGGGAACCTGTTCGTCGCCGATAATAGCGACCCCCTTCGGCAGGGCGGCCGGATCGACGCACCGTTCTGCTTCAATCGCGTCCTGCACGATGCGCCCCTTGGGAATGCGCTTAGCCACGCTGTACGACTCGAAAAAGTCCGTGCCCCCGGGCATCTGGTACCAGTAGGCCACGGAGCTGTAGTCGTTTCGCTGACGGGCGGGATTGTGAGCCGCGTAGTTTTCGATCGTGATCTTGAACGAGCGATCGAACGGAATGTAGTCGCTGATGTGCCAGCGATAACATGACTGTTGTCGTTTGACCTGCTTCTGTGGGAATCCGTGGTAGGGGTTCTCGAAATATCGGATGCCCCAGGCGTCGCCGAAGTAATCCTCCGAGCCCGTCCCGAAGGTGCTCGGAAACTTCTCTCCATCGACATAGACCTTCTCGTGACCCTCGCCCCACCAGCCGCCGAGAATGTTGACCGGGAACAAGGCAGCGCCGACGAATCGGCCCCGGCCGGTGCACTCGAGGATCGGGTAGTCGAAGTGCTCGCTGTTAGGCTCGCGGCGCCACTTGGCGTGGAAGTAGGCGGTGTTGGGCGGCAGGCTGGCGCGCGCGTGGGCGATCTGGAAGGCAAGCGAGGCAGGCTTAACGCCCTGGTTGATCACGACGATCTCGGCGGACCGACGGAACGGCATGCGGAAGTAACAGTAGTTCAGCTCGTCCGTGATCCCCATGGGCAGCGACTTGTAGGTCGCTTCCTCGAACGGCTCGCCGAAGAAGTCGCCGATCGGGACCTCAACGCCGGGCTGTTGCCGACCGTCCCAGAACATCTGGAGGAGAATCTTCCGACCCGGCCAGCTCTCGACGGCTTTGACCACCTTGGCCTTGAACTCATAGATCACCGCCGGGCCGGTCAGCTGGGCCAGAACGGTCCTCTTGCCCGGCTTGAGCTCGATTGTCTTGTCGATGCGCTTGGTCCGAGGCTTGGGCTGTGGATCCTGGCCGCATTTGCTCCAAATCTGGCAGACCCTCTCAAGCATCGCCTGCTCGGCTTTGCTCAGCGGGAGGCGAAACGTCTGGACCTGCCAGTCCTTGGGAAAGGTCTGATAGCCAATGTGATAGTACTGCCCGTGGGGCTTGTCGGCCGTTACCTTGCAGCTCTTGGCGAACGGTATCGGCAGGTAAGAGTCCGACGCGGGATTATTGCTCCCGAGCACGAGCCGCCGCTGCCAGACCAACGGCCGCCGGAACGGGGCGATCTGGCCGGCGAAAAGCTTGTTGAAGTCGAACTCGCACGTCGGCTTGGTCGCCCCGTCGAAATAGAACCGGATCTTGCCCTGAGGATTGGCCGACCAGATGCGATAGATGCAGCCTGGGCCCTCGATCTCGGCCATCACCGCCTCGCCCGTCTTAGGTTCGATGCGAATGTACTTACCCGAATCGCCGTTGGCGCCCCAGTTGACGTACTTGTCCTGCTCGGGGATGTACTGTGAGGCGCGGTCGTAGCTCGATGCCTGCTTGCAGGAAACGCCTTGCTCAGGAAACGGTAAGCGATCCAGATCGACCAGGTGCGCGAGGAAATCCGTATAGCTCAGCTTCTCAGGCCCCGGCGCCGAGGCTGCGCCGGTCGCGACTGCGCTGCCGGCCGAAACGCAACCCGACCAGACGAGCAACCCGAAGATCCACAGTGGCAAGCGCTTCCTCATCGCAGCTTCTCCCAAGCATGTTCAACCGGGACCATACAAGCGGCCGAGCCTAACCCGAGGCGCGACCGGGCGAATGTTGTACCTCATACCGCCGGGGCCCTCAACGGCCCTCGGAGAATCGCCAAGCGACAGGCGCCAAAGGTCAGGGCGAGACGGGGCGGGCGGTTTTTCGTTGACCCATCGGTGGCCGACTGGACAATCACACTCTCGGACTCGAAGGTCGGGGGTCTTAGCACCGGCTGGCCCCGGGCCGACAGCAGGAGCATAGCACAATGGCCGTCCAGTTCCCCTGCCCCTCGTGTAATCAGCCGATCGAGGTCGATGACGAGTGGGCCAGCCAACAAGTCACGTGTCCGTACTGCCGGCGGATGGTAACCGCTCCCGCCGAATCGACGGTTCAGACATCGGCCCCGCCCGCTGCAGCGCCCGCGGGCCCGGCACCGCCGGACTCATCGGCCGGGACCACCGTGGGCATCCCGTATACCCCGGCCGGCCACGTGCCCACTGCCGAGCCGCCGGCACGCAACCGTGCCGGAACGTGGGGCTTCGTGTTCGCGATCGCTGCGATCGCGATGATCGTGTTGGGTATGATCATGATGGCCGTTCGATTCATGCCGCTGGTCGAGTCCATGTCGGAAGGTAAGCAAGACCCGGCGGCTACTCAGAGAGAAATGCAGAAGTTGGTGGCCGAGGAGCCGGCGCGCTTTCTGGGACCGGCGCTAGCCTTGCTGGGCGGAATAGCCTGCGCGTTGGTCGGGGTGGTGCTCTCAGGGGTCGGCCTGGCACGGCCACAATCCAAGAAGGGGCTCGCGATCGCCGGCTTGATCATCTCGGGGCTCTGCCTGTCTTGTTTCTGCCTCGGTATGTTGGGTCCGCTCGTCAGGAGTTGATGTGCGTCCCTGGTGATGCGCACGTCGGTCAGGCAGGGCGATTCTCCGCGCTTCGGCGGGTCGCCCGCTGGAGCGCATGGTGCAATGAGTGCTTCGAGAGCAACGACGAACAGCATCGACACGATCCGGGGCGAAGATCTGCGCCGGGGCTTGCGCCGCGTCACGATCGCGTGGCTCTTCGGGGCCGTGTTCTTTACCTGCACCAGCGGCACGGTGATGGCCGTCTTCGCAAGGGAGATGGGCTTTTCGAGCTTCGAGTTCGGCCTGCTGGCGGCGATGCCGTATCTCGGAACGCTGGCACAGCTGCCCGCCAGCTACCTGATCGAGGTGTCCCGTCAGCGCCGCCGCTGGTTCATGCTGTTTTTCTTCCCGCACCGGAGCCTGTGGCTGCTTCTGGCAACCCTGCCGCTGATGGCGGCGCGGCTGTCAGTCCCGGCGGTTATCGCCGCCGTTTTGCTCATCACCTTTGCAGCCAACCTGCTCAACTCGATGGGGCTTGTCTGCTGGGTGAGCTGGATGTCCGATCTGTGCCCGGAGCGCATGCGCGGTCGGTACTTCAGCCGCCGGCACCGCGCGGGTCTGGTCGTCACGATCCTGTGCGCGCTGGCAAGCGGCTGGTTCCTGACGCACTGCGAAGGCTACGGGCTGGACAAGCTCGCGGCGTGCAGCCTGATCTTCGTGATCGCCAGCGTCTGTGGAAATCTGGACATTGCCGTTCATAGTCGGGTGCCCGAACCGGCGATAGCCAACAACGGGCCGCGCCCCTCCCTGCACGACGTCTTCCTCGTGCCGTTGAGGAGCAAGGCGTTTCGCAGCGTCCTCGGATACCAGGGGTGCATGGTGATGGCGATGAGCTTCTTCGGGACGTTCGCCGTGCTACACCTGTTGCAGGCGCTTCAGGTCAGCGAGCTGAGGGCACAGGCGATCACGCTGGTCATCCCCGTGCTCGGCTCGATCGCCACGCTTGGCTTGTGGGGACGGCTGGTTGACCGCTGGGGGCGCAAGCCCGCCCTGGCGGCGGCCCACCTGATGATGCTCCCCCTGCCGTGGATCTGGTTCCTGTCGTCACCGAAGCTCTGGTGGGTGCCAGCGATACCGTGCCTGTTCGGCGGGATCGCCTGGGCGGGAGTCCAGTTCAGCAACTTCAACCTGGTCCTGCGGTTCACCGGCAGCACGGGCCGAAGCAGCTACCAGGCCCTTGTCTCCATCGTCACGAGCGCAGCTGGAGTTCTGGGAGCGGTGCTGGCCGGTACGATGGCCCACTTGGCGGAGGGGGTGCGGCTCGATGTCGGACCGGTCCACGTGAACAACTTCGTGATTCTGTTCGGCGCATCCGGGCTGATCCGTATCTTCGCCTTGTTTGTCCTCTTGCCGCGTGTACGCGATCCGGGCGCTCAGCCGGTTCGGCACGCGCTGCGCACGATGGTGGCCGACGTCTATAACGCGGTGAACAGCTGGGCGTTCCTGCCGCTACGCATCTTCGGCTGGGGCCAACGCGGCAGCTACGAAGCCATCGAGCATACAGGCGCCGATGACCCACCACCGGCTTAGAGTTGACCACCGGGACTCATCTCGCTGGCCCTTGCGCAGCGGCGCGTGGCATGGGCAGGAGTCAGCTCGCGCGTGGGAGAGCCCACGGACAAGGCACGGGCGGCCGAGCTGCCCGTGGTACCTGTACTTCTCAATTGACGTGGACTCATTTGGCTGTGGCCGCACGCGCCAGGTTGCTTGCAAAATGTAGGACCGCACGCTAGCGTGTGGGCCGTTTCCTGCACCGGCGCGGGCTGTTCGACGCCCGGCGCCTGTGGCGGAAAGAGCGAGAATCATCGGCAACGACGGTTGGAGGACGGGCGATGACGCGCACGCAAACGCTTCTTGTTGTGGTTTTCCTGGCAGCGGCGGTGGCAATCAGCGGATGTGCGGCGCCGCCAGCCAAGGCCAGGGCGACCCAAGGTAACGGGTGGATCGAGCTGTTCAACGGCAAGGACCTGTCCGGCTGGAAGGCCAGACATGAAGGACACCGCAACGGCTGGTACGCCTACCAGGGCGCGATGTACAACCACCCGCCAAGCATCGACATCTACACAGATCAGAAGTTCGACGACTTCGAGCTGCACGTCGAGTTCATGGTGCCTCCTGGGGGCAACAGCGGGGTTTACCTGCGCGGGCGGTACGAGGTGCAGGTGAAGGATTCGCTTGGGCGGCCTCCAGACAATGACGCATGCGGCGCCATCTACGGCCAGGTCGCTCCCAGCGAGAACGCCGCCGAGCGCGCCGGCACCTGGCAGACGTTCGACGTGACCCTCATCGGCAAGACGGTCACGGTCATCCACAACGGCAAGAAGGTCGTCGATAAGGCGGAACTCGGCGGCGCGACCGGCGGAGCGATGGATGGCAACGTAGGTCAGCCCGGGCCGATCATGCTGCAAGGCGACCACGGCCCGATCGCGTACCGCAACATCAAGCTTCGGCCCATTCGGAAGGGCTGCGCATCTTGTCCCCCCTGCCTGCCGGGCGGCGTGCGCGGGTTGTCCTGCCGCCTGCAAGGCTATTTGCGATCCGGCAGGCTGCAAGAAGAAGTGACGGGCGCCGCTTCTTGGGCCAGTCGATCGTTGGGGGGTGCTTGCCGATACGCGTCTGGGTAGGGCGCTCGATCGGCGGCTGCAGCGGCGAAGGTCAATCCAGCCACTGCTTCTTGTCCTTGAGCTTCATGGGGACGTATTCTTCAGTCAGGTAGGTCAAGCGTTTGTTGATCATGGCTTCGACTTCCATCTTGAAGCCGTTCTTGAGCATCTTGCGGATTTCTTTCCCCCAAGGCTTCCTGCCCTTGAACCAGGGGTATTCGAGGATCTGCTTGGCCCGTTTGACGTCCTGTTCGTCGAGGGCGATCTTCACGTCGTCGGTCAGGCCGCAGCGTTCGTAATCGAAACTCGACACGCCGATGAACTTGGCGTCGGGAACGGCCATCCGCTGGCTCTCGAAGGCCAGGTTGATCGACCCCTGCTTGATGACTGAGTAGATGTAATACCCCCAGGGGTCGTTATCCAGCAGGACAAAGACGGGGAGCTTCAGTTCGTTGTGCAGTCGATACAGCAGCCGACGTGTGCCACGAGCAGGCTGGCCTTCGCCGTGCGTCAAGATGCACCGATGTTTCTCCCAGAAGCGATCTTCACGGAAGCGGGTCCAAACGGTGCCCTTTTCGACGTGGAGGACGAACTTGGCCTTGCACTGCTTGAAGCGAATCACGTCCGGCTCGACGATCGAGGGGATCGCATACCCCCCGCTGCCGAGCCGGCTGGCATCGATGGTGTCGCCGCTGTCCTCGAAGATGACCGGGCCGATCATCGCGCCGCGCGTGGAGGCATAAACGTGCAATTCCTCGCGAAGCGCCTCGAGGGCGACTTCCAGGTCCTCGATGATCGAGGCC